>NZ_JADCLB010000020.1:118525-459428 GCF_014982245.1 Enterobacter cloacae complex sp. P6RS
ATCCTTCCCCCACCACCATCACTTTCAAATGACACTTAATATTCTGCTCGCACCGTGCATCATGTATTTCCGCAAGGGGAAGGATGAGAAGCTTCGACTAAGGTTCGATTCGAGCGCAGCGAGAAAGCGTTGCCGCAGGCAACGACCCGAAGGGCGAGGCGCAACGCGCCGAGTAATCCTTCCCCCACCACCATCACTTCAAAAAAACCCGAACAAAATCGAACCGAGTCCGCTTTCGTAGGCCGGGTAAGGCGCAGCCGCCACCCGGCGACAGACGACTACATTGGCGGCAAACGACGCTTCACCGGCGAACTTTTCACAATCGACGTATTACATTGGGCATGCTCCGCCAGCCCGTCCAGCAGCGCATCCAGTTGTTCTATCGATCGCACCACCAGCCTAATCACAAAGCAGTCTTCCCCGGTCACCTTGTCGCTCTCAATACACTCCGGCATCGCCTGTATGTATTTATCCACCTTATGCAACAGCCCCGGCAAAGGCCGCACCCGTACCAGCGCCTGCAGCGTATACCCCAGCGCCGCGAGATTCACACGTGCGCCATACCCCTGAATCACACCCCGCTCTTCCAGCCGCTTCAGACGCTCTGCCGTGCTGGGTGAGGTCAGGCCAATGCGGCCGCTCAGCACCTTCAACGACATGCGCGCATCCTCAACCAGGCAGGCTAAAATTTGCCGATCGATATCATCAATAAGGTATTCCACTCGTTTCACCTAATTTAAAAAAGCAGTTAACACCTTCAACCTTATCTCATCCCTGTAAAACCCAACAGCGATTTCCGACAATAGCGTTATTAATCAGGAGGTGAATAATGCGTGATTTACATAAAGGCGTCTGGCAGATGAGTCTGGCGATGTTAATTTCCGGCTCTATCGGCGCGTTTGTTTTGCTCAGCGGTCTGCCGGTGACGGAAGTGGTGTTCTGGCGCTGCCTTATTGGGGCAATAGCGCTTTTCATTTTTATCCGGGTAAGTCAAAAGCCCTTTAGCCCCCTCACCCGCACCACGCTGCTGCTGGCGATTCTCGGCGGTGTGGCATTAGTGTTGAACTGGCTGCTGCTCTTCGCAGCCTATGAGCGGATCTCTATTGGTCTTTCGACCGTGGTCTATAACACTCAGCCGTTTATGCTGGTCCTGATGGGGATGTTTTTAGGCGAGCGCGTCAGCGTGGTGAAATGGGGCTGGCTGTTCCTCGCCTTCGGCGGCGTGGTGATACTGCTCTCCAGCGAGCTGACCGGTACCCACGACACTGAATGGCTGGCGGGTATCGGTCTGGCAATGGCCGCGGCCTTCTTCTACGCGCTGACGGCAATCATTGCGCGCAAACTGAAAACTATCGCACCGCAGCATATTGCCTTTATTCAGGTGCTGACGGGCGTCGTGATGCTTCTGCCGTTTGCCAGCTGGCCGTCATTTTCCGGTGATTTTCCCTGGCCGATCCTGCTGACGCTCGGCATCGTCCATACCGGCATTATGTACCAGCTGCTCTATAGCGCGATTCAGAAGCTACCTACCCCCATTACCGGCTCACTGTCGTTTATCTATCCGGTGGTGGCGATCGTTGTCGATAACCTGGTGTTCGGGCACTCGCTGAACCTGACGCAGCTGGCGGGCGGCGCGCTGATCCTGTTTGCTGCAGCGGGCAACAACCTGGGCTGGGGCGAAAAAAAACCCCGCGATTGCGGGGTTGGTATCAAGACGCTGAATTAGCGACGGGCACGCACAATCTGGTATTTGCGCGTCAGGTACTCCACCGGCGCGCTCCAGATATGCACCAGTCGGGAGAACGGGAACAGCACAAACAGCGTCATCCCCAGCACAAGGTGAACACGGAAGATAAACGCCACGCCCTCCAGGTGCTCAGACGCTCCGCCGTGGAAGGTCACGACGGACTGCGCCCACCCCACCAGCTTCATCATTTCACTGCCGTCCATATGCTGCGCAGAGAATGGAATAGTCAGCAGACCCAGCGCGCACTGTACCATCAGCAGGGAGAGGATCAGGATGTCCGCTGCAGTGGTGGTTGCACGCACGCGCGGGCTGAACAGACGACGTTTCAGCAGCAGCAGGCCACCCACCAGGGTCATCACGCCGCAAGCACCGCCGGCGATCATCGCCATCTTCTGCTTCACTTCAATCGGCAGCCACGCTTCGTACATCCAGTGCGGCGTCAGCATCCCAAGGAAGTGACCGGCAAAAATCCCCAGGATCCCGATGTGGAAGAGGTTAGACGCGACGTGCATCCCTTTGCGGTCCAGCATCTGGCTGGAGGCAGCACGCCAGGTGTACTGGCCGTAGTCATAGCGCAGCCAGCTTCCCACCAGGAACACGGTGCCCGCGATATACGGGTAAATGTCAAAGAAGAACATATTCAGGAAGTGCATTAGTGCTGTCCTCCGTTAGAGATATTCAAATATTGCGGAGCCACCGCTCCGGCAAAACGACGCTGATGCGCAGAGATTTCAGACTCGCCACAGTTCTGGTCAGCAAAGAATTTCACCTGCTCTTCTTCCCAGACGGCGTCCAGCGCTTGTGGGGTATCGTCGCGAGCTTCATCCGCGATTTTCTCCGCCACTTTTTCGCTGTCGACCGAGGCGTTCGCCAGCTTCACCAGCAGATCGAACAGTACGGCATAGCGGCTCTCACGCTGCTGTAGACGCGCGCCGAGCAGCGCCAGAATGGGAGCGATGTCCTGCAAACCACCCAGGGCCTCTTCTTTCGGCAGCTGCGCCAGATACTCCAGGTACAGCGGCAGGTGATCCGGCAGCTCGCGGCTGTCGAGTTGCAGGCCGTGCTGTTCGTACTGGGCCATCAGATCCACCATCGCCTGACCACGGTCGCGGGATTCACCGTGAACGTGTTCAAACAGCAGCAGAGACGTCGCACGACCACGGTCAAACAGCTGGCTGTAGTCCGCCTGCGCATCGAGAAGATCGCGCGCCAGCAGGTCGCGGAGGAAAACGCCCAGCTTCTGGGCATCCTCTTTATCCAGGTTTTCAGATGACGCGAGTGCATCAAAGAGTTCCTGTTGATGCTGCGCAAGCGCAGCGTCAGGGTACTCGAGCAGGCGCGAAACAATGACGAGTTCGATCATTGGTGCGGCTCCGTTTTGCTGGTCACATCCATCGCGTCGATGCGGCGGCTGTTGAACAGGTTGAATTTACTGTCTGACCCGTGGCAACCGTCGCCAAAGGTAAAGCCACACCCGCTTTTCTCCGGGAAGGCCTCGCGAGCCAGCTCGCGGTGGCTGCTTGGCACCACGAAACGATCTTCGTAGTTAGCGATTGCCAGATAGCGGTACATCTCCTGCGCCTGCGCTTCGGTCAGGCCGACCTCTTCCAGCGCGCGGGTATCGTTAACACCGTCAACGGTTTCCGCACGTTTGAAGTGACGCATTGCCAGCATACGTTTCAGCGCCAACAGCACCGGCTGGGTATCTCCGGCGGTCAGCAGGTTGGCCAGGTACTGAACCGGGATACGCAGGCTTTCCACGTCAGGCAGAATGCCGTTGCTGCCCAGCTCGCCCGCGTCAGCCGCAGACTGAATCGGAGACAGCGGCGGCACGTACCAGACCATCGGCAGGGTGCGGTATTCCGGGTGCAGCGGCAGGGCCAGCTTCCAGTCCATCGCCATTTTGTACACCGGCGACTGCTGGGCGGCGTCAATCACGCTCTGCGGAATGCCGTCTTTCAGCGCCTGCTCAATCACCTTCGGATCGTTCGGATCGAGGAAGACGTCCAGTTGACGCTGATAGAGATCTTTCTCATTTTCGGTGCTTGCGGCATTCTCAATCGCGTCCGCGTCGTACAGCAGCACGCCGAGGTAACGAATACGACCTACGCAGCTCTCGGAGCAGACGGTCGGCATACCGGCTTCGATACGCGGGTAGCAGAAGATGCACTTCTCGGACTTGCCGCTCTTCCAGTTGAAGTAGATCTTTTTGTACGGGCAGCCGGTGATGCACATGCGCCAGCCGCGGCACTTGTCCTGGTCGATCAGCACGATGCCGTCTTCTTCACGCTTGTAGATGGCACCGCTCGGGCAGGTCGCGACGCACGCCGGGTTCAGGCAGTGTTCGCACAGGCGCGGCAGATACATCATGAAGGTGTTTTCGAACTGGCCGTACATCGCCTTCTGCATGTTCTCGAAGTTCTGGTCTTTGGCGCGCTTTTCGAACTCGCCGCCCAGAATTTCTTCCCAGTTTGGACCGCTGGTAATTTTGTCCATGCGCTGACCGGTGATCAGCGAGCGAGGACGGGCGATCGGCTGGTGTTTGCTTTCCGGCGCGTTGTGCAGGTTCTGGTAGTCGTAATCAAACGGCTCGTAATAGTCCTCAATGCCCGGCAGGTGCGGGTTAGCGAAGATTTTACCCAGCAGCATTGCGCGGTTACCCATGCGCGGCTGCAGCTTGCCGTTGATTTTGCGGATCCAGCCGCCCTTCCACTTCTCCTGGTTTTCCCAGTCGGTCGGGAAGCCGGTGCCCGGCTTACTTTCCACGTTGTTGAACCAGGCGTACTCCATACCTTCGCGGCTGGTCCAGACGTTTTTACAGGTCACTGAACAGGTGTGGCAGCCGATGCACTTATCGAGATTCAGCACCATGCCGACTTGTGAACGAATTTTCATTTTACGCTCTCCTGTACCTGGTCATTACCTTCGCCATCTAACCAGTTAATATTCTTCATCTTACGTACCACCACGAACTCATCGCGGTTCGATCCTACGGTGCCGTAGTAGTTAAAGCCGTAGGCCAGCTGCGCATAGCCACCGATCATGTGGGTCGGCTTCGGCGTAATACGGGTCACGGAGTTGTGAATACCGCCGCGCTGCTCGGTGATCTCTGAACCCGGCAGGTTCACGATACGTTCCTGCGCGTGGTACATCATGGTCATCCCGGCCGGCACGCGCTGGCTCACCACCGCACGCGCCGTCAGGGCGCCGTTACTGTTGAACACTTCGATCCAGTCGTTATCTTCGATACCCAGATCTTTGGCGTCCGCTTCGCTCATCCAGACAATCGGCCCCCCGCGTGACAGCGTCAGCATCAGCAGGTTGTCGCTGTAGGTGGAGTGGATACCCCACTTCTGGTGCGGCGTCAGGAAGTTCAGCGCCTTCTCAGGGTTACCGTTCGATTTCGCGCCCATCACCGCTTTCACGGAGCGGGTATCGATTGGCGGACGGTACACCAGCAGGCTTTCACCGAAGTCGCGCATCCACTGGTGGTCCTGATACAGTGACTGACGACCAGAAAGCGTGCGCCATGGGATCAGCTCGTGAACGTTGGTATAACCCGCGTTATAGGATACATGCTCATCTTCCAGACCAGACCAGGTCGGGCTGGAGATAATCTTGCGCGGCTGGGCCTGGATATCGCGGAAGCGGATTTTCTCTTCCTCTTTATTCTTCGCCAGATGCGTGTGGTCGCGACCGGTAAATTCACTCAGGGCCGCCCACGCTTTCACCGCCACGTGGCCGTTGGTTTCCGGTGCCAGGGTGAGGATCATCTCCGCCGCATCAATCGCCGTGTTGAGCATTGGCTGGCCTTTGGCCGGGCCGTCCGCTTTGGTGTAATTGAGCTTGCGCAGCAGGTCCATTTCGCTCTGGGTGTTCCAGGCGATGCCTTTGCCGCCGTTACCGATTTTCTCCATCAGCGGGCCAATAGAGGTAAAGCGCTCGTAGGTTGCCGGGTAATCACGTTCAACCGGAATGATGTGCGGCGCGGTCACGCCCGGGATCAGGTCGCATTCGCCTTTTTTCCAGTCCTTCACGTCAAGCGGCTGTGCCAGTTCGGCAGCGGAGTCGTGCTGGATTGGCAGCGTCACCACGTCGGTCTCTTTGCCCAGGTGACCTACGCAGACTTCGGAGAATTTCTTCGCGATGTCTTTGTAGATATCCCAGTCGCTTTTCGATTCCCACGCCGGGTCAACGGCGGCAGACAGCGGATGAATAAACGGATGCATGTCCGAGGTATTCATGTCGTCTTTTTCGTACCAGGTGGCGGTTGGGAGCACGATATCGGAGTACAGGCAGGTGCTGGACAGACGGAAGTCCAGCGTCACCACCAGATCCAGCTTGCCGTCCAGACCATTGTCTTTCCACTCCACTTCTTCTGGCTTCACGCCGCCCTGCTTGCCGAGGTCTTTACCCTGAATACCGTTCTCGGTGCCCAGCAGGTATTTCAGCATGTACTCGTGACCTTTACCGGACGAGCCCAGCAGGTTGGAGCGCCAGATGAACAGGTTGCGCGGATGGTTTTTGCCGTTCTCAGGCTGTTCTGCCGCGAAGCGGATGGAGCCTTCCTTGAGCGATTTCACGGTGTAATCCACCGGCGACATGCCCGCTTGCTTCGCCTCTTGTGCAATGCGCAGCGGGTTAGTGCCCAGCTGCGGCGCAGACGGCAGCCAGCCCATGCGTTCAGCGCGCACGTTGAAATCAATCAGGTGGCCGCTGTAGCGGGATTTATCCGCCATCGGCGACAGCAGTTCCTGCGCGGTAACCGTCTCGTAGCGCCACTGGCTGGAGTGGTTATAGAAGTAGGAGGTGCTGTTCATGTGACGTGCCGGACGCTGCCAGTCAAGGGCAAACGCCAGCGGCTGCCAGCCGGTCTGCGGACGCAGTTTTTCCTGGCCCACGTAGTGCGCCCAGCCGCCGCCGCTCTGCCCGACGCAGCCGCAGAAGATCAGCATGTTGATCAGGCCGCGATAGTTCATATCGAGGTGGTACCAGTGGTTCAGACCGGCACCCACGATGATCATCGAGCGACCGTGGGTCTTGTCGGCGTTTTCCGCAAACTCGCGGGCGATACGAACGATCTGCGCGCGCGGTACGCCGGTGATCTGCTCCGCCCAGGCCGGGGTATAGGCCTTCACGTCGTCATAGCTGGTTGCGCAGTTTTCGTCGTTCAGACCGCGCTCCAGGCCGTAGTTCGCCATGGTCAGGTCATAGACGGTGGTGACCAGCGCGGTAGAACCGTCGGCCAGCTGCAGGCGCTTAACCGGCAGCTTGTGCATCAGCACGTTTTTTAGTTCGACCTTGTTGAAGTGCTCGGAACCTTCACCACCAAAGTATGGGAAGCCAACCTCGGCGATCTCGTCCTGGCTGCCCAACATGCTGAGGCGCAGCTCCGTCTCTTCACCGGTGGTGCCGTTGCGCTGCTCAAGGTTCCACTTGCCCTTCTCGCCCCAGCGGAAGCCGATAGAGCCGTTTGGCGCCACCAGCTCGCCGTTGCTGTTATAGGCAACGGTTTTCCACTCAGGGTTGTTTTCCTGGCCCAGCGCATCCACCAGATCGGCGGCGCGCAGCGTGCGGCCCGCGGCATAATAGCCCTCACGCTCTTCCAGCATCACCAGCATCGGCATGTCGGTGTAGCGACGCACGTAGTCGGTGAAGTACTGGCTCGGTTTGTCGAGGTGGAATTCGCGCAGCATGACGTGGCCCATCGCCATCGCCATCGCGGCATCGGTACCCTGTTTCGGTGCCAGCCACAGGTCGCACAGCTTGGCGATTTCCGCGTAGTCCGGGGTGACCGCAACGGTTTTTGTCCCTTTGTAGCGGACTTCGGTAAAGAAGTGCGCGTCCGGGGTACGGGTCTGCGGCACGTTAGAGCCCCAGGCGATAATGTAGCTGGAGTTGTACCAGTCGGCGGATTCCGGCACGTCGGTCTGCTCACCCCAGGTCTGCGGTGACGCTGGCGGCAGGTCACAGTACCAGTCGTAGAAGCTCAGGCAGGTACCGCCGATAAGCGACAGGTAGCGCGCGCCGGAAGCGTAAGAGACCATCGACATCGCCGGGATTGGCGAGAAGCCCGCCACGCGGTCAGGACCGTAGGTTTTTACGGTATAGACGTTGGAGGCGGCAATCAGCTCGTTCACCTCTTTCCAGGAAGAACGAACGAAACCGCCGCGACCGCGCGCCTGCTTGAAGCTTTTCGCTTTGTCGGCATCTTCAATGATAGAGGCCCACGCATCAACCGGGTCGCTGTGCTGCACTTTCGCTTCACGCCACATTTTCATCAGGCGTTTGCGCATCAGCGGGTATTTCAGACGGTTGGCGCTGTAGAGATACCAGGAGTAGCTGGCCCCGCGCGGGCAGCCGCGCGGTTCATGGTTCGGCATATCCGGACGGGTGCGCGGATAGTCGGTCTGCTGCATTTCCCAGGTCACCAGACCGTTTTTAACGAAAATCTTCCAGCTACATGAGCCAGTGCAGTTTACGCCGTGGGTAGAACGGACGACTTTGTCATGCTGCCAGCGCTGGCGGTAACCGTCTTCCCAGTCCCGGTTGGTATCCAGAACCTGGCCGTGCCCATCGGCAAAAGTTTCACCCTTCTGTTTGAAGTAGCGAAACCGGTCCAAAAATTTGCTCATCGGGTATCTCCTGTATGGAGCCTGTGGCTCTCTAAATCGACATTGCTGATTTGCAGCGAAGGTAACGCCCTGAAAGAGGGGGAGAATTGATAACGATCAAGACGAAGAGGGACTATAAAAGGAGGGGTTAGACCAAATACCACCAAAGCGGTATATTTTTAAAACGAATAAATAAATGATTTATAAGGATATTTATTATTCATCGTACAATAACCCCGGCAAAATTTAACATCTCAGGTATTAAGGGGTAGACATGCCTGCAAAGCGATGGCGATCACAGTGTTACCCGCAGATGACTGGGGTAAAATCCTCCAGTATGTTGTAACTATTATTGAGTCGAAAAAAAACGCGGCCCGAAGGCCGCGTTAACGGATAATCACACTTACTTATTTTTCTTGGTATTACGGCCATATACCAGCCACGTAATCACGACGCAGGCGATATAGAAGACGAGGAAGACTTTCATGGCGCCAGCCGGAGAGCCGGTCAGGTCAAGCGAGATGCCGAACGCTTTCGGAATAAAGAAGCCGCCAATTGCGCCAATAGCTGAGATAAAGCCCAGGGCCGCAGCCGTATCCGTCGCCGCTTCACGCATGGCTTGCTCTTCGCTTCCGCCCTGCGCTTTCACGCGATCCATCGTCAGCTTGCGGAAGATCACGGAGATCATCTGGAAGGTAGAAGCACTCCCCAACCCGGCCGTCAGGAACAGCACCATAAACACGCCGAAGAAGGCAAAGAAGTTACCGCCCTGCCCGTCAGAAGGCAGCGTCAGGAACAGCAGCGCGCAGAAGACTGCCATCACAATAAAGTTCACCAGCGTAACGCGAGTCCCGCCCAGACGGTCGGAGATCATGCCGCCCAGCGAACGCGCCAGTGCGCCAATGAACGGACCGAAGAAGGCGAATTGCAGGATCTGCACGTCCGGGAACTGGGTTTTCGACAGCATGGCAAAGCCCGCTGAGAAGCCGATAAACGAACCGAAGGTAGCCAGATACAGCAGCGCCATCACCCACAGGTGTCCACGCTTCAGCACCGGAAGCTGCTCGCTCAGGGATGCTTTCGACGCGCTCAGATCGTTCATAAAGAACCATGCAGCGAGGGTGAAGACCACCAGGAACGGGACCCAAATCCAGGCCGCGTTCTGCAGGTAGAGGGAAGAACCATCCGCCTGCTCAACGCCGCCGCCACCGAAGGCGGCAAAAATAGAAACAGAGATCGCCAGCGGCGCAATCAACTGCATCACGCTTACGCCCATGTTGCCCAGACCGCCGTTAATACCCAGCGCGCCGCCCTGCTTCGCTTTCGGGAAGAAGAAGCTGATGTTCGCCATGCTGGAGGCGAAGTTAGCGCCGGCGAAACCGCACAGCAGGGAGATAATCACGAACACGCTGAACGGCGTGGAGGTATCCTGCACCGCGAAGCCTAGCCACACGCAAGGGACGATCATGATGCCCGTACTGAACGCCGTCCAGCGACGGCCACCGAATACCGGGACCATAAACGCGTAAGGGACACGCAGCAGCGCGCCAGACAGCGACGGCAATGCGGTAAGCATAAACAGCTGATCGGTCGTGAACGTAAACCCTACTTTCGGCAGGTTTACCGCGACCGCGCTAAACAACATCCATACGCAAAACGCTAAAAGCAGACACGGAACGGAAATCCACAGATTCCGGCTTGCTACACGATGGCCGCGCTGTTGCCAGAACGCCGGATCCTCTGGACGCCAGTCTGTAATAACGGCACCATTTTCCCTTTCGGGAGCGGATGAGTGACTCATAGACACCTCTGATTCTCGAATGATGCTGCAAACATTAGGGTTTTAGGGCGGCGGTAAGTTGATATAAATCAAAGGAAAAGTGCGGGGATTTGCGGCGCAAAAAAAGGGGTTATCCTTAGTGAGTAGGATAATTCGGTAAAAAAGACGTGGTTTTTCACTGCACTGAAGGTTCCTTGCTACCACCGCTTCTTCACCTATACTCCGTTGGCAATTTAGGGGTAATCCTTTATTGGTATGGGTATACTCCAGGGTATGCACCAGAATAGCGCCATTCCTGCAAGCAGGCCACGTCAGGAGCCCGGCAACTCTATGTTAAAAAGATGTTTATCACCGCTGACTCTCGTCAATCAGCTAGCCCTGATTGTTTTGCTGTCTACCGCCCTTGGCGTGGCCGGCATGGCGATTTCCGGCTGGCTGGTACAAGGGGTACAGGGTAATGCACATGCCATCAACGAGGCAGGTTCTCTACGCATGCAGAGTTATCGTCTGCTGGCGTCGGTCCCCCTGACGCAGGACGATCGGCCCTTAATTGATGAAATGGAGCGCACGGCCTTCAGCCCCGAACTGGAAAACGCCGCCATCCGCGCCGGCCAGCAGTCCCAGCTTAAAGCCCTGCAGGGCTACTGGCACACCCAGCTGGAACCCGGTCTGAAACAGGCGCGCAGCACCGAAACCGTTGCGCAGGACGTAGCGGGTTTCGTCTCCCGCATTGACGCGCTGGTCTCCTCTTTCGACCAAACCACCGAATTACGCATCGACCGGGTGGTAATGGTACACCGTGCCATGGCGCTGTTTATGGGCCTGCTGCTGATCTTCACCATTATCTGGCTCCGGGCGCGGCTGCTGAATCCCTGGAAACAGCTGCTGGCGATGGCGCGCGCCGTAACGAACAGAGATTTTACCCAGCGCACGCATATCAGCGGCCGCAACGAGATGGCCATGCTCGGCCAGGCGCTGAACACCATGTCGACGGAGCTCTCCGAAAGCTACGCGGTGCTGGAGCAGCGCGTGCAGGAAAAAACCGCCGGGCTGGAGCAGAAAAACGAGATCCTCTCCTTCCTCTGGCAGGCCAACCGTCGGCTGCACATGCAGGTGCCGCTATGTGAACGCCTTTCGCCGGTCCTGAACGGCCTGCAAAATCTGACTCTGCTTCATGACCTGGAGCTGCGGGTTTACGATGTGGAAGATGAAGATAATCATCAGGAGTTTACCTGTCAGTCCGACATGTCCTGCGATGATAAAGGCTGTCACCTGTGCCCGCGCGGCCTGCCGCTGCAGGCTTCTGGCGGCACTACGCTTAAGTGGCGGCTGACGGACAGCCACACCCAGTACGGTATTCTGCTGGCCACCCTGCCAGCCGGACGTCATCTGAGCCACGACCAGCAGCAGCTGGTGGACACCCTGGTTGAACAGCTAACGGCCACGCTGGCGCTCGACAGGCACCAGGAAAAACAGCAGCAGTTGATCGTCATGGAAGAGCGCGCGACCATCGCCCGCGAGCTCCACGACTCTATCGCCCAGTCGCTCTCCTGTATGAAAATGCAGGTGAGCTGCCTGCAGATGCAGGACGCGGAAATGCCGGACAGCAACAAACAGCTGCTGAGCCAGATCCGCAACGAGCTGAACACCTCCTGGGTACAGCTGCGCGAGCTGCTGACCACCTTCCGCCTGCAGCTGACCGAGCCGGGGCTGCGCCCGGCGCTGGAATCCAGCTGCCAGGAATTTAGTGCCCGGCTTGGCTTCCCGGTGAAGCTGGATTACCAGCTGCCGCCGCGGTTTGTCCCTTCCCATCAGGCGATTCATCTGCTGCAGATCGCCCGCGAAGCGCTGAGCAACGTGCTCAAGCACGCTGAAGCGACGGCGGTTACGGTTACCGTCAGCCAGCACGCTAATCAGGTCAGGCTGACGGTTCACGACAACGGTCGCGGCGTGCCGGAAAATGCCGAACGCACTAACCACTATGGTTTAATCATTATGCGAGACCGCGCCCAAAGCCTGCGCGGTGATTGCCAGGTTCGACGGAGAGAGACGGGTGGCACGGAAGTTGTGGTCACCTTTATTCCCGAAAAACCGCTTACAACTGCTCAAGGAGAAACCCATGACTAATCAGGAACCGGCATCCATCCTGTTGATCGACGACCATCCGATGCTGCGTACTGGCGTAAAACAGCTGGTCAGCATGGCACCCGACATTACCGTGGTGGGCGAAGCCAGCAACGGTGAACAGGGTATTGAGCTGGCCGAATCCCTCGATCCGGATCTGATCCTGCTCGATCTCAACATGCCCGGCATGAACGGTCTGGAAACCCTCGATAAGTTGCGCGAGAAATCCCTTTCCGGTCGCGTGGTGGTCTTTAGCGTCTCCAACCACGAAGAGGATGTGGTCACGGCGCTGAAGCGCGGCGCGGATGGCTATCTGCTGAAGGATATGGAGCCGGAAGACCTGCTCAAGGCGCTGCAGCAGGCCGCCGCAGGCGAGATGGTGCTGAGCGAGGCCCTGACCCCGGTGCTGGCTGCCAGCCTGCGGGCGAACCGCGCCACCTCTGACCGCGACGTCAGCCAGTTAACCCCGCGCGAGCGCGATATTCTGAAGCTGATTGCCCAGGGCCTGCCGAACAAAATGATCGCCCGCCGCCTGGATATCACCGAAAGCACGGTTAAAGTGCACGTGAAGCATATGCTCAAGAAAATGAAGCTAAAATCCCGCGTTGAAGCCGCGGTGTGGGTCCATCAGGAACGTATTTTTTAAGCATTACTCATCCGGCAGCAGCTTCCAGCGCGGGTCGTCGTCAGGTAATGCGACCAGCGGCTGCACCACAGCGAGCGTGATCTCATTGGATGAGACGCGCTGGCCCTTCGCATCTTCCACCACCGCCGAGAGATGCCAGCGGTTTGTCGCCCCTTCAGCGTCATTCCAGGCAGGCATGATCACGCTCCAGCCGTCGGTGCTGTCACTTTTCTCCGGGGACGTCAGGCTCAATGCCTGGGTATCACCCTGCCAGTGGATCTGACGAATACCGTGAGTGCTACGAACCTGCAGCTTCAGCATGACGGTTTCGCCCCCTTTGAGATCCCACGGAGGGGTTGCCAGCCAGACGGAGAGCGTTTTACGCTGGCGGAACTCCATCACCGGCAGGCTGTTACGCTCCGGCGAGTCATAGCGGCTTCCGCGCAGGGATCGCGTGGCCGCGACCTCTCCGGCGGAGAGCTGCTTCACCAGCGGCACGCCGAAGCGATAGTTGAGCTTCAGCCCGAGGTTATTCTGGCTCTCTCCGCTTTCGCCCTGCTTATGCCCGGCGGTCAGCGTCACCAGCGGCACGGGGGTATAGTTAAGCCCGAGATTGACCGCCACCGGGTTGTGATACCCGGTTCCGCTGTTGAAGAGGTCAACGTTGTCGCCAAAATATTGCTCAAAGCTGACGCTGGTGTTCAGGTGATGAAACCACGGCAGCCAGGCTTTGGCGGTCACGTCATATCCCCGCGCCATGCGCTGCTCCTGGACGTCAGAGCTGTCGCGCCAGCCGGCAAAAGGCTGATAATAGTTAGCCGACAGGCGCAGATTTTCTCCCCATACCTCCGCGCCCAGCCCGGCACGCTGCAGGTTCTCATCCAGCAGGTTGTCGTAAAAGGTGTTGTAGCCCAGCAGCCATTTTCCTGCCACCCAGCGTTGGCCGATTCCGGCGTTACTGACCAGGCCATCCGTCTGCTGCGTCAGGCCGAGCTGGCTCCAGCTCAGGTAACGGTTGTTATCGTTCCAGGGGATAAACCAGCTCCCGCTGCTGCCGTTGAATTTCCCGTCGTTATCCACCAGCAAATTGACGCTGGCATTCCCCCAGGGCGACAGCCAGGATTCAATCTGCTGGTTCACCTCGCCGCTCACCGCGTCGCGCACCTGACCAAAGGCAAACTGCCGCGCCTGCTCGCCCGTAGTCAGGCCGTTGTCGGTCATACTGGCTTCACCAAAGGCTTTCGCCATTTCGGCGAGATGCTTTTCCCCCTCCCCGGTCGGGGCTGCCATACCGAGATCGGGGAGATTATCCCCGTTATTATCAAAGGGATTTTGTGCCTGTTGGATAAAGGAATTCGGCGCACCGTGAACGGCTCCGGCTGTAACGAGGGAGAGTAAAACCAGCGTTCGGAAAGGGGAAGAAACAGTCATCAATGTCGTAAGAATTACCTGGTGCTTACGTAAGAACACCAGGTACCTTAACGTGATTTCTCCCTCTTTGCAGCTTTACGGGGAATTTTCCGGAATTTCCTGAAACATTGTTTTGAGCTCAGGCACGCACGAACCGCAGTTCGTGCCGCACCGTAGCGTCGCCCCCAGCGCGGTAACGGAACCGCAGCCTCCGGCAATCGCCTCCCGTATCGCGTTTTCTCCAACGCTGAAACAGCTGCAGATGATGCGCCCCGGATCTGTAACCTTCCCCACGCCCTGCCCGTTAAGCAGCGCATGGCGCTCAGCGGGCGTCGAGGGTGGTGACTGAAAAGCGGCTTCTATCACCGGGTGCGCCAGATCGGGCAAGGCGGTGCCTTCCCAGAAACCCAGCATCAGATGGCCGTTATGCCAGGCCAGTACGCTGCTGCGTTCCCCGGTTTGCGCAATCTGCAGCTGCCAGCCCCGGCCGCTGGCATAGTCCATGACCCACGACAGCAGCGGCTTATCACCCGCTATCGTCATTCGCGAGGCTTTACGCCACCAGTGAACCGAAGAGGGGATTTCCGGCCATTCCCGGGCATAGAGCTCCCCCTGCCAGGCGGGCTGCCAGGGCATGATTCTGACGGCGGTTTGCTTACTCTCCGGCTGCCCGGAAGCCGGATCGATGCGCCCTTCCACCAGCGCGTTAACCTTTCCCTGGCGGGCAAACTCAGCGTTCCAGTGCATCGGGGCAAACGCTTCGCCTTCCCGTATTCCGTCGCTGATTCGTACTCTGGCCACCATCACGCCGCGCGGCGAGCCGATCCGCGCCAGCTGGCCGTCGCACAGTGAAAACCGAATGGCGTCTGCGGCGCAGACCTCAACAAACGGCTCCGCGATATGCTGCATCAGCCGGGGCACGTATCCCGTACGGGCCATGGTGTGCCACTGGTCGCGGATACGGCCAGTGTTGAGGATCGCCGGGTATAGCGCGGTAGCCGTCGCGCCGTGCGGCAGCGGATCGACAGGCACTACGTTTCGGCGCGGTAAATTCCCCGTCGGCCACTGGTACGGCTCAAGCGTCTCCCACGCTTCACGGGTTAATCCCGCCAGTTCCTGAAGGTTCAACGCCCGCGCGCCGTCATTTTCAAACGCCGTGAGCGCCGCATGTTCGCAAAAAATCTCCTGCGGATGTTGCCAGGCAAAGGCCTCGCCGTAGCCCAGCCGTTTTGCAATCTGAGCCACGATCCACCAGTCCGGCTTCGCCTCACCCGGCGCGGGCAGAAACGCGCGCTGGCGCGAAATACGCCGCTCGGAATTGGTCACCGTGCCGTCCTTCTCCCCCCAGCCCAGCGCCGGAAAACGGATATGGGCGAACCGGCTGGTGTCGGTATCTTTCATCACCTCAGAGACAATCACCAGCGGACAGGCCGCCAGCGCCTGACACACCGCGTGGCTGTCCGGCAGCGATACGGCAGGATTGGTGCCCATGATCCACACCGCCTTCACCTCGCCGCGGGCGATGGCGTCAAACAGCTCCACCGCCATCAGCCCCGGCGTCTGCGCCAGCCGTTCCGTTCCCCAGAAACGCGCCACCCGCGAAAGATCGTCCGGCTCGAAGCTCATATGCGCCGCCAGCTGGTTCGCCAGCCCGCCCACTTCCCGGCCGCCCATGGCGTTTGGCTGTCCGGTCAGCGAAAACGGGCCGCAGCCCGGACGGTTGAACTTCCCGCTGGCAAGATGCACGTTAATGATGGCGCTGCACTTGTCGCTGCCGCTGGAGGACTGGTTGATCCCCATGGTGTAGAGCGTAATGGCGCGAGGCACGGTAACAAACCAGTCGTAAAAGGTACCAATATCCTCTGCCGGAAGGTCGCAAAACGCCGCCACGCGGGCAATCGGCCACTCATCGGTGCCCTGGATCAGATTGAGCAACCCCACAAACAGCCCGGCGTCGCTGCCGGGTTTAAGCGCCAGATGCAGGTCGGCAATATCGCAGGTAGCGGTTTTACGCGGGTCAATCACCACCACCTTCATCTGCGGGTTGTTGTGCTTTGCCTGCACCAGACGCTGATAGAGCACCGGATGCGTCCAGGCCGCGTTCGAGCCAGCCAGCACCACCAGATCGCTGTTTTCCACATCCTCGTAGCTGCACGGCACCACGTCTTCGCCAAAGGCGCGCCTGTAGCCCACCACCGCCGAGGACATGCAGAGCCGGGAGTTGGTATCGATGTTCGCCGCGCCGATAAACCCTTTCATCAGCTTGTTGGCGGCATAGTAGTCCTCGGTTAACAGCTGGCCGGAGGCGTAAAACGCCACCGCCCGTGGCCCCCATGTGTCGATGATCTCCCGCAGTCGCTCGCCCGCCGCGTTCAGCGCCTGGGACCAGTCCACCTCAAGTCCATCGACAACGGGGTACAGCAATCGCCCCTGCAAGCCCGTCGTCTCCCCCAGGGCCGATCCTTTCACGCACAGGCGGCCAAAGTTTGCAGGGTGGGTGTCGTCCCCCCGAACGCTGACCTCTCCATCCTCCACGCTGGCGATCACGCCGCAGCCGACCCCGCAGTAGGGGCACGTTGTCCTGGTTTCCGTCATGAGGCCTCCGCGCGCATCACCAGCTCTTCGTTGCCGACCCACACCTTGCCATTTTCAATTTTGACCGGCCAGGCGCGCACCGCGGGTTCGCCGTTCTCCACCTGACAGCCGTCGCGCAGGCGAATGCGCTGCTTGTAGAGCGGAGAAATAACCACCGGTTCACCCGCCGCATCGCCGAGAATGCCGCGTGACAGCACGTTCGCGCGGCTGCCCGGCTCCAGGTCGTCCAGGGCATAAACGGACGTGCCAAAGCGGAACAGCGCGATCGGTTTACGGCCAAGACGCGCGCCAATGCCCGCCTGCTCAGGGATATCGTCAATGCCGCAGATTTCCTGCCAGCGCTTGCTTTCGTCCGACGGCGCGACGTTCACCGCGGTGCGGAACAGCGCCAGACGGTCAGGATCGTTGAGCGTGGTTTGCCATTCGCACTGGTACGTCTCGACTACCCGGGCCATCTCCTGCTCCAGCTCGTGGGCGATGCCGAGACTGTCGTTGAGGATCACCTCACGCAGATAGTCGAGGCCGCCCTCCAGGTTGTCCATCCAGGTACTGGTGCGCTGCAGGCGATCCGCCGTGCGGATGTAGAACATCAGGAAACGGTCTACGGTGCGGATCAGCGTTTCGTCATCCAGATCGCTGGCGAAGAGATCCGCATGGCGAGGCTTCATCCCGCCGTTGCCGCACAGATAGAGATTCCAGCCTTTGTCCGTGGCAATTACCCCCACGTCCTTGCTCTGCGCCTCCGCGCACTCGCGGGTGCAGCCGGAAACGGCCATTTTGATTTTGTGCGGGGCGCGCAGGCCCTTGTAGCGGTGCTCCAGCCTGACCGCGAGACCAGTGGAATCCTGCACGCCGTAGCGGCACCAGGTCGACCCGACGCAGGATTTCACCGTGCGCAGGGATTTCCCGTAAGCGTGCCCGGTTTCAAACCCGGCCTCCACCAGCGCCTGCCAGATCTCAGGCAGCTGTTCCAGGGTGGCGCCAAACAGGTCGATACGCTGCCCGCCGGTGATTTTGCTGTACAGGCCGTAGCGTTTCGCAATCTGGCCGATGGCGATCAGCCCGTCGGCGGTCACTTCTCCTGCGGGCATGCGCGGCACGATGGAATACGTCCCGTCCTTCTGGATATTGGCGAAGTATCGGTCGTTGGTATCCTGCAACGGCAGGTGCGCCGGTTTGAGCAGATACTCATTCCAGCAGGAGGCCAGCACGGACCCCACCAGCGGCTTACAGATCTCGCACCCGTGCCCCTGACCGTAGCGGCTGATAAGCTGGTCGAAGGTTCGGATATGGTTGACGCGTACCAGATGGTAAATCTCCTGGCGCGAGTACGGGAAGTGTTCGCAGATGTCCTTTTTCACCTCCACGCCCTGCTCGGCAAGCTGGAACTCCATCACCTGCTTCACCAGCGCGCTGCAGCCCCCGCAGCCGGTCGCCGCTTTGGTGCACTGCTTAACGGCGCCGATATCCGCTGCGCCCGCGCTCACCGCCCGGCAGATATCGCCTTTGCTGACGTTATGACACGAACAGATCTGCGCGCTTTCCGGCAGCGCCGCCACGCCCAGCGCTTTTGGCGCGCTGCCTGACAACGCGGGTAGTATCAGCGTTTCCGGCTCTTTCGGCAGGCTGATGCCGTTAAGCATCATCTGCACCAGCGTGGCGTATTCGCTGGCATCGCCCACCAGCACGCCGCCGAGCAGCGTTTGGCCGTCGTGGCTGACCACGATTTTCTTGTAGATTTGCTGCGGGCCGTGCGTCCACTGGTAGCTTAGCGCCCCCGGCGTGCGCCCGTGAGCATCGCCAAACGACGCCACGTCCACGCCGAGCAGCTTGAGCTTAGTGCTCATATCTGCCCCGGTGAAGGTCTTATCTTCGCCCGCGAGCGCGGCGGCGGCCACGCGCGCCATCTGGTAGCCCGGCGCCACCAGGCCAAAGATTTTCCCCTCCCACAGGGCGCATTCACCGATGGCAAACACGTTCGAATCGGAGGTCCGGCAGGCGTCATCAATGCAGATCCCGCCGCGCTCGCCAATAGCCAGCCCGCTGCTGCGCGCCAGCGCGTCCTGAGGACGAATACCGGCAGAGAAGACCACCATGTCCGTTTCCAGCTGTTCACCGTCGGCGAAGCGCAGCACCAGCCCGTCGTCCGTCGCAGCAATTTCCGTGGTGGCTTTACTGGTGTGAACGCCAACGCCCAGCGCCTCGATTTTCCTGCGCAGCATCGCCGCGCCGTCATTATCAAGCTGCACCGCCATCAGATTGGGCGCAAACTCCACCACGTGCGTTTCCAGGCCGAGTTGCTTGAGGGCATTCGCCGCCTCCAGCCCAAGCAGGCCGCCGCCAATCACCACGCCACGACGCGAGCCCGCCGCGTGGGCCGCTATGTTGTCCAGGTCGTCAAGGGTGCGGTAGACAAAGCAGCCCGGCAGATCGTTGCCCGGTACCGGCGGTACGAACGGGTATGAGCCGGTCGCCAGCACCAGCTTGTCCCAGTGGGTCTCATGCCCGCTGGCGGTACGCACCACGCGCGCGTCGCGATCGATAGCGACGATCTGCTGCGAGAGGCGCAGCTCAATGCCGTTATCGGCAAAGAACTCCCCCTCCACCAGCGAGAGCGACGCCGCGCTTCGGCCGCCAAAGTATTCCGACAGATGCACGCGGTCATAGGCGGCATAGCGCTCCTCACCAAAGACAACGATCTGATACTGCTGATGCAGATTGCGGTTAACGCAGTCTTCGAGAAAATGATGGCCGACCATACCGTGCCCAACCACCACCAGAGTAGGTTTTGTCATAGCGTTCTGTCCTGCAACCTGCGGTTGCGTAGTGAAACGATCGAACAGCCAGTCCGCGCGTGCGGGCGCAGCCGTTGCCAGTAAATCGGTAAATGTTGCCGCGCTGCGGCAGTCGCCCATCAGCAGTACGCCAGCCAGCGCACCCTGATGGATCAGTAACCGACGATAGTGACGGGTTAGCGGATCCCAGGAACTCCAGACCACATCATCCTCTTGCACCGCCGTGCGCCCGAGGCTGAACAGCTCCACGCCCGTCACCTTGAGGCGCACGCCGTTGTCGGTGAGGGCAAACGGCGCGGCTGTGTCGCCCGCCAGCCGCGCGGCGAGAATATCCGCCTGCGTCATACAGGGCGCGACCAGGCCAAAGGTCTGGCCGTCAATTTCGCAGCACTCGCCAATGGCGTAGACGTCCGGTGCGGAGGTCCGCATCTGGCTATCCACCACGATGCCGCGCGCGCAGCGAACACCGCCGGCCTGCGCCAGTGCGACGTTGGGCTGCACGCCTGTCGCCAGCACCACGCGCGCGGCGGCGACGCGGCGTCCGTTGAGCAGCGTCACGCTATTCCCGTTAATCGCCGCGATGCCGGAGGCGAGTTCAGAGCGCACGCCCCGCGCCGCCAGCGCCTCTTCAAGCAGTACCCCCGCCTGCTGGTCCAGCTGCTGCTCCATCAGCCACGGGCCGCGATGAACGAGCGTGACGTTGTCACCTGAACGAGCCAGCGCTGCCGCCGTCTCTACGCCGAGCACGCCGCCCCCCAGCACCACCGCCGGACCGGCGATCGCCTGAATGGCGCGGGTATCCTCCAGGGTACGGAACGTGAAGACGTGCGGCGCATCGCCCCCAGGAATCGGCGGAACAAACGGCGTTGACCCGATGGCAAATACCAGCGCATCCCAGCCCAGCGTGCGGGCGGTGGTTTGCACTTCCCGCGCGTCCACATTCACGGCGAGTGCCTTTTCGCCCCGCAGCACCGTCACGCCGCGCTCCTGGTACCAGTGGTCATCCTGAAGGCAGATGCCCGCAGCCGTTTTTTCACCCCCCAGCACCGGCGAAAGCTGGATGCGGTTATAGGCATGCTCCGGCTCGTCACCGATGACGGTGATAGCGAACCGACCGGGAGCTCGCCCGGTGAGCGAAGCAATCAGCCGAGTTGCCGCCATGCCATTCCCGATAATGACCAGTCGCATCAACGCCCCCTCGTTACGCCGCTTTCGGCTGTTTTTCGTAGAGGAAATGGAGGATCTGCTGGCGCATGTGGTGATAGCGGCTGTCGTCCGCCAGCTGCACCCGGTTGCGCGGGCGCGGCAGGTCAACGCGGAGGATCTCCCCGACGGTGGCCGCCGGGCCGTTGGTCATCATCAGCACGCGATCGGAGAGCAGCACCGCCTCGTCCACGTCGTGGGTAATGAGCACGATGGTGGTGTTCAGCACCTGCTGGATCTGCATTACCGAGTCCTGCAGATGGGCGCGCGTCAGCGCATCCAGCGCGCCGAACGGCTCATCCATCAGCAGCACTTTCGGCTTCATCGCCAGCGCGCGGGCAATCCCGACGCGCTGCTTCATGCCGCCGGAGATCTCCTCCGGACGCTTGTGCAGCGCGTGACCCATCTGCACGCGGTCGAGGTTGTGCTCGATCCACTCTTTGCGCTCGGCCTTGCTCATGGTGTGACGGAACACCTGATCCACCGCCAGCGCCACGTTGTCGAAGCAGGTCAGCCACGGCAGCAGAGAATGGTTCTGGAACACCACCGCGCGCTCGGGTCCCGGCCCGGCGATTTCGCGGTTGTCGCAAATCAGCCCGCCTTCCGTCGGCAGCGCGATCCCGGCGATGAGGTTAAGCAGCGTCGACTTGCCGCAGCCGGAGTGACCAATAAGACTCACGGTTTCGCCCTCGTGGATATCAAAAGAGACGTTCTGCAGCGCCAGAAACTCGCCGCTGGCGGTGGAAAAACGCTGGCTCACGGCCTGGACCTGAATTAATGGTTTCATGTTCGCTCCTTATTTTTCCTGCCAGCTAAAGCGACGGGCGATCAGCATCAGCCCCTGCTCCAGCAGCAACCCGACCACGCCGATGATGACGATGGCGATCAGAATGTTTTCGACGTTGAGGTTGTTCCACTCGTTCCAGATCCAGAAGCCGATACCCAGCCCCCCGGTGAGCATCTCGGCGGCGACAATCACCAGCCAGGCGATGCCGATGGAGAGGCGCACCCCGGTCAGCACGGCGGGTAGCACAGCCGGGAAGAGTATGCGGCGCATGATCGTCCACTCGGAAAGCTGCAATACGCGGGCGACGTTGAGGTAGTCCTGCGGAATGCGGCGCACGCCTTCGGCGGTGTTGATCACCATCGGCCAGATAGAGCAGATGAAAATGGTCCAGCTCGACGCGGGCTCCGCTTTCTGGAACAGCAGCAGGCCGATGGGCAGCCAGGCCAGCGGGCTGACCGGCCGCAGAAGCGCAATCAGCGGGTTGAACATGCGCGAGAAAAAGGTGAAGCGGCCAATCAAAAAGCCCAGCGGAATACCCGCCAGCGCTGCCAGGCCAAAGCCGATGGCGACGCGCTGCAGTGAAGCAAGCACGTTCCAGCCAATGCCCATATCGTTAGGCCCGTCGCGATAAAACGGGTCGGCAAACAGGGTAATGGCAGAATCAAGCGTGCTGAGCGGCGTCGGGAAGCCTTTGCTGTTTATCGCCGCCAGTTGCCAGAGCACCACCAGCAGCCCGAGGCCGAGCAGCGCCGGGATAACGCGCTGGAAAAAGTCGTTCATCCGGCGCGCTAACGCGGGCGGACGGCGGCGAACCTGTACCGGAGGCAGGACAATCACTTCCCCGCTCTCTGGCGTCTCTTGTGGTTTCGTGTTTTGCAGATGCGGCATAATCAGGCCCCTTTACGTTGAATGGCGAAACGGCTGGCGTACCCTTCCGGATCGGTGCCGTTCCAGACGGTGCCGTCCATCAGCGTGCTGCTGCGGAACGGTGATGACGGCGTGGACACGCCCCCGACGGCGGTGGCGGCATCCTGCCAGACCGAGGTCTGGTTGATGCGCTGCGCGATGCCCGCGTAGTCCGGCGCGGCTTTGAGCAAGCCCCAGCGGCGGAACTGGGTTAAGAACCACATGCCGTCGGAGAGATACGGGTAGCTCACAGCCCCCTCGTTGAAGAAGCGGATCGGGTGCGCGTCCTGCCAGCGCTGGCCCAGGCCGTTGTCGTACTCGCCGAGCATGCGCCCGGTGAGATACTGTTCTTTGCAGTTGAGCCACGCCCGGCGG
Organism: Enterobacter cloacae complex sp. P6RS; assembly: GCF_014982245.1. Taxonomy (NCBI): domain Bacteria; kingdom Pseudomonadati; phylum Pseudomonadota; class Gammaproteobacteria; order Enterobacterales; family Enterobacteriaceae; genus Enterobacter; species Enterobacter cloacae complex sp. P6RS. The sequence continues at coordinate 141,487 of NZ_JADCLB010000020.1, forward strand.
GAGAGGATCTGCGCGGTTTCGCGTTTGTTTTCCGGGGACGCCTCGATCCAGCGCGCGGCCTCCAGCACCGCGCTCACCAGCGCCCGGGCGGTGTGCGGGTTTTTCTCCACCCAGTCGCGACGCGTGCCGAGGATCTTTTCCGGATGATCGGCCCAGATGGACTGCGACGTGGCGGCGGTAAAGCCGATCCGGTCGTTAATCGCCCGCGCGTTCCACGGCTCGCCGACGCAGAAGCCCACCATGTTGCCGATGCGCATGTTCATCACCATCTGCGGCGGCGGCACCACCACCGTGCGCACGTCGTCAAAGGGGTTAATGCCCGCGCTGGCCAGCCAGTAGTAAAGCCACATGGCATGCGTCCCGGTCGGGAAGGTGTGCGCGAAGGTGTAGGTTCCCGGCGCCTGCTGCCCGATCAGCGTTTTCAGCCCGTCGAGATCGCGAACGCCCTTCTCCGCCAGATCGCTTGAAAGCGTGATGGCCTGGCCGTTCTGATTGAGCGTCATCAGGTTCGCCATCTGCTGCGGCTTGCCGGCGATGCCCAGCTCCAGCCCGTACAGCAGACCGTAAAGAATGTGTGCGGCGTCCAGTTCTCCCGCCACCAGCTTGTCGCGCACCGCCGCCCAGCTCGCCTCTTTGGTGGGAACGATGGTGATACCGTATTTTTTATCAAAGCCTTTTAACGCTGCGATAACCACCGGCGCGCAGTCGGTCAGCGGGATAAACCCGACGCGCACCGTCTCCTGTTCCGGTTTATCTGAGCCAGCCGCCCAGGCAGCCTGCATAACACCCGGTAACAGCACTGCACCACTCGCCAGCATGCTGGCCTGCAAAAATCGCCGTCTCGACAAATCCGCCATAACCGCTCCCGAAAAAAAGCCAAAAAAAAGCGCCCGCCGTGCCGAAGCACCGCTGGACGCCTTTATCCCGAAGACAAATGCACCGCCGTTGGCGCACCGTCAAAAATGGTTAATTGAATAATGCAAAGCCAGTGCCAGGTTTAAAGACCCTCTTTCAGGGCCGAAAACCGGGTTTTGCCCGCGTTCGCGCACCTCAATCAGGCATAAAATGCCCGCTGATTGTGCAGCTACTTCTTTGGTGTTACCTGCCAGACGCTCTTCACCGTAAGCAGCGCGCGGGCGATATCGACCATGCGCTGGTTCTTGTCCATCGCCATTTTGCGCAGCGTCGTCCAGGCCTGTTCTTCACTCATGTTCTGGTGGGTCATCAGCACGCTTTTGGCTTTATCAATGGTTTTGCGCTCCTCAAGCGTATCGCGCAGCGACGCGAGCTGGCGGGAAAGCTGCTCTATCTCTCGTGCCTGCTGGCGAACCAGGGTCAGCAGCGGTTTATCCGGGTAGTGCGCCAGCGGATCGTCCTGTTCATCCCCGGGAAGCGGGTACGCCTCGTCGCGCTGAATACGCTCATCCACCGCGACCATCAGATCGGCGATGATCGTCTCCTCCAGCGCGCGCAGATGCTCCAGCCGCGCCGTTTGCAGCGCAAACCAGGCGAGTGCGGTATGGCCATTGTCTGCAGCAGGCTGGCGGGTACAGGCCACGCGCCGGAGCTGCTCCGTCTCACGATCGGGCTGACAATTAAGGGAGAACGAAGTCTGCACGTCGGCCTGGCTGTGGGAGAGAAAGATCTCAAAGCAGGCCTGCTGTCCGTCAATGCGGTCAACCAGCCGCTGGCGGGTCACATCATCGAAAAAGCCCTGCGTGAAGCCAATTGCCCCCAGGGCCCGCTCTTGTCCCGCCAGCTCTTTCCCCTGCATCAGGCTATATAGCGCGACGAAACGGCCCGCGATTTGCGGGTCGTCAATGCTGTCATTAAGCTGCGGTACAATACTGAGCAGGTGGCGCAGCATGCGGGAGTAGTGCTCCATTGCCTGCGGAGCCGTTAGCGTTTGCCGATTTACACCGTCGCGCAGCGCGGGAAGCGTCTCCAGCGTGAGCAGCGCATTGCCGATACGTTCGCAAACGGCGCTTCCCGGAAAGGCGGACTGTTTTCCAAGAATGTCGTTCAGTGCAGCAAGGTTTTCGTCCACCAGCGCCCGGCTTGCTTTGCATTCAGGCGCATAGAGCTTACCCTGTGAGCAGAGCCAGACGTTAGATGCGCCGCGCTCGCACTGGAGCATATGCACCAGCTGGCTAATACCGCGTACCAGCACGTTCAGCTGCGCCAGCCTGCTGAGCTGCTCCCGGCGCATCCGCCTTGCGCGCTGGAGCCATTCGGTTGCACCTGGCGAAATGCCGGCCATTAATGTCATGCTTACTCTCCCGGACAGCGAAACTCCGGGGAAATTAAGCAATATTCGTGCCTTTATAAGAACAGGAGTCAACATGCAGAAGATTGTGATCGTCGCCAACGGTGCGGCCTACGGCAGCGAATCCCTTTTCAACAGCCTGCGCCTGGCGATCGCGCTACGCGAAAAAGAGAGCGACCTGGTATTGCGGATATTTTTAATGTCCGATGCCGTGACAGCCGGGCTGAAGGGTCAAAAACCGGCGGAAGGCTACAACATTCAGCAGATGCTGGAGATCCTGACCGCGCAGGACGTGCCGGTAAAACTCTGTAAGACCTGCACCGACGGGCGCGGCATTACCGGGCTGCCGCTGATCGAGGGCGTAGAAATCGGTACGCTGGTTGAACTGGCCGAATGGACGCTGACCGCAGATAAAGTATTAACTTTTTAATAATAAACCCGTAAAAATATTATTTTCTTATGGACGCGGTTTCAGCATCAAGTTTACCTGCGGGGTTGCCGATAGGCATGGAAACAACACAGCAGGTATTTCACTTATGTTCAGATCCATTCGCGCACGCATTATCGCCGCGACGACAGGCTGCCTCGTCGTCGCCCTTCTTCTCAATACCGTAATTAACTTCCAGGTCACGCGCCAGGATAACCAGCAGTCCCAGCGCGATATTCTGACCAGCACCCGCGCCAGCCACAACATGGCGATTGCCGACTGGGTCAAAAGCAAAATGACGGTGATTACCTCCGCGCAGAGCATCGCGCTGGCTGACGATCCGGTTCCGGCGTTTAAGCAGCTTGCCCAGGCGGGCGGTTTCACCAACGTTTACGTGGGCTACGCCAGCAAGACGGCGAAATTCTCCGACCCGACAGGCGTCCCGGCGGATTATGACCCCACCGTTCGTCCCTGGTATCAACAGGTGGTGAGCACGGACGGCCCGGTGGTAACGGCACCCTACGTTGATGCCGGGACCGGGAAGCTGGTGGTCACGTTTGCCGTGCCGGTGAAGGAGAATGGCGCTCTGAAAGCGGTGGTGGCGGGCGATGTCGCCATGGATAGCGTGGTGGCGAACGTGCGCGGGATCCACCCCACGCCGGCCAGCAGCGGGTTGCTTCTGAACAGCGACGGCACGGTGATTGCCGCCAACGAGCCGGCCCTGACGCTGAAGCCGTTTGCCGAGACGATCAAAGGCATTGACCTTGCGGCGCTGAAGAGCGGTAATCCGGTCGACGGAACGCTGAATGACGAGGAAAAAACCTTTATCGCCTCAGCCGTGCCGGGCACGAACTGGCTCCTGGTCGTCGCCCTCGACAGCAGCGATGCCACCTCCGGCATGCGTTCCCTGCTGAAAGCGTCGGCGATTTCGCTGGTGATCCTCGCACTCCTGAGCGGCGCCATTGTTCACGTCCTGATTGCCCGCCTGCTGAAGCGCCTGTCCGACATTCGTGACGCGATGCACAACATTGCCAACGGCACTAACGATCTGTCCCAGCGCCTGCCGGACAGCGGCGATGACGAAGTGGCGCAAATTGCGCAGGCGTTTAACGCCTTCAGCGATAAGCTCTCGGTGGTAATGGTTCAGCTCCGCGACGCCAGCGCCTCGGTGAAAAACGCCGCGCAGGAGATTGCGGCAGGTAACCAGGATCTTTCAGGCCGTACCGAGCAGGCGGCGTCCAGCCTTCGCGAAACCGCCAGCGCAGTGGAAGAGATCACCGCCTCTGTCACCCAGTCGAATGAATCGGCAGCAGAAGCCAACGATCAGGCCAGCAAGGCCTCTGCGGCCGCAGCGCGCGGCGGTGAAGTGGTTTCGCAGGCCATCAGCACCATGCAGTCCATCGAAGTGGCGTCCGCTAAGATTGGCGATATCACCAGCGTGATCGACGGCATCGCCTTCCAGACCAACATTCTGGCGCTGAACGCCTCCGTCGAGGCGGCGCGTGCCGGTGAGCAGGGCCGCGGGTTCGCCGTGGTTGCCGGTGAAGTGCGGAACCTCGCCAGCCGCAGCGCCCAGGCGGCGAAAGAGATCAAATCGCTTATCGACTCCACCACCGACAGCGTAGCCACCGGCTCGCGCTACGTGCATCTGGCCGGGGAAAGCATGGATGAGATCCGCTCCAGCATCGGCAGCGTCTCCGGCATCATGCGCGAGATCTCGATTGCCACCAGCGAGCAGATGAAAGGCATTCACGAGATCAACCACGCGGTGACCCATCTCGACAGAATGGTGCAGCAGAATGCCGAGCTGGTGGTGCAGTCCGCCGCGGCCGCCAGCGCATTGCAAAGCCAGGCGGGCGACCTTGCTGAAACCGCCGGCCATTTCCGCATTTAATTTTCTTCAGGCGCGCGTTAAACAGGGTAAACGCGCGTCAGCTGAAAGGTTTCAGGAATTTTGTCATTTTTGTTTAATCGTTATGCCATTTTTTGATCAAAATCAGCATCCCTCGCTCCCCGCTTTGGTGTTATGCAATGAGTATTTTGTGAACAACATCACGCTCGGGATGGGCAAAATCGACGGGGTAGAAAATGGCACTGGTGAAAACAAGTTTGAAACTGTTTGGCGGGGATACGGTGGTGGTGCGTTGCTCAGAGCGCTGTCGTATTCATCTGATGAGTGCGAAAGCACAGAAGCAATCCCAGGCGGATATTCTGACCGTGCAGGATGACAAGGCCTGGCTTACCGTGCCGTATACCGGCACGTGGGATGTGCTGATCGACAGCCACAGCCAGTCGCTGGAGCATTCGGTCAGCTACGTGGCAGCGTAATTTAAACGCCCGGCTCGCCGGGCGTATTCTCAGGCAAAACCCGGTCGCAGCGTGCTGTTGAGCGGGTTCCCTTCCAGCAGCGCCTTCACTTTCACCACCAGCTCATTCAGACAATCGTCCTGCATGCCGAGGCGGGTCAGCTCCTGATCGAGGGAGAAGAGATATTGCGCGTTGGTGCCCAGCGGCCCGCTGGCGGCGGCAATTAACGGGGCAATCACCTGCGTGCGGGTGTCCGCTTCATACAGCGGGTGGCGCGGATCCATAATAAACACCAGCGCGTTAACGGTGCGCCCGTCGTCGAGCTCCAGCTTGCACCAGCTCGGCATATAGCAGCCGGTGATCATCTCGCGCTTCCAGAGCAGCGTCAGCTCCTCTTCGAGCGTGGCATCCGGAAGGCGATACGCGACGCCCGTGGTGCGTCCGCCCTCTTTTAGTGCAAGCATGCGCCCTGGCTGACAGGCACTGCCGCGTCCGGCCGTCAGGCGCAGGCAAAATGCGCGATGCCAGCCGGGCAGCGTGCCGGTTGCCGATTCAACAAATTCGAGAGCCGGGTTCCACATCAGTGAACCGTAGCCAAAAATCCATACCGGGCCATCATCCGGGCGGCAGGCAAGCGTAGCAGCGAGCGACGCCGCACGTTGTTCAGCTGACCAGAGAAGCGATTCCTCAATAGCACCAAATGCCGTCTTACAATCTGCCTTCATTAAGAAATCACGCGTTAACACTTTACACCTCCGCCACTGCATGCTTCCTTGCGACATCTGTAATTCGCCTTCCCGGCATTCTGTGCTGGTCATTTTGCCAGCAGTCAAATTACGATAAGCAATTAGCGGACCAGTTGCAATACAACGGCAGTTCAACCGCCTGAAAAGTCAAAATGAAGGCAGCGAATAATTTCACGGCTATTTCTTCTTATGCCATTTATCATCGTCTCCTTTCTCATAGTCATGTTTTACTGCGGCCCAGGCGACCTTGTGCGCCGTCTCTTCCCGGCTGGCATCATCCCGCCGATCGTCTTTATCTTTGTACTGATCCCAGGCGCTGTTAAACGCTTCTTTGTAGATATCCTGCGCGTGTTCGGGCAGGACGTTTTTCACGTTATCGGGTAATTCGCGTTTCGTTTTATATGGCATCACTAACCTCTCTTTTGCCTAAAGAGTTAAGTGTGGACGACGATACGCCGGTGTGCCAGCCGGTCATAAACAATGAACGGATGAATTTCATAATTCATTGTTATTCAACATATATTTAAAAGAAATATCTTATTATAGGCATTAAACATGAAAACCATAACAAAGGGTAAAATTAAGTAAAAAATAAAGGTTATTTAACAGATTTCTGTTAATTTAATGCCCTTAAAATCTATCTATAATTACAAGCACCTGCATTGATGGAGAAGCACATGACAGCAACACACGAGGCGGTAAAGACCCGCCACAAGGAGACGTCTCTCATTTTCCCGGTTCTGGCACTGGCTGTGCTGCTCTTCTGGGGAAGCAGTCAGTCACTGCCAGTGGTGGTTGGTATCAATATTCTTGCCCTGGTCGGTATCTTAACCAGCGCATTTAGCGTCGTTCGCCATGCGGACGTATTAGCCCACCGCCTGGGCGAGCCTTATGGCTCTTTAATTCTCAGCCTTTCCGTCGTTATTCTCGAAGTCAGCCTGATTTCCGCGCTGATGGCAACCGGCGATGCCGCCCCGACCCTGATGCGCGATACGCTTTACTCCATCATTATGATTGTGACGGGCGGCCTGGTAGGCTTCTCTCTGCTGCTGGGCGGGCGCAAATTTGCGACTCAGTACATGAATCTTTTCGGCATTAAACAGTATCTGATTGCCCTCTTCCCGCTGGCCATCATTGTGCTTGTCTTCCCGATGGCGCTGCCGGGTGCAAACTTCTCCACCGGCCAGGCGCTGCTGGTCGCGCTGATTTCCGCCGCCATGTACGGCGTGTTCCTGCTCATTCAGACCAAAACGCACCAGAGCCTGTTTGTGTATGAGCATGAAGACGACAGCGACGACGATGACCCGCACCACGGCAAGCCGTCGGCCCACAGCAGCGCGTGGCACACGGTTTGGCTGATCGTGCATCTGATTGCGGTGATTGCCGTCACCAAGATGAACGCCAACCCGCTGGAGACGCTGTTAACCGAGCTGAACGCGCCGGTGGCCTTTACCGGTTTCCTGGTGGCGCTGCTGATCCTGTCCCCTGAGGGTTTAGGTGCGCTGAAGGCGGTGCTGAACAATCAGGTGCAGCGTGCGATGAATCTGTTCTTCGGCTCCGTGCTGGCGACCATTTCACTCACCGTGCCGGTGGTGACGCTGATTGCCTTTATGACCGGTAACGAGCTGCAGTTTGCGCTGGGCGCGCCGGAGATGATTGTGATGGTGGCCTCGCTGCTGCTGTGCCAGATTTCATTCTCCACTGGCCGCACCAATGTCCTGAACGGCGCGGCGCATATGGCGCTGTTTGTAGCGTATTTGATGACAATTTTTGCGTAGTCTTTTTGCCCAGCGGCGCTGCGCTTACCCGGCAATATGTCCCATAAAAAAACCCGCCGAAGCGGGTTTTTTTATTAGTTGCTGGTATCCAGCTCGTCGAAGCTTTTCACCAGATCGTCAATCGCTTTGATCTGCTTCAGGAACGGCTCCAGCTTATCCAGCGGCAGCGCGGATGGGCCATCGCATTTCGCGTTAGCCGGATCCGGGTGCGCTTCAATGAACAGACCTGCCAGGCCGGTCGCCATACCGGCGCGCGCCAGCTCGGTCACCTGAGCACGACGGCCGCCAGAGGCTGCACCAAACGGGTCGCGGCACTGCAGCGCGTGGGTCACGTCAAAGATCACCGGCGACTGGTTAGAGACGTTCTTCATCACGCTGAAGCCCAGCATGTCCACAACCAGGTTGTCGTAACCGAAGTTAGCGCCACGGTCGCACAGAATAATCTTGTCGTTACCGCCTTCGATAAACTTATCAACGATGTTACCCATCTGGCCAGGGCTCACGAACTGCGGTTTTTTCACGTTGATCACGGCACCGGTTTTCGCCATCGCGGCAACCAGGTCGGTCTGACGCGCCAGGAACGCCGGAAGCTGGATTACGTCTACCACGTCTGCCACAGGCTGCGCCTGCCAGGACTCATGCACGTCGGTGATCACTTTCACGCCAAACGTCTGCTTCAGCTCCTGGAAAATTTTCATCCCCTCTTCCAGGCCCGGGCCACGGTAAGAGTTGATGGAGGAGCGGTTGGCTTTGTCAAAAGAGGCTTTAAACACGTACGGAATGCCCAGCTTCTGGGTCACGGTCACGTAGTGCTCGCAGATACGCATGGCGAGATCGCGGGATTCCAGCACGTTCATACCGCCAAACAGCACGAACGGCAGGTCGTTTGCTACCTTGATATCACCAATGCTAACCACTTTTTGTTTCATAGGATCGCCTTATTCAGGTGTGAATCGGAATTAAGATTAATGCAGTGTAATTTGTTTGTGCGAGATCGCGTTGATCTGCGCGCGAATCATTTCGCTAATCGGATCTTCCGGACACTGCTCGACGAAATAGCTCAGATCGTTCAGCGCCACGTGCTCGCAGTCGAGCTGGGCATAGATAAGCCCGCGGTCGCGAATTTCGTAAGGATCTTCCGGATTAAACTGCAGCAGCACTTCACTGGCACGCAAGGCCAGCTCCATCTGACGCTCTTCCATCAGCGCTGACTTCAGCGTATCCAGCAGCTTGCGAATGACTTCGGCGTTGTCGGCTTCGTCGAGATCTTCGTTAAAGAGCTCGGCCACCGGGCTGATGTTGCCTTTCAGCCAGACGTCCAGCGTATGCTCGTCCAGCGTATCGCCGTTAAACGGATTAATGAGCCACATCTCACCGTCCAGCCACTCCGCACGCAGGATCATCTGCGTCGGGAAAATAACCGGCACCAGCGGAATATCCAGGCGGTGCGCAACCCACAGCAAAATAGAGCCCAGCGCAACGGCGCTGCCCTGACGATTTTTTAAGACCTGGTCCAGCCATAATGCGTCAGACAGGCGATACACGCCACGCGTGTCGCAGAAACCCCATTCGCCGTAGAAAAGCTCCAGAAGCTTCTCTAATTGCCAGTCCTGCGGGCGCGCCTGATTGATCTCTTCACGCGCCAGGCTGACCAGATTCTCCAGCTCATCGTAGACGTACTGCGACGTAAAATCGTCGCGTATCATCTCCGAAATCAGGATCATGCCATCGCAAAGCGGCACTTTATTAAATTCGAAATCGGCTAAGGACCTCATGACTTACCCCAGTAACGACTGAGCGAACAATGACGCTCAGGCGCGATAAAACTCAAAACGATATAGATGATAACGCCAAACTGCCTTTCAGTCAGCCTTACGCCTTTATCAGTAAATGGCAGATACCCGGCACTCAAGACCACTGCCCCAGCGTCAGGCGTTCGTTGCCGCCGTAGTCGCGGCAGGTTTCGACAGCGGCGTAGCCTGCCTGGGTAAACAGTGCCCGCACGGATTCTCCCTGCGTCCAGCCATGCTCCACGAGCAGCCAGCCGCCGGGAAGCAAATGCTCTCGTGACGTTGTCACAATGTGATCAAGATCGGCTAATCCCGCGTTGGCGGCCACGAGCGCCGTCAGCGGTTCGAAGCGAACATCTCCCTGCGCAAGGTGCGGATCATGTTCGTCAATGTAAGGAGGATTGCTGACAATCATCGCAAATGAGCGGTTCTCCAGCGCGGCAAACCAGCTGCTTTGCAGCACCGTTACGTTGCTGAGCCCGAGATGTTCCACGTTACGCAGCGCCAGCGCCACCGCGTCGGGCATCACATCCACTGCCGTCACATCGCAGTCAGGCCGCTCGCTGGCCAGCGCCAGCGCGATAGCACCGGTGCCAGTACCGAGATCGAGAATGCTGCAGGCCGCTGCGGGTAAACGTGCCAGCGCCTGCTCCACCAGACACTCGGTATCCGGACGCGGGATCAGCGTCGCCGCCGAGACGTAAAGCGGAAGCGACCAGAACTCGCGCTCACCGACAAGGTGGGCCACCGGCTCGCCGTTTTTACGGCGGGCAAGCAGCGCGGCGAGCCGTGCTTCCTGCTCTGCAGTTAGCTCAGTTTCGCCGAATGCCAGCAGGTACGTGCGGGCTTTACCCGTCACATGCTCAAGCAAAATTTCGGCGTCGCGCTTCGGGCTTTCGCTTTTGCAAAGCTCAGCGGCCGCCTCGCGTAACCAGCGCTGAAAATCCATTATTCCTGCTCGGACAGCGCCGCCAGCTGGTCGGCCTGGTATTCCTGCACGATAGGCTCAATCAGCATATCCAGCTTCCCTTCCATCACCTCGTCCAGACGGTACAGGGTCAGGTTGATGCGGTGGTCGGTCACGCGCCCCTGAGGGAAGTTGTAGGTGCGGTTACGGTCGCTGCGATCGCCGCTGCCCAGCAGGTTACGACGCGTAGAGGCTTCCGCCTGCTGACGCTTCGCCATTTCCGCCGCGTGGATGCGCGCGCCCAGCACGGACAACGCTTTGGCTTTGTTTTTGTGCTGCGAACGTTCGTCCTGACACTCCACCACGATGCCGGTCGGCAGGTGGGTAATGCGGATGGCGGAGTCGGTGGTGTTAACGTGCTGACCGCCCGCCCCGGAGGAGCGGAAGGTGTCGATGCGCAGGTCCGCCGGGTTGATGTCCGGCAGTTCCGCTTCTGGCAGCTCCGGCATCACCGCCACCGTACAGGCGGAGGTATGAATGCGGCCCTGAGATTCGGTGGCCGGAACGCGCTGCACGCGGTGACCGCCGGATTCAAACTTCAGACGTCCGTACACGCCGTCGCCGCTGATCTTGGCGATAACCTCTTTGTAGCCGCCATGTTCGCCTTCGTTGGCGCTCATGATCTCCACGCGCCAGCGGCGCGATTCGGCGTAGCGGCTGTACATGCGGAACAGATCCCCGGCAAAGAGCGCCGCTTCGTCACCGCCGGTACCGGCGCGCACTTCGACAAACGCGTTACGTTCATCGTCCGGATCTTTCGGCAGGAGCAGCACCTGAAGCTGCTGCTCCATCTCTTCGGAACGCGCTTTTGCATCCTGCAGCTCTTCCTGCGCCATCTCGCGCATCTCAGGATCGTCGAGCATCATCTGCGCGGTTTCAATATCTTCCTGAACCTGTCGCCAGTCGGTAAAGCATTTTGATACATCACTCAACTGCGCATATTCACGCGAAAGCGCGCGAAAACGTTCCTGGTCTGCGATAGTCCCGGCATCGCCGAGCAGCGCCTGTACTTCTTCATGGCGCTCGTGCAGAGCTTCCAGTTTAGCGACGATAGAAGGCTTCATAGGCGTAAGTGCACCTTGTCTTAGAAAATGGGTATAGGGCGCTATTCCAGCCCGAGGCTGTTGCGCAGAATAGTCAGGCGTTCATCATCCCCGTCACGGGCAGCCTGTTGAAGAGATTTGGTTGGCGCATGGATCAGGCGGTTGGTCAGCTTCCACGCCAGATCCTGCATAATCGCCTGCGCGTCGCCGCCCTGTTCCAGGGCCGCTAACGCTTTGGCAGTCAGGTCATCACGCACCTGCTCCGCCTGTCCGCGATACTCGCGGATGGTCTCGCTGACGCTTTGCGCGCGCAGCCAGGCCATAAATTCGCTGGTTTCCTGCTCAACAATGGTTTCCGCCTGCACCGCCGCCGCTTTACGCTGGGCGAGGTTGTGCGAAATAATGCTTTGCAGGTCATCCACGCTGTAAAGATAGGCGTTAGCCAGCTTGCCAACCTCTGGCTCAACATCGCGCGGAACGGCGATATCCACCAGCAGCATTGGCTGATTACGGCGGGATTTCAGCGCACGCTCCACCATCCCTTTACCGATGATCGGCAGCGGGCTGGCGGTAGAGCTGATAATAATGTCCGCCTCTTTCAGACGTTCATCAATATCGCTCAGCGCAACCACCTCGGCACCCACTTCGTCCGCCAGCACCTGCGCGCGTTCGCGGGTGCGGTTCGCGATAATCATCTTTTTCACTTTATGCTCGCGCAGATGGCGCGCCACAAGCTCGATGGTTTCGCCCGCGCCTACCAGCATCACGGTGACGGTCGACAGGGATTCAAAGATTTGCCGTGCAAGGGTACATGCCGCGAAAGCAACAGAAACCGCACTGGCACCAATGTCGGTTTCGGTTCGCACACGCTTCGCCACGGAGAAGGACTTCTGGAACATACGCTCCAGCTCGCTGGCCTTGAGATGCCCTTTCTGGGAATCTGCGAAGGCTTTTTTTACCTGGCCGAGGATCTGCGGCTCGCCCAGCACCAGCGAATCCAGACCGCTGGCGACGCGCATCAGATGGCTGACCGCATCATTATCCTGATGCCAGTACAGGCTGTTACGCAACTCGTCTTCGTTGAGATTGTGGTAGTCACATAGCCAGCGGATCAGCGCGTCGTGCAGGTTATCCTGCTCTTCCACGCTCAAATACAGCTCGGTACGGTTGCACGTCGAAAGCACCACGCCACCCTGCACCATCGGCTGTGCAAGCAGGCTGTCCAGCGCCAGGTCAAGCGTATCCGGCGAAAACGTAACGCGTTCTCGCAGCGAAACCGGGGCCGTTTTGTGGTTGATGCCGAGTGCTAATAGGGTCATGTTGAGCGGGAGTAGTACCAGCGTTAATAAGGTTAGCAGGACGCATCATACAGGATGCGCGAGATCAATAAAAGAGACCGCCTCCTTTCGGAGTAATAGGTTACTCAACGCTTTGAGATAATTTGAACGTAGACGGTAGCACTGCGGGGCGCTAGCATTAACAGTTATAACTGCAACGTATCTCAAGGATTTGTCCTCATTATGACCCGACTGATTCGCCTGCTGCCGCTGGCAGCACTGGTTCTGACCGCCTGTACTGTCACCCAACCAAAAGGCCCGGGCAAAAGCCCTGATTCACCGCAGTGGCGTCAGCACCAGCAGGACGTCCTTAATTTGAAGCAGTACCAGACGCGCGGCGCCTTCGCGTATCTCTCTGACGAACAAAAGGTTTATGCCCGCTTCTTCTGGCAGCAAACGGGGCAGGACAACTATCGCCTGCTGCTGCTGAACCCGCTTGGCAGCACCGAGCTGGAGCTTATCGCCAAACCGGGCGAAGCGCAGATCACCGATAACAAAGGCCAGCACTATACGGCGACCGATGCTGAAGAGATGATTGGCAAGCTGACCGGGATGCCAATTCCGCTGAACAGCCTGCGCCAGTGGATCCTCGGCCTGCCGGGCGAAGCGACCGACTATACGCTTGACGATCAATACCGTCTGAGCCAGGTCAACTACACCCAGAACGGCAAAACCTGGAAAGTGGTGTACAGCGCCTATGACAGCAAAAGTAAACCGTCGCTGCCATCAAACATGGAGCTGACCCAGGGCAGCCAGCGCATCAAGCTGAAAATGGACAACTGGATCGTTAAATGATGACCCACTGGCCTTCTCCGGCAAAACTGAACCTGTTTTTATACATCACCGGCCAGCGTGCTGACGGCTATCACACTCTGCAGACGCTGTTTCAGTTTATTGACTATGGCGACACGATTGCCATCGAGCCGCGTCAGGATGGGCAGATTTGCCTGCTGACGCCGGTCGACGGCGTGGCGCATGAGGACAACCTGATCGTCCGCGCCGCGCGCCTGCTGATGAAAGCCGCCGCGGAATCGGGCCGTCTGCCGGCGGGAAGCGGTGCGGATATCCGCATTGAGAAGCGTCTGCCGATGGGTGGCGGTCTCGGCGGGGGCTCATCCAACGCCGCCACCGTGCTGGTTGCGCTGAACCACCTCTGGGGCTGCGGGCTGTCGACGGATGAACTGGCTGGTTTGGGCTTAACGCTGGGCGCAGATGTCCCTGTGTTTGTTCGCGGCCACGCGGCCTTTGCCGAGGGCGTGGGCGAGATCCTCTCCCCGGTCAACCCGCCGGAGAAATGGTATCTGGTTGCCCACCCCGGCGTGAGCATTCCGACCCCGGTCATCTTTAAAGATCCTGACCTGAAAAGAAATACCCCGGTACGGTCAATAGAAACGTTATTAAATTGTGAATTCAGCAACGATTGCGAGGATATCGCAAGAAAACGTTTTCGCGAGGTTGATGCGGTGCTTTCCTGGCTGTTAGAATACGCGCCGTCGCGCCTGACCGGTACAGGGGCCTGTGTCTTTGCTGAATTTGACACCGAATCCGCCGCCCGTCAGGTGCTTGAGCAAGCGCCGGATTGGCTGCATGGTTTTGTAGCGCGCGGGATGAACACCTCCCCCCTACAGCAGGCCATTCTGGCGCAGACTGAGTTTCGGTGACAACGTCACCCTGTTCCAGACGTTGCATCGCGCTCTTTAATACACCGCCTGGATAGCCTTCGCTTAGGCCCCGCAGTTTGCGGCGAACGCTATCCACCACTGGACGCATGCCTGAGGTTCTTCTCGTGCCTGATATGAAGCTTTTTGCTGGTAACGCCACCCCGGAACTAGCACAACGTATTGCCAACCGCCTGTACACTTCCCTCGGCGACGCCGCCGTAGGTCGCTTTAGCGACGGCGAAGTCAGCGTACAAATCAACGAAAATGTACGCGGTGGTGATATTTTCATCATCCAGTCCACCTGTGCTCCAACAAACGACAACCTGATGGAACTGGTTGTTATGGTCGACGCTCTGCGTCGCGCTTCCGCAGGCCGTATCACTGCTGTTATCCCTTACTTTGGTTATGCCCGCCAGGACCGTCGCGTCCGTTCCGCGCGTGTGCCAATCACCGCTAAAGTTGTCGCTGACTTCCTGTCCAGCGTCGGCGTTGACCGCGTACTGACCGTTGACCTGCACGCAGAGCAGATCCAGGGCTTCTTCGATGTCCCGGTTGATAACGTATTCGGCAGCCCAATCCTGCTGGAAGACATGCTGCAGCTGAACCTGGACAACCCAATCGTGGTTTCTCCGGACATCGGCGGCGTGGTACGTGCCCGTGCTATCGCTAAGCTGCTGAACGATACCGACATGGCGATCATCGACAAGCGTCGTCCGCGCGCTAACGTTTCTCAGGTGATGCACATCATCGGTGACGTGGCTGGCCGCGACTGCGTGCTGGTTGACGACATGATCGATACCGGCGGTACGCTGTGTAAAGCCGCTGAAGCGCTGAAAGAGCGCGGTGCCAAGCGCGTGTTCGCTTACGCGACCCACCCGATCTTCTCCGGTAATGCCGTGAACAACCTGCGCAACTCCGTCATTGACGAAGTTGTGGTATGCGATACCATCCCACTGAGCGACGAGATCAAGGCACTGCCAAACGTGCGTACCCTGACCCTGTCCGGGATGCTGGCCGAAGCGATTCGTCGTATCAGCAACGAAGAATCCATTTCTGCAATGTTCGAACACTAATCGAACACGGCCAAAAAACCCGCTGCGGCGGGTTTTTTTGTCTCCGGGTTTTATTTGTATGATTAATGCCTCCTTCACCTGCCATTCACATGACAGATGATGCGCACACGGATGATAGATAATTGTGAAAAACGTAGCCTCCTCACATGTTCTGCCCTTTCGCGCCCTCATCGACGCCTGCTGGAAAGAGAAGTACACCTCGTCACGCTTTATCCGTGACCTGATTGCCGGGATCACCGTCGGAATTATTGCCATCCCGCTGGCGATGGCGCTGGCGATTGGCAGCGGCGTTGCGCCACAGTACGGTCTGTATACCTCGGCCGTTGCCGGGATTGTTATTGCCCTGACGGGCGGCTCGCGCTTCAGCGTCTCCGGCCCGACCGCCGCCTTTGTGGTGATCCTCTACCCGGTTTCACAACAGTTTGGTCTGGCAGGCCTGCTGGTTGCCACCCTGATGTCCGGCGTCTTTTTGATTCTGTTCGGTCTGGCCCGTTTTGGTCGCCTGATTGAATATATTCCCCTTTCCGTGACGCTGGGGTTCACCTCGGGGATTGGGATCACCATCGGAACCATGCAGATCAAAGATTTTCTCGGTCTGCAGATGCCCCACGTCCCGGAGCACTATTTACAAAAAGTGGGCGCGCTGTTTATGGCGCTGCCAACGGCCAACCTGGGCGACGCCGCCATCGGAATAGTTACCCTGGGGACGCTGATCGTCTGGCCTCGCCTCGGTATTCGCCTGCCGGGCCATCTGCCCGCCTTGCTGCTGGGCTGCGCGGTGATGGCTATCGTCAATATGTTCGACGGTCATGTCGCGACGATCGGCTCGCAGTTCCACTATGTTCTGGCGGACGGTTCGCAGGGTAACGGCATTCCGCAGCTGCTGCCGCAGCTGGTGCTGCCGTGGGACATGCCTGGTTCGAGCTTCACCCTGAGCTGGGATTCCCTTCGCGCCCTGCTGCCCGCCGCGTTCTCTATGGCGATGCTGGGAGCGATTGAATCCCTGCTGTGCGCTGTGGTGCTCGACGGCATGACCGGCACCAAGCACAAAGCCAATAGCGAACTGGTCGGTCAGGGCTTAGGCAACCTCATCGCACCATTCTTTGGCGGGATTACCGCCACGGCAGCCATCGCCCGTTCTGCGGCAAACGTGCGCGCAGGTGCGACCTCCCCCGTTTCAGCGGTTATCCACTCCGTGCTGGTGATTCTGGCGCTGCTGATCCTTGCCCCACAGCTCTCCTGGCTGCCGCTTTCCGCCATGGCCGCCCTGCTGCTGATGGTGGCCTGGAACATGAGCGAGGCGCACAAGGTGGTGAACCTGCTGCGTCGCGCGCCGAAAGACGACATCATCGTGATGCTAATCTGCATGTCGCTGACCGTGCTGTTCGACATGGTTATCGCCATCAGCGTCGGGATCGTGCTGGCCTCCCTGCTGTTTATGCGCCGCATCGCGCAGATGACGCGCCTCTCGTCGGTAAACGTCGAGGTGCCTGAGGATGTGCTGGTGCTGCGCGTGATTGGCCCGCTATTCTTCGCCGCGGCGGAAGGATTGTTCAGCGATCTGGAGTCCCGCATCGCGGGGAAACGGGTTGTGGTGCTGAAGTGGGATGCCGTCCCGGTACTGGATGCCGGCGGTCTGGATGCCTTCCAGCGCTTTGTGAAACGTCTGCCGGAAGGCTGCGAGTTGCGGGTCAGCAACCTGGAATTCCAGCCCCTGCGCACGATGGCGCGTGCGGGCGTGCAGCCGATCCCTGGCCGCCTTGCCTTTTATCCTAACCGTGAAGTCGCGTTAGCGGATCTGTGAATTATCTGATGCAGAGAAACGTCTCTGCATCATCACCCCGATCGCCTGCTGGAGCCATGCAAGCACGGCAGGCGTCATCCAGGTTCCTTTCATCAGATGCGGCTCCTGCTGCATAGCCGTACGAAACTTTTGCTGGGTCTCCGGGTTGGTGCCTGCGTAGGACTGGAACAATGCCAGCCAGTTTTCAGCCAGCTTTTGCGCCTCCTTCGAGTCAGGAGCGATATTGTCCCGCTGCGCCTGATGCAGTTTCGCCACCAGCGGCGGCCACTCCATCATGCGGTCAAAATAATGCGCCCGGGTAAAGGCCATCTCTTCGGCAGTGAGATACTTCTCCCATATGCTGAGCTTAGATTCCGCAAACGCGCGCGTGATGTAATCTGTCATCTCCGTGGTAATGCCGGTCTGCGCCTGCATCTGTGGCTCTACGCTGTGCATCTCGTTCAGCCGGGTGAGAAACTCCGGCTTGCCCGCCGTGTCCTGTTCAAGACGTTCCATCCAGCGCGTCGCCAGATCCATCGCCCGCGTGTCAGTAACGGGTATATCCTGTTCCAGCAGCGCGTTAGCCTCTGCCACCAGCCCTGACCAGATAGCCGCCAGCGCATCCTTCTGTACCGCAAACGGCAACTGCTGTAACTCTTCTTTGCTAAACCAGCGATCGTACATATTCATTAACTCCAGAGTCTGTAGCCAGGACTCCAGATCCGGCGTCGCATCGTCGGTAAGCCCGGTACGCAACTCCACCAGCCGGTCGCGCAGCGTGTGTATGCTGCGCAGCTGTTTATCCAGCAGCGTGATTTGCGCATCGAGTAGCTCGGTCAACGACAGCGACTCCTTTTCCAGAAAATCCCTGATTTCGGCAAGTTCCAGCCCCGCTTTTGCCAGCGCCTGGATCATGTGCAGACGCTGGACATCCGCCAGGTTGTAAAGCCGGTAACCTGCCGCGCTTCTGGCAGAAGGCAGCAACAGCCCTGTTTGCTCGTAGTGATGCAATGTCCGCACGGTGATACCGGCTCGTTTCGCCAGCTCACCCACCTGAATCAACATAACTGCTCCTTTTACTTTGCCAGTGCCACCACTCTGGAGCCTTACGTTACGTGAGGGTCAATATGCTATGCAAAAAAAAACGACTCCGGATGGAGTCGTTTCGATGTTCTTCATCATGCACTAGCTGTGCTTATGCTGGTCGCGACGACAGCGTTTGTCGTAGTGGCGCACCCACCAGTATTTATCGCAGACTTCCTCATGTCCGCTTACGCGCGCCCCGGCGAGCCACAATACTGCACCGAGGAAGATGCTCAATACCGCGCCATGCGCGAAGTATTGTGGGAGATCAAGCTGCGGCAGTTGGTTTAAAATGGAATAACCTACGCCGACTACCATCACGAACAGTCCCAACCCCATTAGCACGTTACCGAGCATCGAAGCGTTTTTGCGTTTCATATGTCACCTCCGGAACTTTGGGTTGTCAGGGGAAAAGCCCCTAATCCTTGTGTGTAAAGTATAGACAACGCCCCTTTTATGAGTTGCGTGAATGATCACAATTACGGATAACGCACAAACAAAAGTTTACAAATAAGGCGTTGAACAGCTTGAAATTCTAATTGTTCAGATGAGTAATTATTCGAATTTCGCCGGGATAACCGCAGAATTTTGTCAAGCGGCGCGCCAGACAGTAAACTACGCGCCAGATCTGGAACCCATTAGGAATTGAATCGTGACGATTAAACTGATTGTCGGCCTCGCCAACCCGGGCGCGGAGTATGCGGCCACCCGCCACAACGCCGGAGCCTGGTACGTCGATCTGCTGGCCGAACGGTTACGTGCTCCCCTGCGTGAAGAACCTAAATTCTTCGGCTATACCTCACGTATCAACCTTGCTGGCGCGGATGTTCGCCTGCTGGTGCCCACCACCTTTATGAACCTGAGCGGTAAAGCGGTGGCGGCGATGGCTACGTTTTATCGCATCAACCCGGATGAAATTCTGGTGGCTCACGATGAGCTGGATCTCCCGCCTGGCGTAGCAAAATTCAAGCTGGGCGGCGGACACGGCGGTCACAACGGTCTTAAAGACATCATCAGCAAGTTGGGCAATAACCCGAATTTCCACCGTTTGCGCGTGGGAATCGGCCATCCGGGCGATAAAAACAAAGTTGTCGGTTTCGTGCTCGGTAAGCCCCCGGTTTCAGAACAAAAACTGATTGACGAGGCGGTAGACGAAGCGGCGCGCTGCACTGAAGTCTGGCTGCAAGACGGCTTAACCAAAGCGACAAATCGCTTACACGCTTTCAAAGCGCAATAATCCGCCCGATACGGCTTTTTTACCGCGCGTCATGCGGGTTACGTGTATAATAGGCGTAGTTATTTACTTTTCATCAATCGGTTATCGTTAACGGATTGATTATCAAGATATTAAGGTGATTTAGAAATGGGATTCAAATGCGGTATCGTCGGTCTGCCAAACGTGGGCAAATCCACCCTGTTTAACGCGCTTACCAAAGCGGGTATCGAAGCGGCGAACTTCCCGTTCTGTACTATCGAACCTAACACCGGCGTTGTGCCAATGCCTGACCCGCGTCTGGACCAGCTCGCGGAAATCGTGAAGCCGCAGCGCATTCTGCCCACCACCATGGAGTTCGTGGACATCGCGGGCCTGGTAAAAGGCGCATCCAAAGGTGAAGGCCTGGGCAACCAGTTCCTGACCAACATCCGTGAAACTGAAGCGATCGGCCACGTTGTGCGCTGCTTCGAGAACGACAACATCATCCACGTAAACAACAAAGTGGATCCGGCTGACGATATCGACGTTATCAACACCGAGCTGGCGCTCTCTGACCTCGACACCTGCGAACGCGCCATTCACCGCGTGCAGAAGAAAGCGAAAGGCGGCGATAAGGATGCGAAAGCGGAACTGGCTGCGCTGGAAAAATGCCTGCCACAGCTGGAAAATGCCGGCATGCTGCGCGCGCTGAAAAACCTGACTGACGAAGACAAAGCGGCGATCAAATACCTGAGCTTCCTGACCCTGAAGCCAACCATGTACATCGCCAACGTTAACGAAGACGGTTTCGAGAACAATCCGTACCTGGACAAAGTCCGTGAAATCGCCGCGGCAGAAGGTTCTGTGGTTGTGGCGGTTTGCGCAGCCGTTGAGTCCGATATCGCCGAGCTGGACGACGCCGACCGTGAAGAGTTCATGGCCGAGCTGGGTCTGGAAGAGCCGGGCCTGAACCGCGTGATCCGCGCGGGCTATGAGCTGCTGAACCTGCAGACCTACTTCACCGCTGGCGTTAAAGAAGTGCGTGCGTGGACCATCCCTGTCGGTGCGACTGCGCCTCAGGCGGCTGGTAAGATCCACACCGACTTCGAGAAGGGCTTTATTCGTGCGCAGACTATCGCGTTTGAAGACTTCATTACCTACAAGGGTGAGCAAGGCGCGAAAGAAGCAGGCAAGATGCGTGCGGAAGGAAAAGATTATATCGTTAAAGATGGCGACGTGATGAACTTCCTGTTTAACGTTTGATTTGTTTTGAATGAAAAAAATCCACGCTTAGGCGTGGATTTTTTTTACATGGTAAAGAGAATGATGTCGGCAGTCGCAAGTTTTAACGACTGAAAGGGATGCTGGTATAAACGCTCTGCTGGTCAGGCAAGTCTCTCACCTTTAGCAGGAATGCCCCCTCTGCGTATGCCAGTTTCATGCACTATTGTCGCTGTAATTTTAATGTTAAATGTGAATTTAGTACGAAGGTCCTGACCTAGACAACGCGTTACGCTTCATATCCCAGGAATAAAACCAATCATGCCAGCCATTTTGTATTACTGTATAACTACATACAAAAACCACTTTCTTTGAGTGGTTTAATGTTAAGTAATAGAAAATAGCACCTTCAGGAGGTGCAGACCAAAATAGTTTTCACCCTGAGCGTTGAAGATGGTCAAAACGGTTGATAACGGCTTTGTATCGCTTAACACAAACACTAATTGGCGTGTTGAATCGACCATTACATTGTCTAAAAATGGTATGCTGAAAATATATTTTATCCTTTAGCGATCACAATGGCTCTATGATCAGTTTCATTTTGTATCCAGAACATTTCATCTTGAGGTAACGATCCATTACTACAAAAATCAACAAGTTCACCTTGCCAACCATCAGGAACATAATCTTGACAATGCATACTCTCAACATATTCCGAATATAATCTTTTATTATCAAAGTCTATAAACAAATCCGGCATAAGATCATATATATCCCACCAGGTTGTATTTTGCGAAAGCCTATTATAAAACTCATCAGCTATGGCATCCTTATCGTATGAATAACCATCTTTAATTAAATAATTAATGAATATCTGCGCGTTTTCTTCATTTACTACTGGTAAGTCATATCTTTCCTTATGGATATTCTGTAGGTTTATTTCCACCCCACTTTTCACAAAATCCTCTACCCATTTAACTCTGTCTAAGACCCACATTTCCTTGAACGCAACGAACCAATAAAATCTTCCTTCATACTTAACTATCACAAGGAGTTCGTCATCTTTATTGATATTCATATAGTAACCTATTTCACATTCCCGGAGCCTGGAATCGCTACTTCTTCAAGCCATTCTGCCCAAATTGATGGTAATTCATACGACCTACCTGGCGTAGTCGGATCCACGCGTTTAGGAGCTAATCCCCCTTGATTTAACGGATTAGTACGATAACCTGCCTGAGGTATTGCACTTTCTTCTATGAAATCCGCCATCCACTTAGGAACTTTAAAGGAGACAACTTCAGCATTTCCACCTCTAATATCAAGGAAATGCTGAGCATGTGAGCTATCTCCAATACTGATATTTAATGTTCCACGCTGGATTTTTGGGTTATTAGCAGAATCTAATTTGATTCTGATCCGACTTGCATTTGGTGGCGTTCCCCCTTGAACCCTAAATATAGACTCAGTTGCATTGGGATCCCCTCTCTTACATAGACCCAGCGGATCTATCCAACCTAATGGATTAGGAGCATAGCTGTAAAGATTTAACCCGCCATTTAACCCTATCGGGTCCTGCTGCGTAAACCTTCCGCAATCCGGGTCATAATACCGGAACAGATTGTAGTGCAGCCCTGTCTCGCGGTCCAGGTATTGACCCTGCATGCGCAGGTTCTGAGAATATCCTAATACCTGCGTTTCGCTTTCCCGCAGCAGCTTGCCCCATGCGCTGTTCACCCCTTCCCAGCGCACCTGTCCTTCGCTATCCGTCATCCGTTCCGGCGTGCCGTTCGGCTGACAGTGGAACCAGAAGATTTCCGGGGCATCAACCCCGTCGATACGCGCCAGCGGATCGTAGCTGTCCTGATCGCTGTAGACGTAGGTCAGCGGCACATCCCCGTGAACTTCCTGCAGCAGGCGGAACCCTTCCCAGACAAACCGGGTGGTGACCGGCTTGCCGGTTGGCTGTCCACCCAGCATCTGGCGTCGCGTTTTGCTGGTGCGTCGCCCGAGCGGATCGTAGCGGAAGCTGACCTGCGTCTGCGGCCTGTTGCGGTCCCGCGGCTGGCTGATCACCTCCGTCAGACGGTGCTCGCCGTCGTAGCGATAGTGCCAGCGGGTCTGGCCGTTATCTTTCTCCACGGTGCGTCCGTGGACGTCATAGCGCCAGCGAATGCCGTTCAGTTGCGTCAGGCGGTTATGCGTGACCTTCTCAGCAGAGCCTTCGAGGGGGTTACCCGCCGCATCCCAGCGCCACTGCTCCTGGCCGGGCAGCGTGCCGTCCTGAACGAGCAGACGCCCGGCGCTGTCGTACTGCCAGCGGTACCAGCTGAACGGGTTATCGTCCCGCTCTTCCCTCACCAGGTTATTGCGATAGTCGTAATCCCAGCGGCGGGACCAGCGGCGCGGCGACGGGCGCTGGGCATTGCCGGTAAAGACGTCCCGGCGATGCAGTCGGCCAAGACGATCGTATTCGCTGCGGGTGGTCAGCAGCCCCTGCGTGCGGCTGGTTTCACGGTGAAGCTCGTCGCGGGTAAAATCGGAAACCGACAGCTTATCGAGGGCGATGCTCAGCAGATGCCCGCTGCCGTAGTAGAACTGCTTCAGCTCGCGGCCATCGGGCAGCGTGACGGAGGTGCGGTTGCCCAGCGCGTCATATTCCCACGCCAGCTCACCATGCTCGCCCGCTTCGCGCGTCACGCGACCAAGCGCGTCATACTCAAAGGCGAGCTCCTGCTCTGCCTCGGTGGTCCACGCGTCGGCTGCAAGCGCAGGATGCAGCCCAATCCGGCTTAAAAGCCCGGACGGGGTATAGTGGTAGCGGGTCTGGCCTTCCGGCGTGGTGCGGGCGACCAGCTGACCGCTCGCGCTCCAGGCGAAGGCGTGGGTAATGGCCTCCGGATGACCGGCGGCAAAGGTGCGCGCTATCGTGCGCCCGCAGGCATCATAGCGATACTGCGAGGCCACGCCATCGAGCCCCACCTCTTCCAGCAGCAGCGAGTCCGGCCCCCAGCGGAACTGATACGCTTCGCCGTTCTCGTTTTCCAGGGCAGTCAGACGCCCGCGGCTGTCCCAGCGGCGACGGACCTCTTCGCCCTGCGTATTACGGGTGGCGGTTAAGCGCCCCGCCTCATCGTATCTGAACTCACTTTCTTTCCCGTCGGCGCCCGCGTGCCTCACCGGCAGGCCACGTTCGTTCCATTTAAGCGACTCAGTCCAGCCTTCCGGGCGATCGAGCTGCACCGGGCGCCCTGCGGCGTCGTAGCGGTAGCGCGTCTCTTCACCGTCGGCGCTAATCTCTGCCACCAGCCAGCCCAGCGGGTGATAGCGATAGCGGGTAATACGCCCGGAACAGTCCGTCGAACGGACAATCTGCCCGGCATCGTTGTACTCCTGATAGCGGCTGTTGCCGGCGGCATCGACCTCTTCCACAACCTGGCCAAACTCGTCCCGGCGCAGCTTCGTGGTCTGCCCCAGCGGATCCACCACGCGCTTCAGCCCGTGGTGTTCGTCGTACCAGAACCGGGTCGCGCTGCCGTCTGCTTCAATGATTGACGAGGGGAGTGCGCGGTGCTCAAGCCAGGTGGTGGTGCGGGTATTGCCGTCGGCATCGATTTCCTGCACCCGGTTGCCCATCTCGTCGTAGACGAAGGTGACGGCGTTGCCGAGCGGATCGATGCGACGCGTCAGAAGCTCGTTATCGTCCCACTCGTAGCGCCAGTTTTCACCGCGCTCGTCGACGTAACACACAATCAGATTCTGCGCGTTCCAGTAGTGGCGTCGCGTCTGGCCGTCGTAGTGCTCGACGGTCGTCAACCCCGCGTCTAAATCGTAGCTAAAGCGGCAGCCATCGCCGGTGCTGGTGCGGTTTTCCACCACGCGCCAGTGATCGAATTGTTTCCAGCGGTATTCGCTCTCCAGCCCCCCCGGCAAGCGGTGCCAGACCATCAGGCCGTGGTCGTTGTAACGGTATTCACGCGTCACCACGCCGGAGGCGTCCGTCGCGCTCGCCAGCTGGCCGCGCGCATCGTAGCCCCACTGCATCAGCGGCCAGGTTTGGTTGCCGTCGAAATGGCTGGCTGCGGTAACCCGCTGCGGGAAACGTTCATCCTCATAGCGCAGGGTGACGTCTATCGCCCGCGGCTCGTCGTGAAGACCAACCAGCCTGCCGTGCTCGTCCCACGCCGTCAGCAGCGCGTTGCCGTATTCATCGCTGAGGGAGGCCAGACGCAGGATAGAAGGATTCGCGCGGGTCGGTTTGTACAGACGCCACACCGCGCCGTCATCGTCGGCAATCGCCACGTCGCCGCTCTCATTGCGGCGGATAATGATGCCTTCGCTGATGCTGTAAAACGCGCGGTTGACCAGTGGCAGCTCGAAGCTCAGCTCGCGCCCGGTTTCATCGAACCAGGTCGCATTGTTATCTTCCAACGTCAGATAGCTGTCAAAAGTTGTAGCCCAGCCCAGACCGAACAGCCCTTCGCGGGTGGTCAGGCTGTTATAGCTGCGCTGCCAGCGCAGCGGGAAGCGCCCCGGCAGCGAGAAATCAAGCTCGTCGTCGTCATTCAGGACCTTCACGCCGGTGGCGGCGTGAACCGGGTGCGAGGAGCCAAACACGGCATTCACCGCCATATCCGCCAGCATCCCACCGCCTGCCGCCGCCAGCGCGCAGGGCATGTTTTTCAGGATCTTGCCCGGACGCCCGCGCAGCAGGGAGAGCGCAATCATCCCCAGCGCCAGACCCGGCGTTTTACCGCTTTTGATATCGCGGACCGTGAGCGTGTCCCCGCCGATGATCACGTTAGGAGAGACATCGTCGGAAACGGTGCCTTCGCAGGTGGTGCGATCTTTCGCGCGCACCGCGGGCTGGCCGTTGATGAAGACGCTTTTGGAGCCTTCCGCCAGATACTGCGGCCCGGAGTGTTTTTCACACGCCACCTTGTCTTCTTCCAGCGGCGAGATTCCCGCGGCGGCTGAGGCGACGCTCGGCTGCCACATTTCGCTGCCAAACTGTCCGGCGGCGGAAAGCAGCATGCCCGCGTAATCGGCAAAGCTGCCCGGCGACTGCGGCTCAGGGGGCGGGGTATCGGCGGGCGTGAGCGTGCCTGCCGCGCGCGCGGCAGGGATTGCGTTGGTCAGAACGTTATTCGAACCGGTGGTGATTTTGCCCGCAGGCGACGGCGGGAAAAGCGCATTACCTAACCCTTCCGCGGCGTTACTGATATCGTCTGTGATACCCGCCACGTTCGCCAGCACGCCGCCAATGATGCCGCTTAACAGACAACTGGATCCAATTGCTGCCACGCCTGCAGCTGCTGCCCCCGCCCCCAGCAATGGCGCCGCTACGGTTGCTGCTGCGCCTACCGCCGCACCGATCACCGCATAGGCGGCACCTTCCGCCACAATGCTGGTGATGTCAGCAAAAATGCTGGAGTGAATAATCTCGTCGCCCTTACGGGCCGCGTTGTTATCGCTCATGCCTTACACATTCCGGTTGTCGTTTAGCGTCAGACTCTGCTTAAGCGCGCTCCAGCGCACCTCGTCCTCTTCGGTAAAGGCTCTGAGTGCCGAGAGGGTAAAAATCATCAATACCGGTTTGCCCGGCGTCTGCACGGCCAGCTGTTTTTGCCACAGGCGCTGCCCGTTACGGTCAAACGTGGTCTCAACTTCCAGTCCGCTAATTTTTCCATCAGGCCCGGCTTTTACGCTCCGGAATTCGCTCTGGGCGATCTCACCCATCTGAGGACGCAGCACATCCCACTGGCGGTGAAACTCTTGTTCGTAGTCGCTGCCATCGGGAATCACGCCGCGGCTGACCACCACGGACAGCCCGCTTTCGTCATCGCGAATGATGTTCATGCTGTTATCCTGCCAGGCAGCAGGAAAAAGGGAAAATGAACCTTCCTGGAGGGTGTATTTCATAAGTGAACTCGGGATGATTAATATCAAGAAAAGTGAAGGCAAAAATAAAGGCCAGAGAACACTGACCCTTTAGTAATAAATTCTACTTATTAATCCATTGACCTGACTGATCAACTAAAATATCACCACCCTTACTGACTACCAATTTCAATGGGTTATAGGTAACTGCATAGGTAATTTCGCCATTTTTAAATAAGGAGCCAATTACTTTTCCTGTCGCATCGTTTAAAGTCTTCCCATTTAAAGAAATTGTACTATTGTCACTTTTTCTAATTCCAAGATAAAACATATCATTGCAGTCGCTTTCAAACGAACCACATTTATTTACTAGAGTAATATTGAATTTATCGGTTTCAAAAATTCTTTTTTCGGACACCGGCGACTTTAACACTTTTGTTAGTTTATAATTCTGCGGAGCATAATATTCACCTTTCTGTGGCGGTGTAATTAGAGCCCAGATCATTTTATCACCAACAACTTCCAGTTTCGCATGTCCCTTTTCACCACCAAATGAAGAGTTAAATTCCACATTTGCTCGATTTTCAGCAATAACACCCTTTAGATTATTCTCATCATCTGGGGGACAGTCAATGCGGTTACCGTTTTGCGTAACATAACAATAACTACCATTCACATTTTGACCAACTTGAGTTAATCGTAAAGTCAGTGTTGACTCATTTTTTTGTTCTCCGCTCCACTGACCAGAAAACAAATCTTTAGCTATTACATGACCACTATTAAAACCTGCAACCATCAATAGCATTACTAATTTTATATTCATTACAAAGCCACCTGTGCACACCGATCAACTCGATTTAACCAACCTGTCAAAAACTTAGCATTTTTTGAGTTATTTACCACAAGATTTTCATAATATTCTTTACGAATGTCCGCTATTCTGGAGGTAAGCTTAGCTGAGTCGCTTACGCTGTTCATTGCGTCTATAGTTTTAGGCCCTATTTTCCCATCTGCAATCAACTGCTGGCCAAACTCATTGTTCAGCAATTTTTGGATTTGTTTACCGGCTCCGCCGGAGGTTATGGTCCAATCATAAGACATTAGTGCGAGTTTAGGATCATTAAGATTGTTAAACCCAGACGGCTCCCAGTAACGTTTACGGTAAATTGTCTCAGCTTGTTCATTGGTTAAATTTTTTAGGTTATCCAATGTGGGTTCAACACCAAGATCTTCCTTGGCATATTTCTGCCATGTTTTCCACGCAATTCCTTTATTGGTAGCACCCCCAGCGTCGTTAGGGTCATTAACGTATCCGCCTTCATTTTGGAAGATAATAGGTGAGATCTTTGAAAACTTGTCCTCACTTTGAGTCGGTGTTGCTGAATTGGCATTACTTACTGTGGCTTGAGGTGCTGGTTTCGTTGCAGACTGTGATGGCACAGGAGACGCTCCTGCCCCTTTCTTGTTTTGTTCCGGCGAAAACTTCGCCTGCACCGCCGCATCAATATCCCCTTTATGCCCCGATCCCGGTGCCGTTGTGCCCGGCTTGGTTCCCGAGGTATTCAGATGCAGCTTACCGCCCGTGGTGATATACCCATCTCCCTCAACGAAGAAGTTAAACTCTTTGCCAATCAGGTTAATCTTGCCGTTAGCGTTAAGCTCTATGGCGCTTTCACCTGAGACCAGCCGCAGCTTCGTCCCGGATGCAATAACATACTGCTCTACCGCCGCATCCAGCTTGCCTTTCCCCGTCAGGATCTCGGTTCCACCTTTCACCGCTTGAGTCTGGTTTGCTTCCACGCGATGCAGCTCATTTTTCTTCACGTAATGGCTGCGCGCCCCGCCAACGCTGTGGGTTTCATCATTTTTAACGCTGGTGTCCATGTTGCGCTCGGCCTGGATCCACACCTGCTCTGCACCTGCTTTATCCTCAAAGCGCAGGGCGTTGGCGTTGTCCACGGAGCCCCCTTTCGTGCGGCTCATAAAGCCCATCTGCGTCGCCGCAGCCGGCAGCGCCCACGGTGGCATGCTCGCGTCGTTATACACGCGGCCGGTAATAATCGGACGGTCCGGGTCGCCGTTGATAAAGTCCACCACCACCTCGTCGCCGACGCGCGGGATCTGCACCCCGCCGTAGCCCTGGCCTGCCCACGCGCTCGACACGCGCACCCAGCAGGAGCTGGTGTCATCGCCCTTCGCCAGCCGGTCCCAGTGGAACTTCACCTTCACGCGCCCGTATTTGTCCGTCCAGATACTCTCGCCCTTCGGCCCCACCACTTTCGCCGTCTGCGGGCCGTAGGTGCGCGGCCACGCCGTGCTCTGCGCCGGGCGGTAAACCACCGCCGACGGAATGACAGTGAAATCGGTACGGTGAATGGTCTCCCCCTCGCCGCTGGCGTAGCGGTTCTCCTCGAAGTGGTAGCCCGCAGCCGTCACCAGATACTCGCCGTTGTCGCTGAAGAACGGGGCGTTGGTTAACGTGAAGGTGTGCCCTGGCGCTATCCCCGCCGCCGTGGCGGTGGCCTGAATCTGCTGATGCTCCACCTGCCAGCGCTCCTGACGGATACGGGCATAGAACTCCCCGTGCCCTTTGTCCACAAAGCGCCCCGGCCAGTCATACACGTCGATGCTGCCCGGCTTCGGCGACGCCGGGTTCTGCTGGGCCTGAAACAGCCACGCGTTCGGCTTGCGGAAGTCATAGTCGTCGAGGCTGTAAATCCCCGGCGTCACGCTGTCCTCCAGCGCCCACTGGCTGATGCCCTCTTCGTCCGTACTGCCGCCCGACGGCGTCTGGTGGTAAGGAATGACCTCATAGCCGCTGAACGGCTGATGCTGCGTGGCGGCATCGGTGAGCACAAGGGTGTGCTTGTCCGCATCGTGTCTGAAGTGATAGGCAATCCCCTCCAGCTCCATCAGGCGGCTGATAAAGTCCAGGCTCGACTCCTGATACTGCACGCAGTAGTCCCAGACCCGGTAGCTGCCGGTGAGCTTATCCTCAACGTTGACCTGATGCTCGCCCAGCAGGGTTTTCACAATCTGCGGCACCGTCTGCCCCTGGAAAATACGCAGGTTACGGTCGCGCTTCATCGGCCACAGGTCCGGTTCCACCGTCAGCTGGTACACCGCATAGCGGGTGCCCGTCAGCTCAACGGCGCTCACCGCCACGCGGGTAATCTTGCCGTTAATATAGCGGGACGTCAGCAGGTTCTGCGTCGGGATGGTCACCGTGACCGGCTGGCCCAGCAGCTTACTGCGGTCGATGCGTGCGTCCGTGCCGAGCACGGTCAGCGCCAGCGCGAACGATTCGGACATCGCCTCGCGGCCCGTCAGTTTCCAGAACAGAAGCCCCTCCACCGGGAGCTGAACGGTAATTCGGTTGAGCATAATCTTTATTCCATATTGCTTATGCGATTCAGGAAAGAGGTTCGCATCTGTAACTGAGCGTAATTCTACGGATTCACCAGCCAGGTGCCCGGCTTGCTGATATCCAGCGTCTGGCCACGCGTTCTTCCGTTGCCCTGCAGCTCAATCTTCGCCTCACCGGCCGGCAGCTTGAGCGATGCATAGCCGTTGGCTCCCGGGCGCAGCGCCTTTGGCTCGCCGTTAACTTTCAGCGTTTCGCCGTCGAGGATCCGGATATAGACCAACGCAATCGGGCTGGCGGCTGGCGGTGGCGTCTGCTGTGCCGTCGCCGGTTCGCTCACCGTCGCCGTTTCTGGCTTCACCTCTGGCGCGTTCGCGGCGGTGTCCGTCGGACGCGTCTCGGCCGGTGCCTGCGCAGCCTGCTCAGGCGCATCATTCCCACCGCTGAACAGCATCGCCCCGGCGACAACGCCCACCAGCACGCCCGCGGCGACCATGCCCGGGATCTTGTAGCGACGCCAGTCGAGCACCGAAGCTGGCTTCTCTTCCTCAACCGGAACCAGCATGGTGCCGGTTTTTTTGGCGGTAAGCACGTCGTTGATCCCGGCGACCGGCATCTCAATCAGCGCCGCGAATTCGTCAATAGACTGCGGACGGTCTTCCATGTGCAGCGCCAGCGCGCGGTCGATGGCCTGCAGCAGCGGGATGGAGTAGCCCTGCGGCATGATTTCCACCAGCGGCTTACAGGTATCCTGGATGGAGCGCACCACGCTGACCGGCGGCGGAGAACCCACAATCAGGGTACGCAGCACCGCGCCGAGGGCGTAAATATCCGTCCACGGCCCCTGCTCGCTCTCGTTGTCGTCGGTGTACTGCTCAATCGGCGCAAAGCCGGGGCGCAGCATGGTTTCCGTTTCGTCGGAAAGGTTGCCGATGGTGCGGCGCGCGGAGCCGAAATCGAGCAGCACCGGCAGGCCGTTATCCTGGATCTGAATGTTATCCAGAGAGATATCACGGTGCAGATAGCCTTCGTCGTGGATGGTCTTGATCGCGCCGAACAGCATCGGCAGCGTGCGGCGGATCCAGGCCTCGTTGATCAGCTCCGGTTTTTCTTCGCGCAGGCGTGAAAGCGTGGTGCCGCTATAAAACAGCGTCCCCATGTAAGCCGTGTCGTTTTGCACCCAGAAACGCAGGACGTGCAGCAGGTTCGGGTGGTTAAAACGCGCCAGCAGACGCGCTTCCTGAATAAAGCTGTTCAGGCCTGCGGAAAATGCTTTGCCAAAGCGCTCGCTGCGCAGCACCAGGGTCATGTCGTCGCCGCGCACGGCGAGCGAGGAAGGCATAAATTCTTTGATAGCGATAGTGCGTTCGAGCTGGTGATCCCACGCGCGATAGACAATGCCAAAACCGCCGCCGCCGATCACCTCTTTGATTTCAAACTCGTTGAAGCGGTACCCGACCGGGAGCGCGTTTGGGACAGTCCGATTGTTATCATTATCCGTCATCTTTTACAGTTCTCTTGATGATTATTACGCGGC
The DNA here is from genome assembly GCF_014982245.1 of Enterobacter cloacae complex sp. P6RS. Lineage (NCBI taxonomy): Bacteria > Pseudomonadati > Pseudomonadota > Gammaproteobacteria > Enterobacterales > Enterobacteriaceae > Enterobacter > Enterobacter cloacae complex sp. P6RS. Next base: position 172,945 of record NZ_JADCLB010000020.1, read on the forward strand.
AAACTGACAGTGAAACTCGCCCTGCTCGCAGGTGACATGCAGGCGTCGGTACTGCTCGTCGCTGCGGCTGGCGGTAAGTAAGATCTGGCTCATCTGAGGCAGCAGGGTGTTAGTCAGGATAGCATCCACCATGCGGCCACCGGACTCCACCTCGGTGCAGCGCTGAACAATCTGTTCCACCACGCTGTCGTCAAACTCAGAAATAATGCTGTGATTCTCTTCCAGACGACGCTGAATGCGCTTGAGCTGCAGGCGCACAATCTGCCCGAGCATCTCGTCGCTGAGCGGGTAGTACGGCACCACCAGCAGGCGGCCCAGCAGCGCCGGCGGGAATACTTCCAGCAGCGGCTGGCGCAGCGCGCCGCTTAATGCGTCAGGCTCCGGCATCAGCTCCGGATCGGCGCACATGGCGCTTATCAGCTCGGTGCCGACGTTGGAGGTCAGAATAATGATGGTATTACGGAAATCAATGTGGCGCCCCTCGCCGTCCTCCATCCAGCCTTTGTCGAAGACCTGGAAGAAGATCTCATGGACGTCCGGGTGCGCTTTTTCAATTTCGTCCAGCAGCACCACGCTGTAAGGGCGACGGCGGACGGCCTCGGTTAATACCCCGCCCTCACCATACCCTACGTACCCCGGAGGCGCACCTTTTAAGGTGGAAACGGTGTGCGCTTCCTGGAACTCGCTCATGTTGATGGTGATAACGTTCTGCTCGCCGCCGTATAGGGATTCCGCCAGCGCCAGCGCGGTTTCGGTTTTCCCGACGCCGGACGGGCCGCACAGCATAAAGACGCCCACCGGTTTGTTCGGATCGTCGAGCTTCGCCCGCGAGGTTTTCACGCGGCGGGCAATGAGATCCAGCCCGTGACGCTGGCCGATAACGCGCTGGTTCAGCGTGTCGGCAAGGTTCAGCACCGCGTCGATCTCGTTTTTCACCATCCGGCCCAGCGGGATCCCGGTCCAGTCAGAGACCACCGCGGCGACCACGTTTTCATCTACCGCGGCAAACAGCAGCGGCTCGTCACCCTGCAAGGCGTTCAGCGCCTGCTGCTGCTCCGCCAGCTGGCTGCGCAGCTCGGCGGTCTCTTCCTCGCCCGCCGCAAACAGCGCGGCGCGCAGGCGGATGATCTCCTGCACCAGACCGCGCTCGTCTTCCCAGCGCCGGGCCAGAGCTTCGCGTTTTGTTTCATACGCGTCGCGCTCTGTGATTAACGACGCTACGCGGTCGGCCTCACCGGCGCCGACGCGCGCTTCGCGTTCAGCAATTTCAATTTCCACGTCCAGCGCGGCAAGATGGCGCAGGCAGTCTTCCAGCTGCGCCGGCGGCGCGCTCTGGCTGACCGCGACGCGGGCACAGGCGGTATCGAGCAGGGCTACGGCTTTGTCCGGCAGCTGACGCGCCGGAATGTAGCGATGGGACAGCTTCACCGCCGCGCTGACCGCTTCGTCGAGCAGCAGGACCTGGTGGTGCGTCTCCAGCGGCGACACGGTGCTGCGCAGCATCAGAATCGCTTTCGCTTCGTCCGGCTCGTGAACCTGTACGGTCTGGAAACGGCGGGTCAGTGCCGGGTCTTTCTCAATGTACTTTTTGTATTCCGCCCAGGTGGTGGCACCGATGGTGCGTAGCTGACCGCGCGCCAGGGCCGGCTTCAGCAGGTTCGCCGCATCGCCTGTTCCCTGCTGGCCGCCTGCACCAATCAGAGTGTGGATCTCATCGATAAACAGAATAATCGGCGTGGCGCTGGACTGGACTTCGTTAATGAGCGCCTGCAGACGGGCTTCAAACTCGCCTTTCATGCCCGCGCCTGCCTGCAGCATGCCGATATCCAGCAGCCACAGCTGAATATTTTGCAGCGGCTCCGGCACGTCGCCGTCGGCGATACGCAGCGCCAGCCCTTCAACGACTGCGGTTTTGCCGACCCCGGCCTCCCCGGTCAGCAGCGGGTTGTTCTGGCGGCGACGCATCAGGATATCTACCATCTGGCGGATCTCCTCGTCGCGCCCGACAACCGGGTCAATCTTCCCGTCGCGGGCGCGGGCGGTCAGGTCCTGGCCATACTGGGCCAGCGTCCCCTGCGCAGCCGGTACCATACCCGCCGGTGCATCGACGGCGGCAGCGGCCTGCTGCGTCTCTTTGCTGTTGGCGCAAATAGCGTCGAACTGCTCAATCAGCACTTCGACGTTAAGGCGGGTGAACTGCGACGAGATGCTTTTCAGCACGTTGGCCAGATTCCAGGTCTTGAGGATGCCAATCAGCAAATGGCCGCCGCGAATGCGGCTGACGCCAAACTTCAGCGAGCCGAAGACCCAAGCGCGCTCCACGGCGCTGTCGATATGTTCGGAGAGATCGGAAACGGAACTTGCGCCGCGCGGCAGAGCGTCCAGCGCCGCCACGATATCGCGCGTTAGCTGCTGTTCGTCGAGGGCAAAGTGGCGGATGACCTGCTGCAGATCGCCATCCTGCTGCTGCATCAGCTGATGCAGCCAGTGCACCAGCTCAACGTAGGGGTTGCCGCGCAGCTTGCAGAAGGCAGTCGCGCTTTCCAGAGAGGTAAATAACAGCGTATCCAGTTTGCCGAAAAGCACGGCACGGCTAATTTCTGACATGTTCGGTTCCGTTGATAACAATGCGTTAGAAAAATTTATCGCTCTGCGCGATACACCAGATCGCCACGCGGGACAGGCTGCGGCTGATGCCCCAGCCAGGTGTTAAAGCCTAATCGCCCATCGCTGCCGAGCGTGGTGCCCTGCACCGCGTCTTCACGCAGGATCACCCGTGTTTCCCATTCAAACTCAATTCCCGCGTACTGGCGCACCCAGTCGCGCAGCTCGGTGACCCACGCTTCGCCCGGCAGAAAGCGGTTGTACTCCTCCGCGCTCAGCGGGCCAATCTCGATACGAAACTTATGCTGCACGTCGCGGACGGCGACGCCGAGAAAAGCGGATTCCCCCATGCGCGGCATGCGGCGTCCTGCTCCCAGCTGCGCCTGCTCGCGGGTGGAGAGCGGCATCCACTGCGGCACGTTGCTCACCAGCTTAACCGGCGCTTTAAAATAGCTGCGCAGGATCTTCTCCAGCCCTTCCGGATCCCGCCCGTGGCGGGTCAGATGCCCGGCATGGCTAAAGCGGGCATGGGCGCTCAGGCTGCCCTTGTTCATCTGACCCGGCTGTCCCATGCCGATCAGCGACGCCAGGTAGCCCTCAAAGCGCTTATTGTCGGCACGATCGAGGGAAACGGCAGGCTGCGCATCCGCCCAGGCGCGGTAAAACAGCAGCGCCAGACGATGATGGAACAGATCGGCAAACGCGCTGAGGCTGGTGTCCTGGTGATGATGAATCCGCTCGCGGGCGTACTCGGTCATATGCACCGGCAGCGGGCCGTTCGGGCCAAACAGGCCAAAGCTGAGGATCGACACCTCATGCAGCCCGCTTTCTTCACGCTGTCGCACCTGGGCCAGCGTCGACGGCGCAAAGCTCATTGAGGGCTGCTGGCCAATGCGCAGCGGCTCAAATTTCGGCAGCGGCGCGCGTCCCAGCGGGTAGCGCTCGCCGCCCTGGGCATCAATGCGCCTTAACAGCTGAAACAGATCGTAGCGCCAGGGCGTCTCGCGGACCCCGTGCCAGAACGTATCCGGCAGCTTCGTCAGGCGATGCACGCGCAGCGGTGCGGTGGCAGCGTCACTCATACCAGCGCCCTTTTACCCATGCGCGGCGCCCAGTAGCCTATCTCGCCGCGCTGCTGACTCTTCAGGGTGAACTCGGTGAAGCTGTTGATGGAGACCAGACGGGCAAAAAGGCGCTCCATCACGCTGCCGAAAAGCCACGGGCTGGCGCCGGAAAACGCCCGCTCGTCCACCGTCAGGGTGATGCCAATTCCGCGAGCGAAAACGACCGGGCCGGGTTCAGGCACGCGGCGGTGTACCGGCTCCAGCACGCAGTGGCGAACCCCCTCCACCTGACGTGCAACCGGCGTTTCGGCCAGGTTGGCGTACAGACCTAACAGCTGGCGCAGCGCCGCTGCCCCCTCTTCATTTTCGCTGTCCATCAGGCTGAGGTAGTTCATCTGCAGCTGGCTGATGAGCCGCCAGGTGCTGAACCCTTCCGCCAGCGCCGGACGCGGCGGCGTCGGGCCTTTGCGCAGGGTTAACCCCTTCACCGGCATGGAGTCGGCCATAATGAACTGCCCGAGCTCCTGCTGGAGCATCAGCGGCAGGTCGCGGCTGGTACAGAGCACCTCGGCAGAGATGTAGCGCAGGTTTTCCTGCCACGGGGCATGCTGTTCATCCACCAGCGAGACAAAGACTTCCGAGCCGATATAGCCGGTACGGGTGCCGTAGCGCAGGGCGTGCTCGGAGAGCACGCGCTGTTCCCGGCGCAGGGAAAAATAGGCCCCGTAGTTGCCCGCGTCGCCGCTCCAGGTGCTCCAGAACGGACGAAACGTCTGGTCGTCGCGCTGGCCGTCGGCGCTGCCAAAAATTTTATTTACCGCATAAATTTCGTAGTCCAGCGGACGGATGTTATCGACCACCAGATGGTATTCATGCTGGCCTTCATTCAGCTTCTGCCGGGCCGCCACTTTCGGGAACAGGTTGATGACCGGCGTGCAGTGCAGCGCCAGATGGCTGGCGTCGACCACGCGCTCCAGCTGTTCATCCGACTTATCCAGCAGAATGAAGATATCGAAGGCTTTTTCGTTTTCGCAGCGCTGGATAAGCGTGCTCAGACCGCTCAGGCTGATAAAGCGGAAGCGGGCCGGAAACGCAAAATACTCCTGCAGCAGACGGTAGCCGTCAAAGTTGCGCAGATCGTCCGGGAGGAGCGCCTGGTCCGGCGCAAAGCCCTCCTGACGCAGCGCATCCGTTGCCAGCAGCTGTCGCTGCGGCTGCGGGCTGACCGTCTGGCAGACGATCCCGGCGTGGTGCTCCATCACCAGCTCCAGCAGCTTCAGCGCCTCAATGTCCGGGCCGCTAAGGAAAAACTCCAGCCGGTCAAAATTCAGGTGCCCAAGGTTTTGCGGGCCGTCGCAGGCAATGCGGATCCGCAAGGCGCTGTTGATCCCCCGCTGGCTTAAGCCGAGCTGCGCCAGCGGCAGGTCAGCGGGCACGCCGCCGAGCTCCACTTTGTCAATTTTCAGCGGCAGCAGATTGACCTCGTGCGCGGTGGTATAGCTGCAGGTTACGCCGGTCTTTTTCAGCGCCAGGCTGTCCATCATGGTGCCGCGCGGCACAATAAAGCCGTTGCTCAGATCGCCGCGGCTGCTGTCGGGCTCAATTTCCGCAATCGCCATTGAAGGGGTGGGCGCGAGGTAGTTCGGCGCGATCATCTCCAGCAGACGCTGGGAGAAACGCGGAAACTCCGCGTCCATTTTCATCTGCACGCGGGAGGTCAGAAACGCGAAACCTTCCATCAGGCGTTCGGTGTACGGGTCCGCCACTTCGATGCCGCGCATGCCCAACCGCCCGGCGACCTTCGGATAGCGTTCGGCAAACTCGGCCCCCATTTCGCGCAGGTAGGCCAGCTCACGGTTGTAATATTCGAGCAGTTTACTTTCCATGATTACCCCGCATCTTTCAGTTCAAAATGGCCGTTTTCCAGATCGACATCGGTGCGAAACAGAAACTCCAGCGGGTACGGCACACACCATAAGCGCCCTTTAATCTCGATGGAGAGCACGTTGTGCAGATCCAGCGAGGAGGTATCCGACACGCAGCGGACCTGCAGCCCCTGCGGCAAAATGCGCGGTTCAAAATTGATGATGGCCTCGGTGAGCTTGCGCTGAATATCGTGCCATTCGATATCCGACATTCTCTTCCCGGCCAGCGGCGCGACGCCGAAGTTAACCACCGAGCGGCTCACGTGCGGTAGCGCGCTTAAATCGCCGGAGGCATCGTGGTTGATGGTGTTAAACAGCCACTGCAAATCCCGCAGCACGTTACGACGCAGCGCGGCGTGGGTGATCAGGTTGCTGTTGGCCGGCTCGCGTTTTTTTTCCGGATCGTTATCGGTGAGGCGATCGAGCAGCGAAGGCTGCATTTTGTCGCGCGCCCCCACCTTCTCCTGCCTGCTGCGGGCTTGCCAGCCGCTGCGCAGCAGATCGCCTTCGCCAGCGGGATTACTCATCGTCTCCATCCATCGCAAACGACACGAGGCTTAACGACAGCAACGGGCTTTCGCTTTGCTCGCTGAGCCAGGCTTTCTGGCCCATCCCTTCGTACAGGGTGCCGTCCTCGTCGAGCGGCTGCCACTCGGTAGTGCGGCCCAGTTTGATCGCATCCGACGCATCGGCAGCAAACGGGTAACGCGCCGGGATCTGACATACCTGCTCCGTACCGTCAGTCAGGCGCACCAGCGCGTGACGCCAGACCAGATCGGTCACGCTGGCAGGCGCCTGGAAACGGATCTCGGCGATAGCGTTAAACGGCAGCCAGAAATAGCGGCCGTTCACGATGGTTTCGCACACCGGGCCGAGACGGGCATCGCCGTCCATCAGCCAGTCAAACGGCTGAGCCTCATCGTTTTCGAGGGTGATGTGACCGGGAGTGGCCTGCGCCTGGTCAAGCGCTTCAAGGCGCAGCGACCGGGCACGCTCACCCTCCTCGCGGAGCGCCGCGGCCAGGGTGGTCAGCCACGGCCACTGAGTTTCAGGCATGGCCGGACGCGCCTGCCCCGCCATCACCTGCGCGCGCTGCAGCTCACCCTGAATGGACTGCTCCAGCAGCGTGACGGTGGGTTTCGCCTGCGGCTTCAGCGCCAGCCAGCTTTTCAGCTGGGTCAGCGCGCGCGTCCCGTTGCCGCTGAGGATTAAAAACTGCACGAACGCGGCGCGGAGGTCTGCATCTGCCGGACGGGCTTTGATCTCCGCTTCAAGACGCGCCAGCGCGTCGTTGAGCGTTTCACCCGCCAGGTGTTGATAGAGCGTATTCATAGCCATTCCTTAATTCGCCGCGCGCCAGGCGCCCACTGCCGGATCGCGCAGCTGAGGACGCAGGGTATCAATCAGAACGATATTCAGCGGGGTGCCTGGGACAACCCAGGCGCTCCAGGTTTTCTTCACCGCCGCAATACGCGCCTGCAGTTTTGCATCGTCGCTGGCGGTCTCGCGGGAAATTTCTACCGCTACCGTGCCGTTGCTCTTCCAGCTGTTCAGGGTGCTGTCGTAAGGCAGGATCATCCAGCTCTGATCGCTGTCTGGCGTGCTGAATACCATGCGCTCTTTATTGACGGAGGTGATCAGTGCGTTTTCCGGATCGGCGCTCTGATTCAGCCCCATCACCGGGAAGCCGTGAATGTAGGTCACCGCCATCTCTTTCTGCCCGCCGTTGCGGGACTGAGAGATAACGGTGTGACCGCTCAGCCAGCTGCCGTTACCGCAGCGGGTGGTGTCAGAATCCGGAATAAAGAGCGCCGGAGCGGACGCGCCGCCCTCCCAGAAGGTGCGCAGGTGGCAGCCATCCTGCAGGGTAAACTCCTGCCACGGCGTGCGGTCGGCCGCAACGGTGCGGGAAGCCACGTTCTGATCGGGTGGCAGTAACGCGCCGCTGGCTGGGGTTGCGGTGACGGTCTCGGCAGGCGCGGCCTGCTGCTGTTTCACCACCAGCGCCCAGTCCTGCGCTTTAGCTGCCGTGCCCTGCGCCAGCGTCGTCCCCTCGGGATCGTTGAGCGTCCAGCTGAGTTTATTCACTTTGCTGCACTGGTGTTCCAGCAGCGAGCCAAGACGCGGCACAAAGTTTTCCAGCACGGAGACATCTTTCTTGCCGTTCGCCACAATGCGCAGCGCCACTTCTGGCTTACACCAGCTCTGCGGGGTGTTGTCTTTGATGTTGTCGATCCAGATATCCAGCTTCTGCGCAGGAGACTGCACGATGCGGAAATTTTCAGCCTGCGCGGTGGAGGTCGCCGCCAGAAGTGCCAAACCCGATAGCCAAAGTTTCATATCGTTCCTTGTGTGTCTAATCAGTTCCGCAGGGAAGAAATTGTGCTGCATCAGAGAGGGTGTGCAGCAAAGTGGTGTCCTGAGGGTTGCCCATCCATACCGCCAGGGCGGTATAGTTATCCTGCGCATTCCCCTCCTGCTCGCCATTCTTTTGAATGATTTGGTTCATTAAGGTCAGCCACTCCTGCGGCGTATTGACCATGTGCAGCGACTGCTTCATTTGCTCTTCGCTGACGCCGTGCCAGAACCCGTCGGTGCAGAGTAAAAAGGCATCGCCGTCTTCTACCTGCACCACGTCGCTGTAGCTCGCTTCCGGTCCGCCGTTTTCAATTCCCAGCGCCAGATAAAGCAGGTTGCTGTTGAGATCGTCCGTCTGATGCCCGGCATCCTTCATCTGCTGCACCAGACTGTGGTCCGTGGTGACGTGCCACAGCCACCCCCGGCGAAACAGGTACAGGCGGCTGTCGCCGGCATGCGCCCAGTACGCCAGCCCGTAATCCCGGTCAATGAAAAGGCTGACCAGCGTCGTGCCCATCCGGCGATAGTCCTGAACGGCCTGCTGTTCGCTCAGAATGGTGCGATTCGCCGTCTGCACGTAGTCACGGATATGCTGCGCGTTGAGGTGCTTGTCGCCATCGAAGCGGGAGATAATGCTGTTACGGGCCAGTTCCGCGGCGACTTCACCACCGGGCAGACCCGCGATGCCGTCGCAGACGACAAAGCAGGCTGAGCGTTCCCCTATGGTTTCTCCCGTCTGATCCTGGTTGCTGGCGCGCGTCCCCTGGCGGGAGAGAGAAGCGGTTGCGATATTCATTTGTCTTCCGATCCGCTCTGTGAGTCTTTGTACTGATTCACCTCCATGTCATACGCATGAAGGAAGGCTTCGCCGAACAGGGTGTGGAAGTCATCCTCAATCTCGCCCGCCGTCTCGCCATAGCTGCGAACAAAATAGTCCCACAGGGCGGCTTTGCGGCTGCCCGGCAGCGCCAGACGCGAGGTCATGCCGTTCTGCTTCGCCTGCTCCTCCAGCTGTTCCGGGTTAAAGGACTGCAGCATCGCGGCGATGATGGCGCGGATACCGGAGATCATCCCCAGCTGGTGCGCCTGCAGGTCGATCAGCGCATCGCGCACCGATTTGGTCGGCGGCATAAAGCCCGGCATCGGGGTGCCGAACATCTGAATTAAGACGGTTTTCCCGGTCGGCAACAGCTTGAACGGGTTGTTGGCATCGTCCAGCACCATGGTCATATCGGCTTTTACGCCGCGTTTCAGGATGGAGCGCGACGAGAGCAGCGCCACGGTGCCCTGCGAGAACATGCCGAGAATCTGCCCCAACTGACGCATATTTTCCCGGTCAAACTGCGGAACAGGCTGCATTTCGCTCAGGCCCATACCTTCAAGCAGCGCCTGCAGCAGCTCGCCCTGCAGCACTTCACCCTTCTCGCCGTTATTCGGGCTGGCGGTTGGGGATGCCGCGTTATTGACCGGGTCGATGCGCAGGCGCCCCTTCGGTGCCTGAGCGCTGCTGCGCGCAACGGCCTGCGGCGTAGGCATGGTGAAGCCTGCGTAATCCGGCCGCGCCGGCTCTTCTTCACGCGGCGTTTCCTGCGGCTCTGGGGCGAACAGCGGAGAATCGGCAAGCACGTCCTCTTCCTGCTCCGGTTCAGGCGTTGATGCTGGCTTTTCGTCTGCAATATCATCCGGGTGGGTTAACGGTGCTCCGCCCATCAGCCCGAGCGGGTCATCATTGCGCGCGGCTGGCGCGCTGGCCTTTCCACCGAACAGCGCCAGCGGGTCAAGCTCGTCCGCCGCGTCTTCTTTAGGGGCGGGTTGCCCCTCAACCGGCGGCACCAGCGTGGAAGGCGTCACATCGTCAAAAATGCTCTCTTTTTTGAACAGCGCTTCGTCGCTGAACAGGGTGTCCGGGTCGACGTTCTTGCGCTCAAGCGTTGGATCGCTGTCGTTGAACATCGCCAACGGATCTTCGGCATTACGCTCCGGCGCGGCGGGCTGGGAGAAGGGATCCTGTGAGGCCGCAGGCTGCGGTTTTGCTCGGTTGCTGGAGATGCTGTCGGAGATGGAGAACTCCTGCATCAGGCTGTCCCAGATTTCGGAAGGCACGGCGGTCGGTTCCGCCTTCCCGCGTGGCGCGGGGTTAGCAGGCTTCGCTTGCGCAGCGGGCGCAGCGGGTGCGGCTGTCGGACGCGCCTGCTGCTGCATGCTGGCCGCCATACGGCTCACCGGCTGTGTGTCGTGGATCAGTTCGGTCACTTCGATACGGTAGTCATCAATACCGAGAATGTCGCCATCCTGCAGTTCAACCTGACGTCCGCGCTCCAGCGGAATATCATTCAATACCACGCGGGTGACGCTGCCACGGTTGGTGACACGGCATTCGCCCTGAGCGTCAACGTGGACAATGGCCTGCAGACGCGAGATGGTGCGGTCATTGTCCGGCAATACCAGATTGTTATCCGTACCGCGCCCAATGGTGCCGCCCGGGGCGTAAAAATCACAGCTGCTTTGCGGCGGCTGATGACCGGGTTTCGTAGAAATAATCGTGAATCGCATGGCGTATTCCTGCTGGTATGATTAGCGCTCAAACGCTGCCGCTCTCGGGACGAGAACGGCGGCGTTTGGGGCCGCTTCCATTGCTTCTATTTTGCGGTTTTGAGCGGACGAATCGCGTCGCTGTTGGCGATTAAGCTGCACTTTAAAACCTGATATTGACCCGGTTCAGTACCGCCTATCTTCTCTTTCAGAGAAGAAACAATGATCTGGTCAGCTTTTTCAAAATTTTCAGCAGGGAGATTGCTTGCTTCCAGCCAGGCGGCCGCGCTGGCCTCTGCATCATCTTTCAGACTTTTACTGTCCGCGATCTTACTGATGCAACGGTTTTGCACCCAATTTTCAAAGATTTGTTGCTGAGAAAAAGCGCTGACGGCAGGCAGATTTTGGGCATAAACAGCAGAGGCATTGATAGCCAATACCAGAAGTAATAAACGTTTCATTTCAGGCTCCAGAAGGTGGCGTTGGTCGGAATAAACGAACCATTACCCGGTGAGCCGAGGAAATGGCAATCATCAGAGCAAATATTTCCATTCCAGAGTGTGACATGACCGGTTGCGTCGCTCCAGCCGTGCCCGGTAAAGATGATAATGCCTTGCTTGCCTGCAAATTGCGCAGGCGTTGGGGAAGAGACCGACATATCTGCATTGCCCAGTACCGTGGGTAGAAATGCAATCATATCTTTAACGCGGAACATATAGCGCTTTTTGTCGTTCCCGGTCACTGTCGCATATTTACTGTTAGAAGGGATCGGAATGCCACAGTAATTTAAAACGTAACTCATACGAATTGGGCAGGCATTTTTAAAAATACCGGCGTCGATATTATGCTGAACTTTTCCACCCAATAATTTGCCAACCTGTTCTACGTTTACGTTAACTTCTCTGAATCTGTTCCAGGCGGCACCAAAAGCAGGACGCATATGAGACATCTCGTTTCTCCTTGATAAGAAGCTCAGGGTAAAGTGAGCCCTTTCGGGCCCACTATTATTATGCTTCTTTATTTTCTTTGATATTCCAGCCAGCGCTGCTTTCAGCACCTTTACCACCCGACGTGGTCTGCTCCCAGTACTGCTGTTTCACTTTCGCAGCCTGGAATGCATAGGTCACACCCACGGTGTCGCCGTTGTCTGCACCGGTGTACTGAACGGAAGTCACCAGCACATCTTCCAGCGTAATGCGGGAGTATTCCACCTGCTGACCGCCCGCTTTACAGACGGACAGTTCAACCTTAGTCAGGTGTTTGCCGCTGGCGCAGTGTTTCAGGATAGCGGTGGTGGATTTGTCGATCAGCGCGTTAACGTGCAGGTCGTTAAAGTTAACTTTACCGGCACCGCCGCCACCGCCAACGCTCATATTACCTGGCTGGGAAGCGCCCCAGGAGAAGGAGGTAATATCAGTCCAGCCGGTGTGGTTAGAATCTTTAGATTCGCCCGTAACACCCTCGACCTTCAGAAACATATCAATAGCCATAATATCTACTCTTCGTGGATGAACAATATTGCTTTCGAAAAAGCACTTATATGGCAAACAGGAAAGCATGGGGCTGAATAAAACCGTCCATATTTTACCTCTGCCTCATATCAAATGACCCGTGTCATTTGACAGTCTTACATTCCTCCGAAATAACGGAATGAATGTGAAGTCATTATTACCGTTCCAGCCGTCTTTCTTGCCGGCCCGTGCAGATGTTGCTCTTACGCGTCTTTCGTCTTCAGCGACGGCAGTTTAGAAACCAGACGCAGAGAAACGGTCAGACCTTCCAGCTGGTAGTGTGGACGCAGGAAGAACTTCGCGGCGTAGTAGCCCGGGTTGTCTTCAATCTCCTGCACCTGAACTTCCGCAGCCGCCAGCGGTTTGCGGGACTTGGTCTCCTGGGAGGAGTTAGCCGGGTCACCGTCGACGTAGTTCATCACCCAGTCGTTCAGCCAGCGCTCCATCTCTTCGCGCTCGCGGAAGGAGCCGATTTTGTCGCGCACGATGCACTTCAGGTAGTGGGCAAAGCGGCAGCAGGCGAACAGGTACGGCAGGCGTGATGCCAGGCGCGCGTTGGCGGTCGCATCCGGATCGTGGTACTCCGCCGGTTTTTGCAGGGACTGCGCGCCGATGAAGGCGGCAAAGTCGGAGTTTTTGCGGTGTACCAGCGGCATAAAGCCGTTTTTTGCCAGCTCGGCTTCGCGACGATCGCTGATGGCGATCTCGGTCGGGCACTTCATGTCCACGCCGCCGTCATCGCTCGGGAAGGTATGGCACGGCAGGTTTTCCACCGCCCCGCCGGACTCCACGCCGCGAATCGAGGTGCACCAGCCGTACTCTTTGAAGGAACGGTTGATGTTGGCGGCCATCGCATAGGCCGCGTTCGCCCACGAGTAGCTGTTGTGGTTTGCGCCGTCGGTCTGCTCTTCAAAGTCAAAGCTGTCCACCGGGTTGGTGCGAATGCCGTACGGCAGGCGCGACAGGAAGCGCGGCATCACCAGCCCCAGATAGCGGGCGTCTTCGGATTCACGCAGTGAACGCCAGGCGGCGTATTCGGTGTTCTGGAAGATCTTGGTCAGATCGCGCGGGTTAGCCAGCTCCTGCCAGGACTCCATCTGCATCACGCCCGGCGCGGTACCGGTAATGAACGGACAGTGCGCCGCAGAGCCAATGCGCGCCATTTCCCCCAGCAGCTCAACGTCCTGCGGGCTGTGGTCGAAGTAATAGTCGCCGACGATGCAGCCAAACGGCTCGCCGCCGAACTGACCGTACTCCTGCTCGTAGATTTTCTTGAAGATCGGGCTCTGGTCCCAGCCCACGCCCTTGTAGCGTTTCAGGGTGCGGCCCAGCTCCTGCTTGGAGATGCTCATAAAGCGGATCTTCAGCATCTCGTCAGTTTCGGTATTGTTGACCAGGTAGCTCAGGCCGCGCCAGGCGCTCTCCAGCTTCTGAAACTCTTCGTGGTGAATGATCTGGTTCACCTGCTGGGAGAGCTGCTCGTCGATACCGGCAATCAGGTTCTGAATGGTGCGGTAGGTGTCGTTCGAGAAGGTGACGGTATTTTCCAGCGCCTGCTGCGCCAGGGTCTTGACCGCACTCTCCACGGCGGAACGCGCCTGATCGGTTTTCGGGCGGAACTCTTTGTTCAGCAGGGCGCTGAACTCATCCTGGCTGAACGCCTGACCCGCCTGCTGATCGTGTTGTTGAGTCTGGTTGCTCATCGATTATTCCTCGCTACCTTTCGCACTTTCGTCATTTTTTGGCAACTGGCTCAGGGATTTGAGCAGCGTCGGATCCTGGAGAATTTTTGCAATCAGCTCTTCCGCACCGTTTTTGCCGTCCATGTAGGTCAGCAGGTTAGAGAGCTGCGTGCGCGCCTCCAGCAGCTTGTTCAGCGGCTCAACTTTGCGGGCCACCGCGTCCGGCAGGAAGTCGTCCATGCTGTCGAAGGTCAGATCGACGTTGAGCTTACCTTCGCCGGTCAGGGTGTTATCTACCTGGAACGCCACGCGCGGCTTCAGCGCCTTCATGCGTTCATCGAAGTTATCGATGTCGATTTCCAGGAATTTACGCTCGTCGACGGCTGGCAGGTTTTCCACCGGCTTGCCAACCAGATCGGCCATAACGCCCATCACAAACGGCAGCTGAATTTTGCGTTCTGCACCGTAGATCTCTACGTCGTATTCGATCTGCACGCGGGGAGCACGGTTGCGTGCGATGAATTTCTGTCCACTGTTACTCATTGCCATGATGTTCTCCATCAAAGATGCGCGGTGAAGGTGAAACGGCAGACTCCATGCCTGTCGTCATAATGCCAGGACGCGTCATTCGCGGCGTCCAAAGATGTTTTCCAGTTGGTTAACGCCGTCTGGCGCCAGGTCGCGAATAATGTCCATAAAGTTAAGTTCTGACAGCCGCTGCACCCGTTCAATCATCAGCGGTGCGGGATGGCTTGGTTCGTACTGCGCGAAATACTGCTTCGCTTTTTCCAGCATTAGCTGCGCGTCGGCGCGGCTGGTAACCTGCACGCTGCGCCAGTCGGTGATCGGCTGAACGGGCTGCGCTGCCGCAGGCTGCGGCTCAGCGTGCTGTTCAGCCTGCGCTTCACGGTTCGGCAGCAGCTTGCTGATGTCGGTCACCTGACAGGCGCTGGCGACCAGCCCCACTGTTTTCATCAACTGTTCCATTTCCGGTACGCCGCTTTCACCGAGATGCCCGGTGAGCAGCTCGCGGATGGCCAGCAGCCGTTCGTTAATCACAATGACCGCTGCGGTCCCCGGCTGGTCGCCGCGGGCCAGTTCGTCAATCAGCCTCGGGCGACCGCCGGGATAGTCCGGACACTCGGTTTTACTGCCGTCCAGCAGCGCCTGGGCGTCACGCAGCGAAATTTCATCGCCGTTTGAACGCAGCAGCGAGGCGTTACGTACCGCGACGGTGAGCTCGGATTTATCGCTCAGCCCTGCCAGAGCGTTAATGCGATAGAACGGGTCGGTTTCGCCATACTCTTCCAGCAGCGGATAGAGCGGCTCCCAGTAGCGCGCGATCGCCTCCTGCACCACCAACAGCCCGTCCGCGTAGCCTGCAAGACCGCGACGGCGGGTCCAGGCGTGGGTTAACGCCAGCATCACGCGAAGATCTTTGGTGCGGCTCAGCAGGCTGGTAGCGAATTTTTCTACCGTGTTCCAGTCCGCAGGCTCTGCCGGGATGATGGTGTCGCCAAACTGCTGTTCCGCTTTGCCCTGACTGGCCTGGTTCATCGCCTGGAAGTCAGCGTCATATTCCAGATTGTCGCCACAGGGCTTGTCGGGACTTATTGGCGCGAGAAATTCTTCGATATTCATGAGATCCCTGCTTATTCAAACATAGGCGGATAGAGACCGTGACGCCCCGGGCGGGCGCCCCCTGCCGGGTCGAACAGCAGGGTAAAAAGCTGGCCGGTGAAGTTGCCACTGTGAACGTGGGTGTACAGCGGGTAACCGTCGCAGCGGTTGGTCCACCAGTAGCTGGTCTGACGCAGCGGGTCAAAGCACTCTGCCGCCTGCGGCCAGCCCAGCGTGCTTTGGCCGTCCTCGTCGTAGCCAATGACGTCGAGGATGTCAGAGCGCTTCTGCGGCTCGACGGGCTGCGGCGCCGGAATGGACATCAGCATCTCATCCAGCTGCGAGGCGGAAAAACTGTTACGCACCGCGTGCAGCCCCAGACGACCAATTTGCTGATACCAGCTCTCCGCCTGGCTGAGCAGGCTGGTCGACCACTCTGACGGGGCGAAGCTCAGCTGAATGCAGACCGGGTACTGTCGGCCAACGCTGTCGCGGCCGGGCAGCAGGCAGCCCATCTGGATCATCTGGCTGCCCAGCATCGGCGGGACGACGAAGTTCCAGACCGGAGCTTTGGTGAACTGGCGCTCGCCGCTGCGCTGCTCTTCCTGCTGCCAGGCCAGCAGGCCAACCTGAAACCAGTGCGACCACTGGCGCTGTAAGGTGTCAGGAAAGCGACGCTGCAGGAAATCTCCGGCGCTGGGTAATTTGCCATACCAGCTGTAGCGGTTCATCGCAGGGGTATTCGTCATACGGCTGTCCTTGCGGTTATGGGCATGAAAAACGGGGAAGCTGGAACGGGTTGCGGATGCTGTTCGGCGCAAACTCCAGCGTGACCTGATGTCCGTCGACGTTGAAGGTGGCCTGACGGCTCAGGCTACCCGCGCCCGGACTGGTGCTCGCTTTGTCAAAAAAGCGGTTTAACGCCCAGGAGCCGTTGGTCACAAGCGTCGCGGTGCTGCCGTTAGCCAGACCCAGCTGCATACGGACCTGGTTGGTGCCGCCCGGCCCCGGCCAGTTCATGATCTGCACCGCCTGCGGACCGTGGCTGTAACGCAGCAGCTGGCCGTCGACATCCAGCGTCAGGTTCAGAATGGTGTTATCCATTCGCACGGTGCGAACCGTCACCTTGAAGGACGGCGTGGTTGCGCCGTTAGCAAAGAAGGCGTCGCGAATCGACTGGGCCTGCTGGAACGGCCTCAGCAGCCCTTCGCTGCCCGGCAGGGTTTTACCGTCGATACCCGGCATAAAGCGCCAGTTTGCCTGCGTCGTATCCACTTTGCTGGTCAGGTTGTCGCGAAAGAAGGTATCCATCAGCCCGGTGCCCGGCGCGAACATGCGGGCGAGATCGTCCGGGGTGACCTCAGTGCTGGCGCTGCGCACCAGCGGGTAGCGACCCGCTATCGCCTGACGGCAGAAACCGCCGACTTCAACGTTGATCCGCTTACGCACGTTTTCCAGATCGCGGCGCTGGGTATCGCTGCTGGCCCCCACCGCCATGTTGCTGAACATGGTTTGCAATCCGCCCGGCAGTCGACCGGCGCTGGCCTGCAGACGGCTGATCGCCTCGCCGCCCGGCGCCGGCATACCGCTGTTGGCGGCGTCCTGCACGGCGGTCAGGTAACGATAAAGCTCGTCCACCTGCTTAAGAAAATCGTCAAACACGATGGTCTTGCCACCCTTTTCCAGCGGCTGGGCCAGCTCAATCATCGGCGCGTAGTGGTCCGTCACCAGCTGCTCCGGCGCCTGAGTAATCGCGGCGGCCTGCGTCGGGGAATTGTCATTATTGCTAAACAGCGCTTCCAGCGTGCGGGTGGCGCGGTTGCTCTGCGCCTGCGCTTTATCGGCATCTTCCGGTGCCGGGGTATCCCGGGAGAGCGTCAGCACCTGGCTCAGGTTCTGCACCAGACGGCGCAGGGGCGAGTTTGCGCCAGAGAGCAGGCGCGCAGTGTTGATGCGCTGGGAGAGATCGGCGCTGTTGTTAAGCTGGATGTCGGCGAGAAAGCGATCCCAATTCGCGATAAAGTCGCGCATGTAGAGCTGACGTACGGCGTTATCGATCTGCTGTTTATCTTCCTGCGCGGTCGCGGCGCCCAGCACCCAGGCGTCGTCTTCATGCAGGGCGGTCGTTACGCTGTCAATCTGGCTGTTAAAGCTTTTCCAGTAACCGTCCGGCGTATAAAGACCCGGCACCCCTTCGCTCACCGGCTTACCGCTTTTGCGTGAAAACACCAGCTCGCTCTGTGGCCCGCCCAGGTCGGAAAGGGAGACCGGTTTGAGGTTGTCGTCATGTTCCAGCAGGCGCTTCAGGCGACCGTAGACGCGGGTTGAAAGCGGCTGCTGGCCGATCAGCGCTCTTTCACGCCCCACCAGGGATTCGTCCTGCGCGTACGGCGAGGCCTGAATTTTCGGCTCCAGCAGTTGGGTGAGATGCCATTCGAGCTGCTGCAGCTGCGCCTTCGTGACGTTTTGCGGCAGGTTGCGCTGCAGGTTGAGCATCACCCAGGAGTGCAGGAATTTGCCGTCGTAGTGCTTCGGCTGATAGAGCATCTGATAGGCTTTCAGCGCCTCGTAGCTGTACTCCACGTCGCTGCCGTTATCGTTGCGCAGCCAGGTGGTGATGTGCATAGCAACGGCGGGCAACAGCAGCTGATCCAGCGCCTTCTGGTACAGGGACTGCGAAGCATCGCTGACGTCATCCCCACGGTAAAGCCCCATGCGGCGGGAGACTGGCGGATCGTTGACATCAAACGCGTCGCTTTTCGGCAGGTCCACCAGGCCATTCAGCAATGGCAGCAGATCGAACAGGTCACGCTGCGGCTGGTTCTGCAACGCTTTGCTCTGCTGGTCCAGCAGCGGCACCTTCGCATCCACCTCTTCCAGATAGGCCTTGTTTTTAGCATAGCTGGTGAGCCACAGCCCGCCGAGGATCGCCAGCAGGGCCAGCAGCGCCACGTAGCCGGACCAGATCACCGCCCGGTTGCGCAGTTCCCACCAGCGGTTTTCCCCGGCGATCCCGGCTTCCTGGAAAATAACGTTTTGCAGCAGGTTCTTGATGAAGAAACTCTGGCCCTTCGCGCCCGGTATTGGGGCTTCTTTACTGACCGAATCCCAGTTATCGCGCTCTGCCCCTTCCGGCAGGGAGAGCGCGCGGTTCAGTTCGCCCATTACGCGGTCAAACGGCATGCCTTCCTGCGTCCCGCTGGCGAAGTAGATCCCGCGCGGTGAGAACTCAGTTTCGAAGTTGGAGCGCGCAAAGACCGTGCTCAGGTAGTCCGCCAGCAGCGGACGCAGCGCAGCGAACTCCTGTGGGAAGAGATACGCTTCGGCGCGGGTTTTCGCGTCATGCTCTTTGAGCATGGTTTCCGGCAGCCCGGCATCAAGACGCTGCTGCAGCAGAGAAAATTCCTGCTGGAAGTTGCCCATCAGGTCGTAATCGGCGTGTTTGGTCTGCTCCCACGGCAGCGTGAAGCCCCAGATCTGGTCGCGCTGCGCTTTATCGTAGTCGGCAAACCAGGCGCGGAAACCTTTGAGAAGGTCGGCCTTGGTCACCATCACGTACACCGGGAAGCGGATACCCAGCTGTTCATGCAGCTCGGACAGGCGCTGGCGCAGATTTACCGCCTGCTGGCGGGACGCCTCGGCAGACTGGGTCAGCAGGTCCGAAATGCTGATCGTGACGATGACGCCGTTGATCGGCTGGCGGCGACGGTACTTGCGCAGTAACCCCATGAACTGCAGCCACTCACCGGCATCCTGCGCCTGCTCGCTCTCCTGGGTGGTATAGCGACCCGCGGTGTCCAGCAGCACGGCCTCGTTGGTGAACCACCAGTCGCAGTTGCGCGTGCCGCCAATACCGCGCAGCGCGGTCTTACCGAAACGGTCGGCCAGCGGGAACTGCAGCCCGGAGTTCACCAGCGCCGTGGTTTTACCTGAGCCCGGCGCGCCGATAATGACGTACCATGGCAGCTGATAGAGATATTGCGTGCTGAAGCGCTGGGTCCACTGAGCGCCCTGGCCCGCTTTGCTGAAGTGCGCTTTTTTAAGCATCTGCGCGGCTTCATCAAAACGGCTGGCGAGGATCTGCTCCTCACTGTTCAGGCGCTGCTGCGGATCCGCCGCCTCCGGGCTGGTGGTGTTCTCGTTGAGCTTGTCCATCAGCTTGCGGTTCAACCAGGCGTTATAAAGGCGCGGCAGAATATGGCCCTGCGCCCACAGCAGGTAGACCACGGCGATACTGATGATGCGGTTCTGTTCGGATTCGAGCGGTCGGGTGTCCACGATGGACAACAGCGGGCCAATCATCCAGATCACCGCCGCCAGCGCCGTTACGCCGAGGAAGCTCCACAGAATGCGGTTGGTCAGAATGGAAAGAAGTGTAGTCAGCATCCTTAGTTTCCTTGCGGCAATCCGTTCAGCTCGGCCTGGGTGTTTTCAGGCGACACCAGCAGAGTAATTTCCACACGGCGGTTACGGGCGCGGTTTTCCGGCGTCGTGTTCGGCGCCACCGGGTTAATCTCGCCCCGCCCTTCCGCCTTCACGCGGCCAGGCTGAGAGAGGCTTCCCTGCAGCATTTTCTGTACGGAGCGCGCGCGTTCCAGTGAGAGCTCGTAGTTAGAGGCAAAGCGCGCGCTGCGGATCGGCACGTTATCGCTGTAGCCCACCACCAGAATTTTGCCGCTGACGTTGTTCATCGCCTGCGCAATGCGGTTGATGACCGGTTCATAGCGGTCGCGCACGACGGTCGAGGCGGAGGCAAACAGCCCATCGCCCTTCAGGATCACGACACTGCGATCTGCCTGGTCTTTTACCGCCACCAGGCCCGCCTCAATTTCAGGCTTCAGGAAGCCGCGCAGGTTAAGCACTGCGGGCAGCTGACGCGCTGGCTGCTGGATGGTGGTTTCCGGCAGCTGGGACTGATAAATCTTCGCCAGCACCGGGTTGGTGTTGTCGCCAAGGCGCCAGTTAAGCACGATGTAAAACAGGCAGGCGATAAACCCGGCCAGCGCCACGCAGGCCCACAGGGGAACCATCGGCCGCCAGAGCTTGCGCAGCACCGGACGATCTTCCGGATGGGGAGAAAGCGGCGGCGGATAGCTGCCGCGCACGCCGCGGATCATTTGCCACAGCCGCTGCTTGATGGTTTCAAGCTGGGTGCGGCCATTGTCCAGCACCCGATAGCGCCCCTCGAAGCCGAGCAGCAGGCAGTAGTTGATCATCTCCAGCAGCAGGATATGCTCGCGCGGGTTCTGCGACAGGCGCGCCAGCAGCTGGAAGAACTTTTCGCCGCCCCAGGTTTCGTTATGGAACGTCACCAGCAGGCCATTGCTGGACCAGACGCCGCTGCTGCCCCAGGGAGTCAGCGCGGCGGCCTCGTCCAGCGCCGTGCACAGGCAGTAGCGTGCCCCGACGATCACTTCGTAGGGCAGCCCCGCCTGCTGGCAGCGGACTTCAAAACGGCGAATCTCATCGATCAGGCGCTGGCGTAACGCCACCTGATCGTCATGTGATACCGAATGACGGATCTGCGGAATCGCGTTGAGCAGCGGATTGGCGGCCGCCACCAGCTGATTGTTGCTACTGGCTCCGGTAAACGCGGCATCACTGCCGCTATCCTGTCGTTCCTGCATATTAAGCGCTCGCTTTATTATTCTGTCGGGCTACGGATGGCCCAAAACTCCATATCCAGCCCCGGGAACTCCCCTGCAAGGTGCAGGGCGAATGCGCCGGACTTATCCATCTCGTGCCACAGCTCGCTGCCCTTCTCCAGCTCGAAGTAGCTGTAGCCGGCATGCCACGGGATCTGCGGCGGCGCGACCGGCATGGCGCGCAGCATAATGCCCGGCAGCTGCAGCTGAACCAGATCGCGAATTTTCGAGACCGGGGCAATTTTCATCTGCGCCGGGAAGTGGGTTTGCAGGTGTTCGCCCGGCACGTTGGCTTTCACCGCCAGCACGAAGCCAAATTCGCGCACCATGCTGGTTTCAGGAACAGTGGCGATGTTCAGGCCATGCGAGCGCTCGTTAAGCGGCAGCTGAATGGCGTGGTCTTCCATCACCAGCGACAGCCCCTGGCGCAGCATCAGCATCAGCTTGCTGAAGCAGTTCGCCAGATCGTCGTGATCGTAGATCGGCAGCACGCTCTCGGTGGTGCGCTGCGACGTCCAGGTCGTGAGCTCGGTGGCAAACGGCAGCCAGCTGCGCCAGAGCGTTTCCGGGTGCAGCAGCGGCAGCGTTTTTAAATGTGAAACCTCGCCCAGATGACGGTTCACGAGCGAAAGCAGCGTAAATTCAATCAGTTCAGAGGTGTTAAAGCGGCCAGGCTGACGCAGGCGGCCGCCAATCTGCTGGCTGCGCTGCACCAGCAAACCGTGCAGATCGTTGATCATGCTGTAGATCTGCGGGCTGTTATTGGCGTTCAGCATCGGCGGGATGTAGCTGTTATCCAGCCGCACGTGGTTGTCGTTGCGTTTTTCAGTCACAAACGCCACGCCGATGGATGTCCATTCTGCCGTGAGGTCTTTTTCCAGCATCAGCGTCAGGCGCAGGCGGCCAAACTGGACGGTGGCATCCCCCACCGACATGGCGTTATCGTCCTCCACCTCCTGCTCAAACGCGACGAAGCGGGCCAGCGAGGCAGGCTCTTCGCTGAAAATCACCTCTTCCCGCTCGCCACGACGAACCGGCAGCGCGAGCACCACCTTTTCGTTGGTGAGATTGTCAGGAATTTTTAGCGGCGCGGGACCATTGCGTCCGTTGCGGACCTGGAAAAAGGTGCCGTCCGGCAGTAACCCGCTGCAGTAGCTCAGGGCAATGCAGCCCTGGCGAAGCATCGCTTCGTCCAGTTCTACGTCGAGAAAGCCCCAGAGATAGGAACGCTGCAGCGCACCCCACTCACGAACATGGTTGAGCAGATAACTTTCAGTCCGCTGAAAATGGTGTGGACGCAGGAACATGCCTTCGGTCCAGACGACCTTTTCTGCTTTGGTCATGATGATGTGTTTCCTGTTGTGAAGCGCGTTACTGGCTGATGACCCGAATGCCGTTTACGTCGAGAAAAACGTTGGCCTGGAGTTCATCCGCGGACCATTTCCAGAACTGGTAGATATGATTTTCGCCTGGCACAGGCAGCGGGAGTGAAACGCGCCATTTTTTACCGTCCAGCTTCTGATATTCCGCCATCACGCCGATATAACGCGCCTCAGGATCGCTCTGACCGCTGAGGGTTTTGGACAGCTGTCCCGGCATCAGGAAGAAAACGTCGCTGTTCAGCAGATTCGCGCCAAGCGTTGCTGACGCGTTGTTCTGCAGGGAATAGAAGTCGCTGGACATGAAATCCGCATCGGATTTCAACAACAGCACCCGGACTTTAAGTGGCGCAGAATCATTGATTTGTGGATGAGCCTGAAACTGCAGATTGTAGCGGGAAGGGTCGCTGTGTGAAGACGACGTACAACCACTGACAAGGGCGAAAATCGCCGCGTAAAAGACTAACCACAGCCGATGAAACTTTTTATTATTCATAAAAATACGCCCACGAAAGCCGTTTAGTTCAGGATCCAGGTACCGTTAGCGCTGTCTTTGCAGGCTTTGCTGTTGCCATCCACATCGACGCAGGTCGCTTTTTTACGCACCTTAGGACGAATGGCCTGTTTGCGGACGGTGGCTTCGTACTGGTCGGCTTTGATAACGGCACGCATCGGGACGTAGCCAATCAGCTGGTCGTTCCCCTCATCGGCGAGCGCCATCCAGTAGTGTTCAACCTGCCCCAGCACTACATAGGTTTTTCCGGTTTCCAGCGTACGGATAACCTTTCCGCCAAAATCAGGACGGCTCATCAGGGAGGCCGGGTACATGGCACGATAAGGCTCGTTGAGCTGGGTGAATTCCGTTGGCGGCACCACGGCGTGACGGTGGGTCAGGGTGACACCGTTGACCTGGCTGGTCACGATCGTGTCGTCGGTGATTGCCGGTTTCTGTGGCGCTTTACAGCCCGCCACCGCCATTACAAACAGAAGTGAAAACAGTACGCGCATTTTCATATGCTTTTCCGTAGCGATATTTTGATGATGGAGATAAGGGGATGAAATTTGACTTAGGTGCTATTGTT
Organism: Enterobacter cloacae complex sp. P6RS; assembly: GCF_014982245.1. Classification (NCBI taxonomy): domain Bacteria; kingdom Pseudomonadati; phylum Pseudomonadota; class Gammaproteobacteria; order Enterobacterales; family Enterobacteriaceae; genus Enterobacter; species Enterobacter cloacae complex sp. P6RS. Next base: position 196,347 of record NZ_JADCLB010000020.1, read on the forward strand.
AAAATAGTCAGGATAATTTCGGGGTGTTACTAATTTAAAGACATAGCTACCGCATGAGCCCTTCAGAATAAGGCCCAGCGTCTTCCTGACATATTTTGACAAACGGTAAACAAGTTTACATGAGCTTTGCTTCAATTCAATATTTACCGCAGCGTAAGTGGTGGTAATTGAAGCAGCCGAAACATTATAGGATTAATCTGATAAAAAAACCCGACATGGCCTGGATCTACTTATTTCAACACCTGATAATGATATAACACACTGTTATTAAAGCATAAAATTCAAAAGAGAAAGGATTTCATTAACGCAATAATGCTATTATCGCCACTACCATAATTAGTAGAAATGTCGTTTTGGTGATATCAGAAGAAGATATCGACGATCAATTATTTGTTGCACTAACAGGGTATGTTTAATATTGCCGCATCACCTGACGACACCATCACTTTTTAACTTATTGACTGCGCCTTTAATTTCACGACTCAAAATAACTTATATTTCATGTTGTGATAATAACCCTGTAAGTGATTATACATTTCCATTAATCATTAAGCCGGAGTAAACCTTCTCGTCACTATTTCGAATACCGACGTTGCTACAGTGCCTGTCAGCCGCCATGTTTCCACTTTTGATCGACCGTCTCTTTCATTCGAAATTTTACCTGCGCTACATGCTTTCTCTCTCGATGCTATCTATCCTGCCTACCGGATGATAGATACAATTTATTATTAAAATGATAAAATTTCGTTATAATTTCTTTAAATAGTTGCATGCCAACATTTTTAACTCATTGTTATAAAGATAATTACAGGCAAGAGCCGTAACTCGACCGCGTGGATTTCCATCTCCGCCAGTCATTGCTTTTGCTTATTACCCAGCCGTTGCGCGACCAAACACGTCAGGAGTCAGTATGAACACTAAAAGACGCTCAGTTCCCGGTATCAGACACTACGATGGTCCTGCCGGCGGCTGGGGCGCGTTGAAGGCGACGGCCATTGCAGTACGTACCCAAATGGATACCCTGGACGCTCCCGCGACGCTGCTGCGTACCAACCAGCCGGACGGTTTTGACTGCCCCGGCTGCGCGTGGCCCGATAAAGAGCACAAGTCGACATTCCAGTTCTGCGAGAACGGCGCGAAAGCGGTGACCTGGGAAGCGACCAGTAAGCGCGTGACGCTCGATTTTCTGGCGGAAAACAGCGTCTCCTCGCTGCTGGCTAAATCGGACTTTGAGCTGGAAGGTTACGGTCGTCTGACGCATCCCCTGCGCTATGACCGGGCCAGCGATACCTTCCGGCCCGTCGCCTGGGACGAGGCGTTTCAACGCATCGGGGAAATATTGCGCGGGCTCGAACCGGACCAGGTCGAGTTCTATACTTCCGGGCGCGCCTCCAACGAAGCGGCGTATCTGTTCCAGCTGTTCGCCCGCGAGTACGGCACCAATAATTTCCCGGACTGCTCGAATATGTGTCACGAGGCCACCAGCGTCGGCTTGCCGCGCTCCATCGGAATTGGGAAAGGCACCGTCTCGCTGGATGATTTCGACAAGACTGAGCTGGTGATCTCCATCGGTCACAACCCCGGCACCAACCATCCGCGAATGATGGGTACCCTGCACGAGCTGGCGCGTCGCAATGTGCCGATTATCGTTTTCAACCCGCTGCGCGAACGCGCCCTCGAACGTTTTGCCGACCCGCAAAGCGTGATTGAAATGGCAACCTATGGCTCTACGGACATCGCCTCGACCTACTTCCAGGTGAAGGCCGGGGGCGATGCCGCCGCGCTGAAAGGCATTGCTAAACACCTTCTGGAGATGGAGGCCGAACGCGGTGACGTGCTTGACCGCGCGTTTATTGCAGAACACACCCGGGGTATTGAAGATTTTGCCGCCGATATCGCGCAGACCCGCTGGGACGACATTGAGCGCGAGTCGGGGCTCAGCCAGGCGGCGCTCAAAAAGGTGGCCGAGGCCTATGCCAAATCAAACGCCACCATCATTACTTACGGAATGGGGATTACCCAGCACAATAAAGGCACGGCGAACGTCCGCCTGATTGCTGACCTGCTGCTTCTGCGCGGGAATATCGGCAAGCCCGGCGCGGGGATCTGCCCCCTGCGCGGCCACTCTAACGTTCAGGGGAACCGGACCGTCGGGATTAGCGAGAAGCCTGCCCCGGCCTTCCTGAACCGCCTGAAAGAGGTGTTTGGCTTTGAGCCCCCTTCCCGTCACGGACACGATGCGGTACAGGCGACGCAGGCCATGATCGACGGTCGCGCAAAAGCGCTCATTTGCCTCGGCGGTAACTTTGCCGTCGCGATGCCCGACCACGAGAACGGTTTCCCGGCGATGGGTAACCTGGATCTGAGCGTGCACGTCGGGACCAAGCTGAACCGTACCCATCTGCTGGTGGGCAAAGAGACCTTTATTTTCCCGTGCCTCGGCCGCACGGAGCTGGATATGCAGGCCACCGGCCGCCAGTCCATCACCGTCGAAGACTCTATGTCGATGGTGCATGCTTCCTCCGGCAAGCTGAAACCCGCCTCGCCGTTGCTCCGTTCGGAGCCTGCCATAGTCGCTGGCCTCGCAAAGGCTACCCTGCCGGAAACACGCGTGGACTGGCTGACGCTGGTCGAGGATTACGACCGCATCCGCGATTTGATCGAGCAGACCATTCCGGGCTTTGAGAACTACAATGCGCGGATCCGTGTTCCCGGCGGCTTCCGCATGCCGCTGCCTCCGACACAGCGTATCTGGCCGACCGCAACGGGCAAAGCGATGTTCTCGGTTTTCGACGGCGTACAGGAAAACGCCAGCGGTGAAGGCGAGCATGTGCTGCGCCTGATCACGCTGCGCAGCCACGATCAGTACAACACCACCATTTACGCCCTGGACGATCGCTACCGTGGCGTATTTGGCCGCCGCGACGTGCTGTTTATGAACGAAGAAGATATGGCGCAGTCAGGGCTGGAACACGGCGATCGCGTGGATATCGAAACCGCCCTCCCCGGCAGCGCGCAGCGTCTGGAAGATATTACGGTGGTGGCGTACAACATCGCCCCGGGCTCCGTCGGCGCGTATTACCCGGAGGCCAACGTGCTGGTGCCGCTCGATTATCTCGATAAGGACAGCGGTACGCCGTCGTATAAATCGGTTCCGGTTCGCATTACCCTGCGCTCGAAAGAGATCCGCATGCTGTAAGGCTTTACGCGCAGAGAAGAGTGATGGACATAAAACAGTTAAAATATTTACTCGCGCTCGACGAGACCCGCCACTTTGGTAAAGCGGCATTGCGGTGCAACATCACCCAGCCGACCCTCTCCATGCGCATCCGCAGCCTGGAAGAGGAGCTGGGGCTGGTGCTGATCGTGCGCGGGCAGCGCTTTGAAGGGTTTACGCCGGAGGGAGAGCGCATCCTCGCATGGGCGCGCGCGCTTCTTGCCGCACACGACGGATTGCAGGCGGAAGCCGCGCTGTGTAAAGGCCAGGTGGTGGGAGAACTCCGTCTGGGGATGGTGCCGCTGGCGAGCGTGGATCCGATGATCTTTATCCGCCTGCTTACGCAAAAGTACCCGGAGCTGACCTACAGCCTCTATTCTATGTCTTCGGCGCAGATTGCCGACGGCGTCAGCCGCAATCAGCTTGAGCTGGGGATTTGCTACCTGAACAGCATCGACACCAGCCTGTTTGACATTATTCAGCTTCCTAAAACGAAGATGGGGCTGCTCCACGACACCCGTCATTTCCAGCTTACCCCGGAGACGCTGACCTGGCACGACCTGACGGATTTTCCGCTGGGGTTCCTGACCAAAGGGATGCACTACCGGGCGCATATGGAGGCCAGCTTTAAAGCTGCTGGCATCGAACCGACGGCCGTTTTTGAGAGCGACTCCACGTTCCAGATCATTCAGGCGGTTCAGAGCGGCGTATGCTGCGCCGTGATGCCGCTGAATAACGGGCTGGAAGCCCTGAACAGCACTTTCAGGATTGTCCCCATCGCCGACGCGAACATTGAGGCTCCCATCGGCCTGATTATGCGCAGGCAGAAACCCGTCTCTTCGCTGGCGCTGCGCTGCTTTACCGACGCGCAGGCGATTTATCACGCGGACAAGGAGGCGTAAGCCTGCCGCGACACCACACTAAAACCGCCGATCAGCACTGCGGCGCAGACCTCCCGGTATTCCGGCGCACTCACCAGCTCGCGCAGCGCATCGCGAATGGCGCTGAGCGTTTCTGGGGACGTGCGTCGCGACGTGATTAATGGCAGCCCTGGCGTCAGCGGCGTTCGATCGAACGCCGCCAGCCCCGCAAGCCGTTCCGGCTCATGACGCTCCAGCAGCGCCCAGGTCACGCAGTCGATGGCGGCGATATCGCTCTTCCCGCGCTGCACGTCAATCAGCGACTGACGGTGGCTGCCGCTGAAGGACGTTTGTGAAAAAAATGGTCCGTCAACAATCAGGGGAGCCACCTTTTTTCGCAGCGCGTTATAGCCGGACTGCGAGTCTTCCGAATTACAAACCGCCCGACGTCCGCGGAAATCCGCCAGCGTGAGATGCCTTTCCTCCGCGCGCGCTACCAGAAAACTGCGGTACTGGCTCCCTTCGCAGCCCGCGGCGGTATAGTGAAAACAGCCCACCACCTGTACCTCCGGGAGCTGCGTCACCAGCGGGTAGCCGCATGTCTGGCTGAGGATAAGCTCAGGCTGTTGCCAGTGGGCCAGCAGGTCAGACTCCGGCCAGCCGGGAGCACCACCGACGGGCACGCCACGCGCAGCCAGCAGATGCTGAACCGCCAGCCAGAGCGCGCGGGTATCGCCGCGATCCACGGCGTACATGGGAAACGCCAGCAGGTTACTCATACCTCTCCTCCTGTTGTTTTCCGGGATGGACGGTGACCTCCACTGGCCGGGTCCAGAACTGGCGTAGCCATTCACCGTAGCCCCGGACCACAAAGCCGTGGTTACGCTGCCAGTACGCCTCCCGGTTTTGCCGGTAGATCGTCGGCAACCCGTACCAGGGAACGCCCGGTAAATCGTGGTGAATAGAATGGTAGTTGAGATTCAAAAACAGCACCCGCCAGACTAGCCCGGCCTCGTTAATCACCGAGCGCGCGAGCGGATCGTCTGCCGCCCGATGTTCGTAGAACGAGCGGACTTTGGTCAGCGCCAGCGCCGGATAGCTTACCGCCAGCACAAACCAGACGGGCGAAAAGCCGTGATGCACCATCCACGCGAAAAGTGCCGCCAGCAGCAGAGCGTGAACCAGCCACATCGCCATCGCCCGCAGGTGAAAATGACGAAACGCCGCCCCGGCGCTGCCCAGCGTCTGGACGATATCCAGCAGGGGCGCCAGCAGAAGCCGCCCGGCGAAGGTATTCCGGGCCCGGATCAGGCGCTTCTGCCACGGGGAAAAGCGCGCCCAGCTCGCCTCGGTGAAATAATACGACTCCGGGTCATCCGCCGGATCGGTCAGGCTATCGTACCGATGGTGGGCCAGATGGGAATCCCGGTACAGGCCGTACGGATACCAGACCGCCAGAGGGAGCGTGCCGAACAGCTGGTTAAGCCAGGCAAAACGGGTGGGATGCCCGTGGATCAGCTCGTGCTGCAGGGACATGTACCAGGCGGTAAACCAGATAAGCAGCAGCGTGGCGGGAAGCAGGCCGAGCGTTTGCCAGAATGTTAGGGTGGAAAACCAGCCGGTATAGATAATGACGATCAGCAGCCACGTAGGGAGTTCACTTCGCCACAGAATCCCAGATGCAAGTCGGTGGATGTGATTGCGCTGCTGCGGATGTAAATAGAGGGAGCTTCGTTTACTCATTCCTTCAGACGCCGTTTCGCCAGAGACAATGCTCTGACGATCGGGGATAACGCCTGAAATGACAAAGAACTTAAATCGCTTTGCTTTGCCGGAAACGCAGGGTCACGCCCGGCTTGACTTATTCTTTGGTAAAGGTACTTTTCAGGACATGAAGAAAATATTAATTATCGTACCTGACGGCGGCATGCTGTTTGAGGCCGCCGGTATCGCCGACATTCTGATGCAGGCCAACCGGCTGCATCCGGAAGGGCTTGCCCAGCCCCGCTACCGTATCATCATTGCCACCACGCAGCCCCACCAGGTGATCCACGGCCAGTCTGGCCTGAACCTGCTGGCGGACTATCGTCTGCCGGAGCTGGATCCGCGCGAACCGCTGGACACCATTATCATCACCGGACGCGGGATCAACGAGCAGGAGAGCACGGCGGTGGTGGACTGGCTGCACCTCGCTGCCCCGCACGCCCGGCGGGTCGCCTCCATTTGCGGGGGCGCGATGCTGCTTGCCCAGACCGGCTTGCTGGACGGCCGCCGTGCAACCACCCACTGGCGGCTGCTGGAGACGATGCAAGCCCAGTACCCGGCTATCCACGTCGAAGGCGGCCCGCTGTATATTCAGGATGGCCCCATCTGGACCTCCGGCGGCGTGAGTTCCGGGTTCGATCTGACCCTGGCGCTGGTGGAAGACGACTACGGATTTACCCTCGCCCGCGACGTGGCGCAGGATATGGTGATGTATCTGCGTCGCCCCGGCGGACAGCTGCAGTTCAGCCGCTATAGCCTGCAGCAGCCTGGCGCATCGGGGCCTATCAGCGAACTGCAAACCTGGATCCTGCAGAACCTCACCGCCGACCTGTGCGTGGAAAATTTGGCCGAAAAGGTGGCGATGAGCCCGCGCAATTTCACCCGAGTTTTTACCCGCGACGCGGGAGTCTCGCCTGCCCGTTACGTGATGGAAGCGCGCCTGGCCGCCGCCCGACAGCTGCTTGAGCAGACCCATGATCCCCTTGAGCGGGTTGCCGAGCAAAGCGGGTTTGGCACCAGCATTAACCTGCGCCGCGTGTTTGAGAAACAGCTCCACCTCACGCCAGGCGAGTATCGCCAGCGCTTCCACTGCCGCAAGATGGCGTAATCTGATCCTTTTTTGTCGTTTACGCCAACCGGCCCCGCGCCTACAGTGACTCCAGACAACAGAGATAAGGAGTGCACCATGGTTAAGGTCGGTATTAACGGTTTCGGCCGTATCGGACGTAATTTCCTGCGCGCGGCGCTGGGTAACCCGGATCTTCAGATTGTGGCCATTAACGATCTGACGGACAGTAAAACCCTCGCCCACCTGCTGAAACATGATTCCCTTCTGGGCAAACTGCCCGCGCCCGTTGAAGCGGCTGACGGCGCGCTGCAGGTGGACGGTCAGCGGATTGTGGTGTTTAGCGAACGCGACCCGGCAAATATTCCGTGGCGCGATGTTGGTGTTGACGTGGTAATTGAGGCCACCGGCTTCTTTACCGATCGGGAAAAAGCGGCGGTGCACGTCACGCAGGGTGGCGCAAAGCGCGTCATCATCTCCGCGCCCGGCAAGAATGACGATCTGACGGTTGTGATGGGAGTGAACCACGATCGCTACGACCCGGCACAGCACGTGGTCGTCAGTAACGGGAGCTGTACCACTAACGGTCTGGCGCCGGCGGCTCAGGTGCTGCATCAGCAGTTCGGGATCGAGCATGGTCTGATGAACACGACGCACGCCTACACCAACAGCCAGGCGCTGCACGACCAGCCGGAAAAAGATCTGCGCGGCGCGCGCGCGGCGGCGCTGTCGATTGTGCCTTACTCCAGCGGCGCGGCGAAAGCGCTGGGCAAAGTGATCCCCTCCCTGGACGGCAAGCTGACCGGGTACTCCCTGCGCGTGCCGGTGCCGGTGGTGTCGATTGTGGATTTAACGGTAACGCTCAGCCGTAGCGTAACCGCCGAAGAGGTGAATGAGGCGTTCCGCAACGCGGCCGCCAGCGGGCCTCTGAAAGGGATCCTGGGCTATAGCGATGAACCGCTGGTCTCCAGCGACTACCAGGGCGACCCGCGCTCCTCCATTATCGACGGGCTTTCCACGCTGGTAATTGGCGGGAACATGGTGAAGATCCTGGCGTGGTATGACAACGAGTGGGGCTTCTCTAACCGCCTGGTGGATCTGGCGGTGCTCATGGATAAGAAAGGGCTGTAAGCCTGGAGCCGGGTGGCGCGAACGCTCACCCGGCAAAAAATCATTCCGCTTTCACTTTCACGCCCATCAACACAATCACCATCGCCGTCACCAGCAGGAACCCGCTTCCGGCGAATACGCCGCTGGCACCGTTAAGGTCAAATACCGCCCCGCCCCCGGCCGCACCGGCGCTTATCGCCAGCTGGATTGAGGCCACCAGCAGCCCCCCTGCACTTTCGGCTTCATCCGGAACGGTGGTGGCAAGCCAGGTTGACCAGCCCACCGGAACCAGACCAAACGCAAAGCCCCATAGCGCCACCAGGAAACCGTCCAGCATTGCCAGATGGCCAAACGCCACCATCGTCAGCGCCAGTATGCCCATGGCGAACGGCACCAGCGCCAGCGTCAGGCGCAGATTACGTGCCAGCAGATGTCCGGCAACGGAAGTACCGACAAAGTTCGCCAGCCCAAAGCCCAGCAGGATCAGTGAAATGGTCTCAACGTTCGCCTGCCCCACCGTTTCCAGAAACGGGCGCAGGTAGGTAAAGAAGGCGAAATGGCCGCTGAAGATCAGAATAGTGGCCAGCATGCCGCCGATCATGCCCGGTCGACGCAGCACGCGGAACAGCGTGCTGAGGCTACCGCTGCTCTCGGGCTTCATGGACGGCAGCACCCAGATCTGCCACAGCAGCGCCAGTACGCTCGGCAGTATGCAGAGCACAAAGACGTTGCGCCAGCCGATCAGGCTACCCAGATAGCTCCCCAGCGGGGCAGCAACCACGGTGGCAATCGACACGCTGGAGAAGATCACCGCCAGCGCCTTCGGCACTTTATCCGTCGGAACCAGGCGCATCGTGGTGGCCGTCGACATCGCCCAGAAGCCACCGATGGCGACCCCTAACAGCAGGCGCCCCATCAGCAGGACGTGCAGCGTAGGCGCAAAGGCCACCAGCAGGCTGGAGATGATTTGCAGCACGGAGAAAAACATGAGTACCCAGCGACGGTCGATACTTTTGGTCGCCGGCGTAATCAGAAGCCCGGTGACCAGCGCCACCAGCGCGGTGGCGGTGACGGCCTGCCCGGCCATGCCCTCGCTGACGCCCAGGCTCGCGGCCATCGGCGTCAGCAAACTGGCTGGCAGGAACTCAGCCGTTATCAACCCAAACACGCCCAGCCCCAGTGAATAGACGGCCCGCCAGGCGGGTCTGGCTGGCGCCACGGCCTCTCTCGCCACGACACATGAATTCATCTGTTGTTCTCCCGTTATAAAAATGTGACAACTGTCGCAAAAGCATAGAGGGTTCACCGTGGACGATCTATGACATATAATCTCCACTTATTGATTATTCGTCCGGAGTTGCGCCATGACCGTTCAGTCCCCCGATTTGATCAGCGAACTCTTACGCGGCATGCGCCTGTCGGGCGTGAAATACCGACGGATTGAAGCCAGCGCGCCGTTTGGCGTGGCGTTCCACCAGGCGCCCGGTAAGGCGCAGTTCCATTTTGTGAGCCACGGTAGCGCCCTGCTGCGTATGGAGAGCGGTGCGACCTTCGAACTGAGCGGCGGCGACGCGCTGTTTATTCCTGGCGGGAATGCCCACGCCCTGCTCTCTGACGCGCAGGCAGCCATTACCCCGGTGAACGCTTTTCCGAGCGAACCTATCTGCGGCTCGGTGTGCGCCATTACCTGCGAGCCCTGTCCGGAGAGCGAGAACACCATCATCTTTAGCGGGTGTATGGATTTTGAGCTCGGCGGGATGCAGCCGCTGATCAAAGCAATGCCGGAAGTGATGATGGTCAGCCGGCTGATGTCCACCTGGCCGGAAATTCATCCGCTACTGGCGGCGATGGAGCGAGAATCCATGACCCGTCAGGCCGGTTTCGCCGGGATCCTTGCCCGGCTGGCTGATGTGGTGGCGGCGTTAATTGTGCGCGGCTGGGTTGAGGGCGGCTGCGGTAAAGCTACCGGCTGGGTGCAGGTTTTACGCGACCCGCGCCTGAGCCGGGCCATTTACGCCATGCACCAGCAGCCTGGCCTGAACTGGAGCGTGGCGGACCTGGCGAAAGAAGCGGGCACCTCACGCTCCGTGTTTGCCGAACGGTTTCTGGCCGCGACGGGGACGACCCCGGCAAAGTATCTCAGCGAACTGAGAATGCGGCTGGCGATTCAGTACATTCGTCACGAAAATCAGCCGATTGAAACGGTCGCCCTGCGGCTGGGTTACGGATCGCTGGCGGCGTTTAGCCGGGCCTTTAAGCGCATCATTGGCCATGCGCCGGGCACGCTGCGGGAAGCCGGCCAGGCCCCGGAAGAGGTCTGACCGGCAGGCTGGCATCAGAAAGAGTATTTAAAGCGCACGCGGCCACCGTAGCGATCGTCGTTTTTCTTATCGCCCGCTTTCGGCGAAGCGTTGACCCAGGACGCATACGCGCCCAGATAGATGTTGAAGTTTTTCATCTTCATGACGTTCGGGATCAGATCGTATGGATGGTATGAATATCGTACTCGCCCTTCGCGTCCAGGTAAGCGGTGTTGAGGTTCATGACCACGCCGTTCTCCGGATCGGTTTTAAGCCCGTCCCAGGTCATAGTAAACCCGTAGCCGTCGCTGTAGAGATCGTCCGACTTTAATTTCCCCGTCGTTCACAGAACCGAAGAAGAATACCGCATCATCGAGATACATTTTCCCGCCGAGAGGCTGAACGGAAAATCCGGCAAAATTGCCGTTATCCATTTTCCGATAACCATCAAAACCTCATAAATTATGCCCGTTAATATCCCAGCGTTCTTTATATCCCGGCGCCCGGTCGCTATTAGTGCTTTGCTTAATGGAGGTCAGACTGCCTGTTTTACTGGCGGCATCTATATTAAACTCCACGTCACCATAAAATTTAATATCACCAAACCCTGAAAGCGTCAGCTTTGGCGGTTCGGCTTTGCTCACCGGCTCTTCGGACTGCACAACAACGGCGGGTGCTGCCTGCGCGGCGGCCGCCTGCTGCTGTCTAAGCGCCGGAATAAAATGCACTTATCAGTTTTACCGTTTTTTTTTAATTTCATAAAATCCATCCTGATTATAAAAGTGAATACGCAAATAGAGAGCATCGCCATTTCGACTACATAGCCTTTTGGGTTCTATTATTTTTTTTGTTGCACAACAAATCCTTCCGGACAGGGCGTGCGAAGCGGTAAATTGTCTGGTTCTGCGCAAAATGGGATATTCAACACGCGAAGCGGGCAATATTCGTCTAAGGTTTTCAGGTGATTGATAACAGCGGTCACGCTGTTCAGGAATACAGGAGACGAACCGATGATAAGACCTCGTACTTTACGCCCTGCTCTTTTGCACCTCGCGCTGGGAGGCGCGCTGCTCGGTGTGGCAACGATGGGTTATGCTGAAGAACAGCCAGCCTACCAGAAAAATTCACCCGATATTTTGCTTGGCCCTCTGTTTAACGACGTGCAGAGTGCCAAACTGTTTCCCGATCAGAAAACCTTTGCCGATGCCGTTCCCAAAAGCGACCCGCTGATGATACTGGCGGATTACCGGATGCAGCACACCCAGACAAGCTTTGACCTGCGCCACTTTGTGGAGATGAACTTCATACTGCCTGCGGAAGGTGAAAAATATGTGCCGCCTGCGGGACAAAGCTTACGTGAGCACATTGACGACCTCTGGCCTGTGCTGACGCGCACCACGGATAAAGCCAGTAACAAATGGGATTCCCTGCTGCCGTTACCGAAACCTTACGTTGTGCCCGGCGGGCGCTTCCGCGAGGTCTACTACTGGGATAGCTATTTCACCATGCTGGGCCTGGCGGAGAGCGATCACTGGGACAAAATCAGCGATATGGTGGATAACTTTGCGTATGAGATTGATACCTTCGGCCATATCCCCAACGGTAACCGCAGCTACTACCTGAGCCGCTCCCAGCCGCCGTTCTTCTCACTGATGGTTGAGCTGCTCGCGACGCATGACAAAGACGCGCTGAAAAAATACCGTCCACAAATGGAGAAAGAGTACACCTACTGGATGGAGGGTGTCGAAAGCCTTCAGCCTGGGCAGGCTAACCAGCGCGTGGTGAAGCTCGATGACGGTTCCGTACTCAACCGCTACTGGGACGATCGCGATACCCCGCGCCCGGAGTCCTGGCTTGACGATATCACCACGGCGAAGAGCAACCCTAACCGGCCTGCGACGGAGATCTACCGCGATTTGCGCTCCGCGGCGGCCTCGGGCTGGGACTTTAGCTCCCGCTGGATGGACGACCCGCAAAAGCTCGGCACCATCCGCACCACCAGCATTGTGCCCGTCGATCTGAACGCCCTGATGTTTAAAATGGAAAAACTGCTCGCGCGAGCAGGCCAGGAGGCAGGCGACAGCGCGGCGGCGAGTAAATACGAGGCATTAGCAACCGCGCGTCAAAAAGCCATCGAGCGCCACCTGTGGAACGATAAAGAGGGCTGGTACGCCGATTACGATCTTAAGAGTAAGAAGGTGCGTAACCAGCTCACGGCGGCGGCCCTCTTCCCGCTCTACGTGAAGGCGGCGGCGCAGGATCGCGCCGATAAAGTGGCCGCGGCCACCTCCGCGCGCCTGTTGAAGCCGGGCGGTATTACCACCACCACCATCAACAGCGGCCAGCAGTGGGATGCGCCAAACGGCTGGGCACCGCTGCAGTGGGTGGCAACGGAAGGGTTGCAGAACTATGGGCAGGATAAGGTTGCAATGGACGTGACCTGGCGCTTCCTGAAGAACGTTCAGCACACTTATGACCGCGAGAAGAAGCTGGTGGAGAAATATGATGTCTCTTCTACCGGTACCGGCGGTGGCGGCGGTGAATATCCGCTCCAGGATGGGTTCGGCTGGAGTAACGGCGTGACGCTGAAAATGCTGGATCTGGTTTGTCCGAAAGAGAAACCGTGCGACAGCGTGCCGGAAAATCAGCCTGCGGCGAACGATGAGGCTGCGCCGGTGAAAGCTGCGGCGCAGTAAGTGAGTATTGCCGGGTGATGGCTACGCCTTACCCGGCCTTCATTTTGAACTCACAGGGATTTAGAAGCTGTAACTCGCCCCTAGCTGATACGTCCTGTCACGCCCAATCCAGCAGTTGGTCGCATCGTAGCAGGTCAGCGTCTCTTTATTGGTGATGTTCTGCATACTCGCCTTAAGCGTCAGCCCCGCCAGCGAAGGCAGAATTTCGCCCATCCGGTACGACGCCGCCAGATCGTACTGCGTAGTGCCCCCCAGCTTACCCGCATCGTTAGACGGTGAAATCTCCATCGGCCCGGTATAGCGCGCCCCGGCCCCCAGCATCAGCCCCTTCAGCGGCGCGCTCTCGAAGGTGTAGTCCCCCCACAGGTTGAACGCATTTTCCGGCACCTGAGTGGGACGCTTGCCCTGGTATTTATCATCTTCGGTATTAATTACGTGGGTGTAGGCATAGTTGGCAATCAGCGTCAGGTTGTCCGTCGGGCGGCTGATGGCGGAGAGCTCCGCGCCTTTGGATTCCACTTCACCAGTCTGACGGTAGTTCAGGAAGCCCGGGTCGGAGGTGACGACGTTTTTCTGCCGGATGTTAAACACCGAGGCGGTAAACGTCGTGGCGTACTCGGCCAGCAGATATTTAACCCCTCCTTCCACCTGCTTGCTGGTGGTTGGCTTGACGTCTTTCGCCGTGAGCGTCCCCTGCGGCGAGACCGGTGCAAAACCTTCTGAATAGCTGATAAACGGCGAAATACCGTTATCGAAGGCGTAAAGCGCCCCCAGGCGTTTGGTAACGCGATCCTGCGATACCCAGGCCTTATCGCCGTTTTGCAGGTAATCGGTGGTGACGGAGCGGTAATCGTCGTAGCGCAGGCTGCCCAACAGACTTAAGCCGCCAAATTCCACCTGATCCTGCAGGTAGTACCCGTTCTGCTGGTAGCTGAGGCGGTTTTTCTGGGCGGTGTAGAGCCCCAGCGCGCTTTCGTGGATTTGCGAATAGTCCGGATTACGCATATCCATGCCCGGCGTAGTCGACGCGTAGCGGTAGTGGAAATGGGAGTTCAGCCTCTGATAGTCAAACCCGGCCAGCAGATGGTGTTTCCATTCGCCCAGCGCAACGGTTTTTGTCACCTGGTTGTCGATGTTGAAGCTCTTAAGATCTTCATCGGTGGTATAGGCAAAGCGGTTAAGCTGATAGACCTCACTTCCCGTTCCCGTCGCGTAGACGCTGTTCTGGTGGGTATCGACGTCGAAATAGCGCGCTTTCTGATTAAAGCCCCAGCCGCTGTCAAATTCGTGTTCGAAGCTGTAGCCCAGCATCCACTGCCGCTGCTTAAACCCGCTCCACTCATCTCCGGCGTAATCCCGGCGATCGGCATATTTGGACCGCAGATAAGCGAGCGGCAGCGGGTTAGACGGCGTCAGGCTCGGGGAGTTTTGCGCCAGAGCATCCAGGGTGAGGCGAGTTTTACTGTCGGGTTGCCATGTAACGGACGGGGCGACCAGATAATTTTCATAGCGGCTGGTGTGCGGCTGATCGTTATTCTCCGTCGCCTTACCCAGCAGGCGGTAATTCCAGTCGCTGTCGGCAATTTGTCCGGTCGAATCGAGGTAGCCTTCTTTCAGATTACGGTTCCCGGTGTTAAAACCGACCTCGGTTCGGGCTTCCCGCTGCGGCTTTTTGCTTTGAATATTTACCAGCCCGCCCGGCGAACCGCCGCCGTAAAGCACCGATGAAGGCCCTTTCAGGATATCGACGCTCCCTATTAACAGCGGATCGATGCGCGCCTTGGTGTTGCCGGTGACGTTATAGGGTAGCTGCAGTCCGTTGTAAAACTCCTGATCAACGGTAAAGCCACGAATTTTGTATTCGCTCATGTAGGAGGTATTCCCCCGCACCTCGGTTGAGACGCCTGGGGCATAGCGCAGGATTTCATTCACGGAGTTCGCGTGACGCTTTTCGATCTCCGGCGCAGAGAGCGTGTTGATAACCTGCGGCGTTTTACTTTCGGCAACGGCCGATTTGGTGGCGCTGTTGGTCCAGGCCGGCAGCGCGCTGCCCTGCTCTGAGCCCGTGACGACAATGGTTGATTCTTCGGCGAAAGCCTGGACCTGCAATGCCAGCGTGACGGCACCCGCCAGGGTGCATAACGTAAAACGTGAGGAGTTCATAATGTCGTCTTGTTATTACATGTAATACGGAACGACAATTATTATCATTTAGATTAGCAAATCAATATAGCGGCAAAAAAAACGGCCCTCCGCAGAGAGCCGTTCTGTCATTTTATGCTCGTCGCAGTAATCTGAATATGCCCAGCACGACAATGGCTCCCACGACAGCGACCAGGAAACTGTGCATGTCGAAACCACTGATGTCACCACCAAAACCAAACATCGTCGCCAGCCAGCCGCCTACAACCGCACCAACGACCCCGAGTACGCAGGTCAAAATAAAGCCGCCGCCATCGTTTCCCGGCATGATCAGTTTTGCGATAGCGCCGGCAATAAGGCCAAAGATAATCCAGGCGATGATACCCATAGCAATGCCCTCTTGCAGATTAAACGCATGTACAGAAAACCTTCTGCACAGCTAACTTAAGTATAGGTCATCACCGGAAAACCAGTTTCGTCTCACCGACTTATCCTGCGGACAACGGTAAAAAAATCTCACCGGTTTGTATTAAGTTTGAGGGTGGATTGCCGATAACGCTAAGACAGTCTGTCATCAATCAAGGAGCCATCCGGCGTGAGTCATTACAGTGAGCAGTTCATCAAGCAAAATCCGCTGGCTGTATTAGGGGTATTACGCGACCTGCAAAAAGGCGAAGTGCCGCTGCGCATCAGCTGGTCGAATAATCAGTTTATCAGCAAGATCCTTGACGTCTCGCAGGAGAGGCTGGTTATTGACCTGGGCAGCCTGGAGTATGAAAACCGCGCGGCGCTGAAAGCAGAGAATATCGTGGTCATGGCCGAAACCCATGGGGCCAAAGTGGAATTTGTCCTGCCGCGACTGGAATTGAGCGAATACCAGGGACTTCCGGCTTTTGTTACCCTCCTTCCTGGCAACCTCTGGTTTGTCCAGCGCCGTGAATATTTCCGCATCAGCGCCCCGCTTCATCCTGCCTATTTTTGTAAGGCTAAAATGCCGGACAAAAAAGAGATCCGCTTCCGTCTCTTTGACCTGTCGCTGGGCGGAATGGGCGCGCTGATGGATACCCCGAAGCCGGAGGGTCTGGTAGAAGGCATGCGGTTCACGCAAATTGAACTGGATATGGCGGGCTGGGGCCGTTTTTATTTCGATGCACAGCTGATTGCCATCAGCGAGCGCACGGTGGTGGACAGCAAAAATGAAACGATTACCACGCCGCGTCTGAGCTTCCGTTTTCTGAACGTCGGGCCCGGCGCGGAGCGCGAGCTGCAGCGCATTATCTATTCGCTGGAACGGGAAGCACGGGAACGTGCGAATAAGGTTCTGTAGGAAAAGTCGGGCAGCGAGCGCCGCCCGTTTGCGGCATTACATGGCATCCATCGCTTTCTGTACTTTCCAGATATAGCGAGGCGCCTGCGGTGCCGGATGATTTTTCGCCACATGCTCGACGAACTCATCTTTGTCCATGTCGTTGATCTCCTCAATCGCCTCTTTGCGGTCAGAGGAGAAGGTTCTGAGCAACGCCCCGGCGCCATTCACGTACGAGACCACCAGCGCGTATTGCATCACTTCCGGATCCTCAATGCCCTTCAGCACGCCGTGTTCCAGAATGCTCAGGTAAGCGGTCCCCATAGAAATGTTGCGTTCCGGGTTCTTCAGCTCGCTGGTCGACGGCTGGCCGCTCCAGCCCATATAGCGGTAGACCTCTCTCCCCGCCGTAGAGGCTTTCAGCTGCATCAGCCCCACCGCGTTGGATTTGCTGACAAGCGTAGGATTGCCACCGGACTCCACCGCAATAATGGCGGTGATCAGCCGCGGGCTGACGCCCCACGCCTTCCCGGCTTTTTCACTGATCGGCATCCACTGCATGGCCCGTTTCACCGGCACTTCCGGATTCCAGGGCGGGTTTTGATAATCATGTTTTGAACTACAGCCAGCCAGCAAAACAATCAAAAAAGCAAACCATCTCAATTTCACGTCATCTATCCTTATAGCCGGTCATCGCGGTGCGCCGCCCTTGAAGCAGGCGGCGTATACGCGGCATGATATAGACAATTAGTTTCTCATTCAGCAAGGAATTGCCATGTCTCAGTTTCATCTCATCGCGCCGTCGGGCTACTGTATTAACCAGGACGCGGCGCAGCGGGGCGTTCAGCGCTTACTGGAATCCGGCCATCAGGTAGAAAATCAGACAATTATCCCCCGCCGCCAGCAGCGTTTTGCCGGAACAGAAGCGCAGAGGCTAAATGATATCAATAGCCTGGTGAACCTGAAGGGCGAAAACCGAATAGTCCTTGCGGTGCGCGGCGGCTATGGTGCGAGCAGGCTGCTTGAGAGCATTGACTGGCAGGGCCTGGCGCAGCGCCAGCAGCAGGATCCGCTGCTGATATGCGGCCACAGCGACTTCACCGTTATCCAGCTTGGGCTGCTGGCACTGCATAACGTCATCACGTTTAGCGGCCCGATGCTGGCCGGTAACTTCGGCGCCCCGGAGCTGAATGCGTTTACGGTTGAACACTTCTGGCGCGCGCTGCGCACTCCTACCTACAGCGTGGAGTGGCAGGGCAATGGACCGCACTGGGAATGTGAAGGCCAGCTCTGGGGCGGTAACCTGGCAATGCTGGTTTCGCTTATCGGCACGCCGTGGATGCCGGACATCGAGGACGGCATTCTGGTGCTGGAAGATATTAACGAACATCCGTTCCGCGTCGAACGGATGCTGTTGCAGCTTTATCATGCCGGTATTCTCGATCGCCAGTCCGCGATCGTGCTGGGCAGCTTCAGCGGCTCTGCCCCGAATGACTATGATGCGGGCTACTCCCTGGAAACGATGGTCGATTTCATCCGCTCGCGGCTGGATATTCCGGTTATCACCGGTCTGGATTTCGGCCATGAGCAGCAGACCGTTACCCTTGCGCTGGGCGCGCAGGCGACGCTTACACATGATGTTTCGGGCAGTCGGTTAACGATCGGTGGTCATCCGGTCATAAAAGCATAAAAAACCCCCTTAATAAAACGCTGTTGCCGTTGTTAATATGTTAG
Source organism: Enterobacter cloacae complex sp. P6RS (assembly GCF_014982245.1). Lineage (NCBI taxonomy): Bacteria > Pseudomonadati > Pseudomonadota > Gammaproteobacteria > Enterobacterales > Enterobacteriaceae > Enterobacter > Enterobacter cloacae complex sp. P6RS. The sequence continues at coordinate 214,542 of NZ_JADCLB010000020.1, forward strand.
GGTTTTAGTAACAGCGTTAACATTGAGGTGGGAGAAAGAGAACATTGGATGCCGCAGCGATAATCAGCCTTTTCATTTTGGGTTCTGTACTTGTAACCAGCAGTATTTTATTAAGTTCATTTTCATCGCGTCTTGGCATACCCATTCTTGTTATTTTCCTTGCCATCGGCATGCTGGCCGGCGTTGACGGCATCGGCGGTATCCCCTTCGATAACTATCCCTTCGCCTACATGGTGAGTAACCTCGCGCTGGCGGTGATCCTGCTCGACGGCGGGATGCGCACTCAGGCGAGCTCCTTCCGCGTGGCCTTAGGGCCTGCGCTGTCGCTGGCGACCGTCGGCGTGTTGATCACCTCCGGCCTCACCGGGATGATGGCCGCATGGCTTTTCAATCTCAATCTCATGGAAGGCTTGCTGATTGGCGCAATCGTTGGCTCTACCGATGCGGCGGCGGTCTTTTCCCTGCTTGGGGGTAAAGGGCTTAACGAACGCGTTGGCTCAACGCTTGAGATTGAATCCGGCAGTAACGATCCGATGGCGGTGTTCCTGACCATCACGCTGATAGAGATGATCCAGCAGCACGAGACGGGCCTGAGCTGGATGTTTGCCCTGCATATTCTGCAGCAGTTCGGGCTGGGGATTGTCATCGGCCTGACGGGGGGATACCTGTTACAGCAGACGATCAACCGCATTTCTCTGCCCTCGGGGCTTTACCCTCTGCTGGCGCTGAGCGGCGGCATTCTCATTTTTGCCGTTACCACCGCGCTGGACGGCAGCGGTATTCTCGCCGTCTACCTCTGCGGGTTCCTGATGGGCAACCGCCCTATTCGCAACCGTCATGCTATTTTGCAGAACTTTGACGGCCTGGCGTGGCTGGCGCAAATCGGCATGTTCCTGGTGCTGGGCCTGCTGGTGACCCCGTCGGACCTGCTGCCGATCGCCGTTCCGGCGCTGCTGCTGTCGGCGTGGATGATCTTCTTCGCCCGTCCGCTCTCCGTATTTGCAGGCCTGCTGCCGTTTCGCGGTTTTAACCTGCGCGAGCGCGTCTTTATCAGCTGGGTCGGCCTGCGCGGCGCGGTGCCGATTATCCTTGCGGTGTTCCCGATGATGGCCGGTCTCGACAACGCGCGGCTGTTCTTCAACGTGGCGTTCTTCGTGGTGCTGATTTCCCTGCTGTTCCAGGGCACGTCGCTCGGGTGGGCGGCGAAAAAGGCCAAAGTAGTGGTGCCGCCCGTAGGCTGGCCGGTCTCCCGCGTGGGGCTGGATATTCACCCGGAAAACCCGTGGGAGCAGTTCGTCTATCAGCTGAGCGCCGACAAATGGTGCGTGGGGGCCTCGCTGCGCGATTTGCACATGCCGACTGAAACGCGCATTGCCGCCCTGTTCCGCGATAATGTCCTGCTGCACCCGACTGGCAGCACCCGCCTGCGCGAAGGGGATATTCTGTGCGTCATTGGCCGCGAGCGCGACCTGCCCGCGCTGGGCAAGCTGTTCAGCCAGTCGCCTCCCGTGGCGCTGGACCAGCGTTTCTTCGGCGATTTTATTCTGGAAGCCAGCGCCAAGTTTGCGGATGTGGCGCTCATTTATGGCCTGGATGAAGGTGCAGAAGACGGTGATAACCCGCAAACGCTGGGCGAAATCATTCAGCAGCGGCTTGGCGCTGCGCCGGTTGTGGGTGACCAGGTGGAGTTTGCCGGGATGATCTGGACGGTGGCAGAAAAAGAAGATAACGCGGTGCGGAAGGTCGGTTTGAGGCCGATGGAAGAGGACGCGGAGTAGTTTTTTTGCCGGGTGGCGGCTTCGCGTCACCCGGCAAAGATACAAGTTACACCGTCACAACCGGCACTCTTGGTGCCAGGGCGCACATCAGTTCATACCCTACCGTTCCCGCCGCGGCCGCCACGTCATCAATTTTGATTTCGTTGCCCCACAGCTCGACCGGTGAACCGATGCCCGCCTGCGGGCATGGCGTCAGGTCAACGGCCAGCATATCCATTGATACCGTGCCTACCGTTCCCGTGCGCACCCCATCAACCCACACTGGCGTGCCGGTCGGCGCGATACGCGGATAGCCGTCGGCATAACCGCCCGCGACGATGCCAATCCGCTGCTCGCCCTTCGCCCGGAAGCGGCTGCCGTAGCCTACCGTGTCGCCCGCCTTCAGCGTCTGCACGCCGATGATCTCGCTGCGCAGGGTCATGACCGGCCTCAGGCCGCTGTTGGCAATATCCTGCCACTGGCCTGAGGGTGATGCACCGTACAGAACGATCCCCGGACGCACCCAGTTATAGTGGGCTTCAGGATGCCAAAGCGTCGCCGCCGAGTTCGACAGAGAGCGCGGACAATCGAGCCCTTCAGCCGCCTGCTCAATGCGGACCATAGCATCAGCAATGCCGTCCGGTTTTTCCGCATCGGCAAAGTGCGCCATCAGCGTCATTTCGCCGACGTTTTTCAGGCCACGCAGCTGCTGCCAGACCGTATGCACCCGCTCGGGCTGGAAGCCCAGGCGGTTCATGCCGCTGTTCACCTTGAGATAAATATCCAGCGGAGCGTGGAGCTTCGCATCCTGAATGGCTTTAATCTGCCAGTTGCTGTGAACGCTGGTGGTCAGGCGATACTTATCCAGCAGCGGCAGATCGTCCGCGTGGAAGAACCCCTCCAGCAGCAGAATAGGCCCTTTCCAGCCGCGCTCGCGCAGCAGGATGGCCTCTTCGAGATTGAGTAACGCAAAACCGTCGGTCGCGCCGAGCGCGCTCCATATACGGTCAATACCGTGGCCGTAGGCGTTTGCCTTGACGACTGACCAGACGCGCGAACCAGGTGCTGCCCGGCGAACAATTTGCAGGTTTTCCTTCAGGGCCTGCAGATCCAGCTGAGCCAGAACAGGACGGGACATGACAACTCCTTAATTATGCGCGCCGTGCAGGTGCTGAGGACGCGATGGCGTAAATCCTGATTGATAGCGCGCAGCACTTAAATCGTCAAACGGAATTGCCGGCGTGCGCCCGGAAATCAGGTCGCTCAGCAGCTGGCCCGAGCCGCAGGCCATCGTCCAGCCGAGCGTGCCGTGTCCGGTATTGGTCCACAGGTTTTTGTATGGCGTGCGGCCTACAATCGGCGTGCCGTCCGGGGTCATCGGACGCAGGCCGGTCCAGAACGTCGCCTGTTCCACAAACCCGCCGCGCGGGAAGAGATCGCCCACTACCATCTCCAGCGTTTCACGACGCGGCTGCAGCAGCTCGGTGTTGAAGCCGACAATCTCCGCCATGCCGCCGACGCGAATACGCTTATCGAAGCGGGTAATGGCGATTTTATAGGTTTCATCCAGGATGGTTGACACAGGCGCCCCGCTCTCCTCTTTCACCGGGATAGTCAATGAATAGCCCTTGAGCGGGTAGACCGGAATATCGAGGATGCCTTTCAGCATGGCGGTGGAGTAGGAACCAAACGCCATCACGTAGGCATCCGCCTTTATCACCTCGTCGCCGCACTTCACGCCATAAATTTTTTCGCCTTCCGACAGCAGCTTGTCGACGGAGGTATTAAAGCGGAATTTCACCCCAGCCTGCTCGCACATCTGTGCCAGACGCTGGGTAAAGAGCTGACAGTCGCCGGTTTCGTCATTCGGCAGACGCAGACCGCCGGTCAGCTTGTGGGCCACTTCGGCCAGCGCGGGTTCCACCTGCCCCAGCTGGCTGGCTTCCAGCAGCTGATACGGTACACCGGCATCTTCCAACACGGCGATATCGCGGGTGGCGTTTTCATACTGTTGCTCGGTGCGGAACAGCTGCAGCGTGCCGCCCTGACGGCCTTCGTACTCAATCCCCGTCGACGCGCGCAGGGCTTTGAGGCAGTCACGGCTGTATTCCGCCAGACGCACCATGCGGCCTTTGTTTTCCATGTAGTGCCGGGTGTCGCAATTGCGCAGCATCTGCCACATCCACTTCAGCTGGAACTGCGTGCCGTCAAGGCTGATGGCCAGCGGCGCGTGGCGCTGGAACATCCATTTGATTGCCTTCAGCGGCACGCCGGGCGCCGCCCACGGGGCCGCATAGCCAGGAGAGATTTGACCGGCATTTGCCGCACTGGTTTCAAGCGCCGGGCCGGATTCACGATCGATAACGGTAACCTCATGTCCCGCCTGACTTAAATACCAGGCGCTGGTTACGCCAACGACACCACTTCCCAGTATGACAACACGCATAGCCACTCCATTATGAGCAAAAGAACAATCATCTAATTACAGATTGATAACCTAGTTGAAAATATTATTCAACATACGACTTTTTTATGGTGACTTACCTCACACATCCCCCAGCATTAGGGGAAAGGGATAATTTGGGATCTCCTGCTGAGCTTTATTTTTAACCAGCATAAAATTCTGATGAGTGCGCTTTTTTTGCCGTATCAAAAACGGGAAATCGCAAAGAAAAAATTTCTGCGCCAGCACGCTTTTTAACACGTTGATCTATGCTTGAAAGGAGGCTCTCCAGACAGAGAGAGCACCCACAACGAGGGCGCGCTAATGGCTACTATTGATTCCCTGAACAAGGACAACACACGTCTGAGCGATGGACCCGACTGGACCTTCGAGCTGCTGGATGTCTACCTCGCCGAAATCGACCGGGTGGCAAAACTGTATCGCCTGGATACCTATCCCCATCAGATTGAGGTGATTACCTCCGAACAGATGATGGACGCTTACTCCAGCGTCGGGATGCCGATCAACTATCCGCACTGGTCGTTTGGTAAAAAATTCATTGAAACGGAGCGGCTGTACAAGCACGGCCAGCAGGGGCTGGCGTATGAGATCGTCATTAACTCCAACCCGTGTATCGCCTATCTGATGGAAGAGAACACCATTACCATGCAGGCGCTGGTGATGGCGCACGCCTGCTACGGCCATAACTCCTTCTTTAAAAATAACTATCTGTTCCGCAGCTGGACGGACGCCAGCTCCATCGTCGATTACCTGATCTTCGCCCGTAAATATATTACTGATTGCGAAGAGCGCTACGGCGTGGACGAGGTAGAGAAGCTGCTCGACTCCTGCCACGCGCTGATGAACTACGGCGTGGACCGCTATAAACGCCCGCAGAAAATCTCACTGCAGGAGGAGAAAGCCCGGCAGAAAAGCCGCGAGGAGTATCTGCAGAGCCAGGTGAACATGCTGTGGCGCACCCTGCCGAAGCGTGAGGAGGAAAAAACGATTGCCGAAGCGCGTCGTTACCCGTCCGAGCCGCAGGAAAACCTGCTCTATTTTATGGAGAAGAACGCCCCGCTGCTGGAGCCGTGGCAGCGCGAGATTTTGCGTATCGTGCGTAAGGTGAGCCAGTATTTCTATCCGCAGAAACAGACCCAGGTGATGAACGAAGGCTGGGCAACATTCTGGCACTACACCATTCTCAACCATCTGTATGACGAGGGGAAAGTCACCGAGCGGTTCATGATGGAATTCCTCCACAGCCATACTAACGTGGTGTTCCAGCCGCCCTACAACAGCCCGTGGTACAGCGGGATTAACCCGTATGCGCTGGGCTTTGCGATGTTCCAGGATATTAAGCGCATCTGCCAGTCGCCAACGGAAGAGGACAAGTACTGGTTCCCGGATATCGCCGGTTCTGACTGGCTGGAAACGCTGCATTTTGCGATGCGCGACTTTAAGGATGAGAGCTTTATCAGCCAGTTCATGTCGCCGAAGATCATGCGCGATTTCCGCTTCTTCACCGTACTGGACGATGACCGCAACAACTATCTGGAGATCTCCGCGATCCACAACGAGGAAGGATACCGGGAGATCCGCTCCCGCCTCTCCTCCCAGTACAACCTGAGCAACCTTGAACCCAATATTCAGGTGTGGAACGTGGACCTGCGCGGCGACCGCTCCCTGACGCTGCGCTATATCCCGCACAACCGCGCGCCGCTGGATAAAGGACGTAAAGAGGTGCTGAAGCACGTGCACCGCCTGTGGGGCTTTGACGTGCAGCTGGAGCAGCAGAATGAGGACGGCAGCGTCGAGCTGCTGGAACGCTGCCCGGCGCGGTTGAATACGCTGTAGCGCCACCGGGCGAAAAAAAACCTCTCGATTGAGAGGTTTTTTATTTTAGCGACTCTGAATCGCCAAATCGCCCGGCAGCGTTTTCTGCATACGGTGCCAGATTTCACCGGAGTCGTGGCCGTAGCGGCGTACGGTTTCATAAACCTGATCGTGCAGGCCTTCGGTGCAGAGCTTGCTCAGCTTATGGTAGAAGCCCAGCGCCAGACTGCGGGCTTCAGGGTTAGCGAAGTAGTGACGACCAATGCGGGTATAGAGCCCTTTCATACCGTTGAGGATCAGGCCATAAACCGGGTTGCCGGAGGCAAACGCCAGGCCGCGAAACACGTTGTAATCGAGGGTGGCAAAGGCGTCGGCGTGATCTTCAACTTCATTCGCGCTGGCCAGCACCGCAAGCGCATCTTCAGGATGCTGACGGAAAGCGGTACGAATAAAAATAGTCGCGATGTTGGTGCGCACGGAGAGCAGATTATCAATCAGCTGCGGCACGCTTTCGTGGTCGAGGCGCGCCAGCGTTTCAAGAATGTTCAGCCCCGAGGTTTCCCAGAAGTTGTTTACCTTTGTTGGCTTGCCGTGCTGGATCGTCAACCATCCATCACGCGCCAGTCGCTGAAGCACTTCACGCAGCGTGGTGCGAGTGACGCCAATCAGTTCAGAGAGTTCGCGTTCAGCCGGAAGAATGGACCCCGCAGGGAAACGATTATTCCAGATGCTTTCAATGATGTACTCTTCCGCGAAACCCGCCGGGCTCTGCGCCTTAATGACCATAGTGAGATTTCCATTACACAGCTTTTTGCAAATTGGACTCATCATACCAGAGGCGTGCAACGGCAGGTAGCGCGGCAAAGTGAGAAAAGAGGGATCGCCGTTTCATTTTTGTGAAATTTACAATGCGGTCTTATCCGCCTCCGGGCCACGATTTTTGCGTATACTGATGTTTTGTATTACTTAACGGGAAGGACGTCTGTTGTGGAAATTTCTTTTGGGCGCGCGCTGTGGCGCAATTTTTTAGGCCATTCTCCTGACTGGTACAAACTGATACTGCTGGTTTTCCTGGTCGTTAATCCCATCATTTTTAGCGTGGATCCGTTTATCGCCGGGTGGCTGCTGGTGGCGGAATTTATCTTCACCCTGGCCATGGCGCTGAAGTGTTATCCCCTGCTGCCCGGCGGTTTGCTGGCGTTTGAAGCCGTTGTCATCGGCATGACGTCCGCAGAGCATGTAAAAGCAGAGCTGGCCTCCAATCTGGAAGTGCTCCTGCTGCTCATTTTTATGGTGGCCGGTATCTACTTTATGAAACAGCTGCTGCTGTTTATCTTTACCCGCCTGCTGCTGAGCATTACGTCAAAAACGATCCTCTCGCTGGCGTTTTGCCTTGCCGCCGCCTTTCTGTCGGCCTTCCTGGATGCGCTCACCGTTGTCGCGGTGGTGATCAGCGTCGCCGTCGGATTTTACGGCATTTATCACCGCGTGGCCTCCTCTCGCCCAAGTGAGGATTTACAGGACGATAGCCACGTCGAGGCGCATAACCGCGACGTGCTGGAACAGTTCCGCGCGTTTCTGCGCAGCCTGATGATGCACGCAGGGGTCGGTACGGCGTTGGGCGGCGTGATGACCATGGTGGGCGAGCCGCAAAACCTGATCATCGCGAAAGCGGCTGAATGGCATTTTGGCGAGTTTTTCCTGCGCATGGCCCCCGTCAGCGTGCCTGTGCTGGTCTGCGGGTTGGCGACCTGCATTCTGGTCGAAAAATTCAGGCTGTTCGGCTACGGCGCACAGCTGCCTGAACCGGTCCGCAATGAACTGCATAAATTTGACGAGCAGAGCCGCAAACAGCGTACGCGCCAGGAGACGCTGCGTCTGATTGCGCAGGGGATCATCGGCATCTGGCTTATCGCCGCGCTGGCGTTGCATCTTGCCGAAGTCGGGTTGATTGGCCTCTCCGTCATTATTCTTGCTACCACCTTTAGCGGGGTAACGGACGAACATGCTATTGGTAAAGCCTTTACCGAAGCCCTGCCGTTTACCGCGCTGCTGGCGGTCTTTTTTGCGGTCGTGGCGGTGATTATTGACCAACACCTTTTCGCACCGATTATCGCGTTTGTGCTTCAGGCCTCGCCGGACTCGCAGCTTACGCTGTTCTATCTCTTTAACGGTCTGTTGTCCTCTATTTCCGATAACGTCTTTGTCGGGACGGTGTATATCAATGAGGCCAAAGCGGCGATGGAGCAAGGGATCGTCAGTACCGGGCAGTTCGACCTGCTGGCGGTAGCCATCAACACCGGAACAAACCTGCCCTCCGTTGCAACACCTAACGGCCAGGCGGCATTTCTCTTCCTGCTGACCTCGGCGCTGGCACCGCTCATACGGCTTTCTTATGGAAGAATGGTCTGGATGGCGCTGCCGTACACGCTGGTGCTCACCGTTGTTGGTTTGCTGTGCATCAAAATTACTCTCGTTCCCTGTACGCAATGGCTGCTACAAGCGGGTATACTTGCGGCGCATTAAAATTCGTTTACACTGCGCTTTCTAAGCATGTTCCAGGGAAATGATTATGTTGAGATTTTTAAACCAGTGCTCCCGCGGTCGCGGAGCGTGGTTGTTGATGGCCCTGACCGCCTTTGCGCTGGAAATGGTTGCGCTGTGGTTCCAGCACGTGATGGGACTCAAGCCCTGCGTGCTGTGCATCTACGAGCGCTGCGCGCTGTTCGGCATTATGGGTGCAGGCCTGGTGGGCGCAATTGCCCCAAAAACGCCGTTGCGCTACGTCGGTATTGCCATCTGGCTGTACAGCGCCTGGAAAGGTATTGAGCTTTCCTGGCAGCACACCATGATGCAGCTGCATCCGTCACCGTTTATGACCTGTGATTTCGCCGCCCGCTTCCCGAGCTGGTTGCCGCTGGATAAGTGGCTTCCGCAGGTGTTTGTCGCATCCGGTGACTGCTCCGTACGTCAGTGGGAATTCCTGACGCTGGAGATGCCGCAGTGGCTGGTGGGCATTTTTGTGGCCTACTTCGTCGTGGCGCTGCTGGTGCTGATCGCTCAGCCGTTCAAACCGAAGAAACGCGATTTGTTTGGAAGGTAAAAGCAAAAACCCGCCCCGGCGGGTTTTTTATTATCACCGATTAGGGTGATTCATGATGTGATCTTCCCAGTCCCGTACCTCGGACTCCTTCACCGCAATGTGGCGTACCGAGATACGCTCGCCGTGCATCGCCGCTTTTGAACCGGTCAGCAGAGGATGCCAGGCCGGTAGATCTTTCCCTTCCGCCAGCAGGCGATACGCGCAGGTGTGCGGCAGCCACTCAAAAGTCGGCAGATTTTCACGGGTGAGCTTGATGCAGTCCGGCTCGAACTCGAAGCGGCGTTCGTAGTTGCGGCACTGGCAGGTTTTAATGTTCAGCTGCCTGCAGGCGACGTTGGTGAAATAGATCTCATCGGAGTCTTCATCCATCAACTTGTGCAGGCAGCACTGCCCGCAGCCGTCGCACAACGATTCCCACTCCGCGTCGGTCATTTGGTCAAGAGTTTTGCTTTGCCAGAAAGGAATGTCGTTCATCAGGATGTCCACACGTCAAAAGAAAGCGCACCTTATAACGAGTCTGGCACGTGGTTGCAAGTTTTGCCGCCCTTTGCAGGCGGCAAGATGCGGTTACAGCACGCGGGTTTTTAGCGACAGGCCGTTAAAACCGACCTCAAGCTCATCGCGGCTGGCGAGCGGGCCCACGCCTTCCGGCGTGCCGGTGAGGATCACATCGCCCGGCTTCAGGGTGAAGAAACGGCTCATGTAGGCGATCAGCGGCACGATCTTGTGGATCATATCTGCCGTGGTGCCCTGCTGGCGGATCTCGCCGTTAACCTTCAGGCTGAGCGGAGTGTCCTGCGGATCGTTGGTAAATTCATTCACCGGAACAAACCCTGAAATCGGACATGCGTTATCAAAGCCTTTGGCTTTTTCCCACGGCTGCCCTGCCTTCTTCATTTTGCCCTGCACGTCGCGCAGGGTCAGATCCAGCGCCACGCCGTAGCCGGCAATCGCTTTCTCGACATGCTCTTCGGAAGCCTGGCGCAGCGTGGCGCCGATCAGCACGGCAAGCTCTACTTCGTGATGTACCGACCCCAGCCCCTGCGGCAGCGCCAGCGGCTGGCGGATGTCGCATAGCGCCGTCTCGGGCTTAATAAACAGGACCGGCTCTTCTGGGGTTGCGCTGCCCATCTCCTGAATATGCTTCGCATAGTTGCTGCCCACGCAGACCACTTTGCTGACGGGATAATCCAGTAATGCACCTTGCCAGTTATGATGTTGATACATGCTCGACCCCTAATCGGTTGATGTGTTATGCCCGAAAACAGCTGAGGCTATTTTTTCCCGGACGCCTCGAGGTGCTGTTTTAATAAATTCTCAGGCGGCGGTGGAAGCTGTAAATAATAGCCCTGCTCGGCTAATGCCGTTTTCACTTTTTCCAGATCGGCATTCACCAGTTTCTTACGGCCGTCCAGCGGCAGCAGCATCGCCAGCTGTGGTCGGCCAAAGTTCTTCATTAATTCTTCCGGCACGCGTGAAAAATCGTCTTTCTTTTCGACATAAAGATAGGTCTGGTCACGGCTTGTACTTCTGTAGATCACACAAAACATGTTTTTACTCTGAATTAATGGGTGGTTGCTTGCCTCAATATACTCCTGACTATAACATGCCTGATACTCTTCGGAATATCGCAGCGAATGGTTGCGGTTAATAGCAAATTGAGTAAGGCCAGGATGTCAAACACGCCCATCGAGCTTAAAGGCAGTAGCTTCACCTTATCAGTGGTTCATTTGCATGATGCAAAACCCGAGGTTATTCGTCAGGCGTTAGAAGACAAAATCGCCCAGGCTCCCGCCTTTCTGAAGCACGCCCCCGTCGTCATCAACGTCAGCGGTCTTGAGGCGCCGGTTAACTGGACACGTCTCCAGCAGGCGGTCTCCTCTACCGGGCTGCGTATTGTCGGCATCAGCGGCTGCAAAGATCCCGAGCTGAAAGCGGAAATCGACCGTGCGGGGCTGCCTCTTCTTAATGAAGGCAAAGAAAAAACCCCACGTGCAGCACCCGCTGCCGTACAAACGCCCCCTCCTGCGGCGCAAAACGTTACCGCTCTCACAAAAACGCGAATGATTGATGTGCCGGTTCGTTCCGGTCAGCGCATTTATGCGCCAAACTGTGATCTAATTGTTACAAGCCACGTCAGCGCTGGCGCAGAGCTTATTGCAGATGGCAATATTCACGTTTACGGTATGATGCGTGGACGTGCGCTCGCGGGCGCAAGTGGCGATCGGGACGCGCAAATATTTTGTACTCATCTGACGGCGGAACTGGTGTCCATCGCAGGTGAATATTGGCTGAGCGACAAGATCCCAGCCGAATTTTATGGCAAAGCGGCTCGCCTGCTTCTGGCAGACGACGCGTTGACCGTTCAACCGTTGAATTAATCCCTTTTTAACAAGGAATTTCTATGGCACGCATTATTGTTGTTACTTCGGGTAAAGGAGGCGTTGGCAAGACCACCTCCAGCGCGGCCATCGCTACTGGTTTGGCCCAGAAGGGAAAGAAAACCGTCGTTATCGACTTCGATATCGGTCTGCGTAACCTCGACCTCATCATGGGATGTGAGCGTCGCGTCGTATATGACTTCGTGAACGTCATTCAGGGCGATGCCACGCTGAACCAGGCGCTGATTAAAGACAAGCGCACCGAGAACCTCTTCATTCTTCCGGCTTCTCAGACGCGTGATAAAGATGCCCTGACCCGTGACGGCGTGGAAAAGGTGCTCGACGAGCTGAAAAAAATGGAGTTCGACTTCATCGTCTGTGACTCCCCTGCCGGCATCGAAACCGGTGCCCTGATGGCGCTCTACTTTGCTGATGAAGCGATCATCACCACCAACCCGGAAGTCTCCTCCGTGCGTGACTCCGACCGTATTCTCGGTATTCTGGCCTCCAAATCCCGCCGTGCGGAAAATGGCCAGGATCCGATCAAAGAGCACCTGCTGCTGACCCGCTATAACCCGGGTCGCGTAAACAAAGGTGACATGCTGAGCATGGAAGACGTGCTGGAGATCCTGCGCATTAAACTGGTTGGCGTTATCCCGGAAGACCAGTCCGTATTACGCGCCTCTAACCAGGGCGAGCCCGTGATCCTTGATACAACGGCAGATGCAGGTAAAGCTTACGCCGATACCGTTGACCGTCTGCTGGGAGAAGAACGTCCTTTCCGCTTCATTGAAGAAGAGAAGAAAGGTTTCCTCAAACGCCTGTTCGGAGGATAAGTTATGGCATTACTGGACTTTTTTCTCTCGCGGAAAAAAAGCACCGCCAACATCGCAAAAGAACGCCTGCAAATTATCGTTGCGGAGCGTCGTCGTAGCGACGCCGAGCCTCACTACCTGCCGCAGCTGCGCAAGGACATCCTGGAAGTGATCTGTAAGTATGTGCAGATTGACCCGGAGATGGTCACCGTACAGCTGGAGCAAAAAGACGGGGATATTTCGATTCTGGAGCTGAACGTAACGCTTCCGGAAGCGGAAGAGTCGCGTCCGTAGGTTCCTGGTGTCGTAGCCCCGGTAAGCGCAGCGCCACCGGGGAGAATATGCCGGGTATATCGCCCGGCATATTTTTATCGCGGATAACCTTCCAGCAAGGTATTCAGGCGATCGGCCATCAATACCCCGCGCCAGCCAGCCATCAGTTCCGGCACGCCATTCTGCGGTTTCAGCTTCCAGTGCCAGTTCAGCAGCTGGTTAATCTGTCTGCGTGACGCCAGCAGTTCAGCGCTCAGCTTGCTTTCCGTTGCGACATCCTGCACCAGCGCTTTGATATCCTTAAATGCTTTACGATAGCCCGGCATATCCATGAGATTCAGCAGCGTTTCAGGCAGTGCGTCCTCCGGCAGCGCCTGCGCTTTGGCGACCAGCGCCAGCAGGGTTTTACCATGGAAACGGATCTCGCTGCCGGAAAGGCCAATGCTGTCCAGTTCGCCCAGGCTGCCCGGCATATAGCGCGCGACCGCCCAGAGATGCTCTTCACGCACCACAAAATTCACGGCCAGATCGCGCTCGCGCGCTTTACGCAAACGCCAGTCCGCTAACAGCTGCAGGCAGGCCAGCTGACGCGTGCGAAGCTGCCAGGCGTTGGTGATATCACGCCAGGCCTCTTTCGGGTCAACCACTTCCTGGCGACGCTGCTGCGTCATACGGCACTCGTCCAGCGCGGCAGACAGCCAGCCGGAGGCTTCCGCCTCTTTCATCAGCTGTCCGGCAATCGGCAGCAGGTAAAACACGTCTGCCGCCGCATATTCCAGCTGACGCTCGGTAAGCGGACGGGCCAGCCAGTCGGTACGGGATTCACTTTTATCCAGCGTCAGGCCCGTGTACTCCTCCACCATGGCGGCAAAGCCCCACGACAGCGGACGGCCGCTGAACGCCGCGAGGATCTGCGTATCAATCAGCGGCTGAGGCATGATGCCAAAGGTGTTAAGAAAGACTTCCAGATCTTCACTGCCCGCGTGCAGATATTTCGTTACCGCAGTATCCAGCAGCAGGTCACGCATCGGCGCCCAGTCGGTAATGCCGAGCGGGTCGATCAGCGAGACGTGCTTACCGTCGTACATCTGTATCAAACCCAGCTGTGGATAATAGGTGCGAGTACGGACAAACTCGGTATCCAGAGCGATGGCAGGAAAGTCGCGCGTCACTTCGCACAGCGAAGCCAGCTCGTCGTTGGTCGTGATCATCTGGTAATTCAAATCGGATTCTCTTTTGTTTGCGCCCATAAAAAACGCCGGCTTAACCGGCGTCTGGGCGATTAACGTGAAGCTCAGGCCTTATTGTCTACTTTGGCACGGGCTTCGTCACGTAATTCTCGTCGTAATATCTTCCCGACGTTGGATTTCGGCAGCTCATCGCGGAATTCCACCAGCTTCGGCACCTTATAGCCCGTCAGCTGACGGCGACAAAACGTTATCAGCGCTTCCTCGGTAAGAGAAGGATCTTTCTTGACCACAAATATCTTCACCGCTTCACCGCTGCTGCCGGAAGGAACGCCCACCGCCGCCACTTCCAGCACGCCGCTGTGCTGCATCACCACGTCTTCGATTTCGTTCGGATAGACGTTGAAGCCGGAAACCAGGATCATATCTTTTTTGCGATCGACGATGCGCAGGAAGCCTTCGTCATCCATCACCGCAATATCGCCGGTGTGAAGCCAGCCGTCTTTAATGATTTCGTCAGTCGCATCAGGACGCTGCCAGTAACCCAGCATCACCTGCGGCCCTCTGACGCACAGCTCGCCCGGCTCGCCGTGAGGCACTTCGTTATCCTCATCATCCACCAGCTTTGCTTCCGTCGACGGGACCGGCAGGCCGATGCTGCCGCTGTGGTAGTCGATATCGTGCGGGTTGACGCTCACCAGCGGGGCACACTCCGTCAGGCCGTAGCCTTCCAGCAGATATTGCCCGGTTAGCTTCACCCAGCGCTCGGCCACCGCCTGCTGAACCGGCATGCCGCCGCCCGCGGAGAGATGCAGCGTGGAGAAATCAAGCTGCTGGAACTCTTTGTTGTTGAGCAGCGCGTTAAACAGGGTGTTCACCCCGGTCATGGCGGTAAACGGGTATTTTGCCAGCTCTTTAACCAGACCCGGGATATCGCGCGGGTTGGTGATCAATACGTTTTGCCCGCCCAGCTCGATAAACAGCAGGCAGTTCATGGTCAGCGCAAAGATGTGATACAGCGGCAGCGCGGTGATTACCAGCTCTTTACCCGGATGCAGCAGCGGCCCGTAGGTGGCATTAACCTGCTCAAGGTTTGCCAGCATGTTGCGGTGGGTCAGCATCGCCCCTTTGGCCACGCCGGTGGTGCCGCCCGTGTATTGGAGGAAGGCCAGGTCTTCGGAGACGACTTCAGGCTTGACGTACTGCATGCGATAGCCCGCATGCAGCGCGCGCCGGAAGGAGATAGCATCCGGCAGATGGTATTTTGGTACCAGACGTTTGACGTATTTAACGACAAAGTTAACCAGCGTCCCTTTGGCGGTGGAAAGCTGATCGCCCATGCGCGTCAGGATGACGTGCTTCACCTGGGTTTTGTCGACCACTTTTTCCAGGGTATGGGCAAAGTTAGAAACAATGACAATCGCCACCGCCCCGCTGTCGTTCAGCTGATGTTCCAGCTCGCGCGGCGTGTAAAGCGGGTTAACGTTGACGACAATCATCCCGGCACGCAGGATGCCAAACAGCGCCACCGGGTATTGCAGCAGGTTCGGCATCATCAGCGCGACGCGATCCCCTTTTTGCAGCCCAAGTCCTTCCTGCAGATAAGCCGCAAACGCCCGGCTACGCTCCTCAAGCTTACGGAACGTCATCACCTCGCCCATATTCACAAATGCGGGCTGGTCTGCGTAACGCCGTACCGAGTGTTCAAATAATTCCACCAGGGATTGATAACGGTCAGGATTGATCTCCGCAGGCACATCTGCGGGATAACGGTTAAGCCAAACCTTTTGCAATGCATCACCTCTGAAATGAGTGTTCGTCGTCATCACAGCCCCGATAATAAACAGTTTGTTAACATTATATTAACTCAGCGTACCAGTTTATTAATTGTTCAGATTGCAGGTTGCGAAGCGCGTCACTCTTTTTTTTCGTTTTATCCGTAAAAAAACAGAGACAGCGGCTGAGCCGCTGTCTCTTTCTTAACAATAACAGTAAGTTACTCAGTTACGATCGTTTGCACCTGTGCAGGGCCCGGGTTATACCAGCCCCATCCCGGATAACCGTAACGATAAGGATGTGGACCCCACATCCACGGGTCGATTGGCTGAGGCGGCATCACCACCTGCTGGGCGATACGCCAGCGCTTATAGCCGTTCACCTGCATGGTCATAAATTTGTACGGCGTGTTGCCGATTTTGCCCTGCACCGAACCGGTAATCGGCCCGACAACGGTTACCAGCTGTCCGCGAAAATCGACCGGGTCGAGGAAACCACTAACGTCGGCATAGATACGCCCGCGAGAGGCTTCACCGAGTACGGGACGCGCGCCGCTGTCGAGCGGTACCGTGGCAATTTCCAGACGGGTTTTCCCCTGCTGGTTCTGCACGTCGATCACTTTCCCACCGAAGCGGGCTTCCTGGCCGACGTAAAGCTCGGGCGCATTCATTACCCGAACCAGATCCTGCTGTGGCGTCGGGCTGCTGCCCTTGATCGCATCAGGTACGGTTACGCAACCGCTCAGTGCTATGGCAACCGCGCCTGCCATAAAAAGGCGTACTACTTTAGTCTGAACCGCCATGATGCGACTCCTTTTTCTCAGTTCCTGTTACTGAGATTCATTCGCGGCCCGGAAGTTTCTTCCACGCGACGGTGTTTCGCAAATAAACCGGCTCCGCATGTTCAACGGCAACGGTTTTTCCTGCTGCAAGCAGTTGACGGGCAATCGGGAGCATATCTTCCGCCGCAGGCAGGAGCATGTTGCCGTCCACCAGCGTCACGCCGGTGCCGCTCGCCATCTCTGGCCACGCCGGCCAGCCCGTGCCGACCGTCGCCCACTCGCCGGACAGCTGCTTCAGGCGTTCAGTAACGGCTTCAGGCTTAAGCACTGCTTCCGTCTCTTCGCCGTGCCAGACGCCGTTTTCATCGCGGGTATATTCCGCCCAGTAAACTTCACCCATGCGAGCGTCAATAGCGGCGAGCACGCGGGTCGCGCCCGTCATGCGCCAGGCTCCCTCCGCCATCGTCGCAAGCGTAGAGACGCCGATCATCGGCAGGTCAGCGCCCAGCGCCAGCCCCTGCGCGATGCCAATCCCAATGCGCACGCCCGTAAAGCTGCCGGGGCCGCGGCCAAAGGCCAGCGCGTCGAGGTCGGTTAAGGTGGTGTTGCCCTGGGTTAAAATGGCTTTTACCAGGGGCAGAATACGCTGGGTGTGTTCCCGTGGACACTCTTCGAAATGAGCAGAAACAGCACCGTCGTTTAACAGAGCAACAGAGCAAGCCTCTGTCGCGGTATCAATAGCCAGAATTCGCATCAGTCGTCGCGCTCTCGCAAGGGTCAGTCACAAAATGGCGCGCATCTTAGCACACTCCGGAGCGAATTACTCCGCCGTTGGGTTTGCCAGGAAACGCACCGCGCGTTTAATGTCCCGCGTACGCGGGGCGGGCGGCAGGCTGGCGAGGAACGTTGCGCCGTAAGGACGCATCACCAGGCGGTTATCGCAGATGACCAGCACGCCGCGATCGGTGACGTCACGGATTAAGCGCCCTACCCCCTGCTTAAGCGTAATGACCGCATCCGGCAGCTGAACCTCGTCAAACGGATCGCCGCCGCGCAGACGGCAGTCTTCCATCCGCGCCTTGAGCAGAGGATCGTCCGGCGACGTGAACGGCAGCTTATCGATGATCACTAGCGAGAGCGTGTCGCCGCGCACGTCCACCCCTTCCCAGAAGCTGCTGGTTGCCACCAGCAGGGCATTACCGGCGCTGACGAACTGCTGCAGCAGCTGGCCTTTGCTGGTTTCGCCCTGCAGCAGCACCGGGAGGGTCATGGTGGCGCGAAACTGCTCGGCGAGATCGCGCATCATGGCGTGTGAGGTGCAGAGCATAAAGCAGCGCCCGTTGTTGGCCTCAATCATCGGCTTGAGCATCGCCGCGAGATGCCGCGCCGCGCCCGGCTGGTTCGGCAGCGGGAGATTGCGTGGCACGCAGAGCAGCGCCTGCTTTTCGTAATCAAACGGGCTGGGCAGCAGCAGTGATTCCGCCTGCTCAATGCCGAGGCGCTCGGTGAAGTGATGCAGATCGTCATTTACAGACAGGGTTGCGGAAGTGAAGATCCAGCTTCCCGGCTTCTGCGCCATCACCTCTTTGAATTTATCGGCCACCGTCAGCGGCGTGAGCGCCAGGGTAAAGTGGCGTGAGGTGCATTCATACCAGTAGCTGTACCCCGGCTGGTTGATCTCTTTTAGCCGTTTGAGCCGCCCGCGATAGAGCGTGGCGCGCTCGAAGGCGGCGTCAAGCAGCGCGGAGCGTCCGAGGGACAGCTTCGCCACGTCGTAGCAGAGCTCAAGTGCATCATCGAGCAGCAGCAGCGCGCGCTGGATATTTTTGTCCGCCAGCAGTTCGCGCAGGTTGCCGCGATAGCCCGGCTCGCCAAGCTGTAAGCGGAAATCCTGCGCGCTTTGCGCCAGACGGTCGGCGCACTTCTGCAACTGCTGGGTATCTTTGAGTTCGGTACGGTAGGCAATGGTAAAATCTTTCGCCAGATCCTGTAGCTGGCGGCTGGAGAGCGACTGGCCGAAATACTGGCTGGCGATATCCGGCAACTGATGGGCTTCATCGAAGATCATCACGTCCGCCTCCGGGATCAGCTCGCCGAAACCGCTGTCCTTAACCACCATGTCCGCGAGGAACAGGTGGTGGTTCACCACCACCACGTCTGCGTCCATCGCGGTTTTGCGCGCTTTCACTACAAAACAGTCTTTATACAGCGGGCAGTCGCTGCCGAGGCAGTTGTCGTTGGTGCTGGTCACCAGCGGCCAGGCCGGGGAGTCTTCCGGCACGCTCGCGCAGGTGCTGATATCGCCCTCTTCGGTCTGGTTCGCCCAGGCGCGCAGGATAATGACGTCGCTCAGGGTTTGTACCGGCAAATCGCCGCCGGCCAGCGCCTGCTGTTCGAGTCGCTCCAGGCAGAGATAGTTGGAGCGTCCCTTCAGCAGGGCCAGACGCCCTTTGTATTTCAGCGCTTTCGCAACCGTGGGCAAGTCGCGGCTGTAGAGCTGATCCTGCAGCGCTTTCGATCCGGTGGAAATTATCACCTTCTTTTTCGCCCGCAGCGCCGGCGCAAGGTAAGCATAGGTCTTACCCGTGCCGGTTCCGGCTTCAACCACCAGCGGCTGGGCCTGATCAATGGCGCGGGCAACGGCGTGCGCCATCTGTCGCTGAGGCTCACGGGGCTTGAAGCCGGGGATCGCCTGCGCTAATTGACCTTCAGGGGAAAAATCGTCTGCCACGTTGCTCTCTCACTGTATTTTTGCACAGGGATTATGTCAGCCCATCTTCTCCTGTGCCACCCCAAATAGTGACGACGGCAGAACAATATGGCAGTCTTGCCGCCTGACGACGAAAAATAACGAGGAAACGTTTATGACAATTGTGCGCATTGATGCCGAAGCCCGCTGGTCTGATGTGGTGATCCATAACCAGACGCTGTATTACACCGGTGTACCGTCAAATCTGGACGCGGATGCGTTCGAACAGACGGCGAATACCCTGGCGCAGATTGATGCCGTGCTGGAAAAACAGGGCAGCGATAAATCCCGCATTCTGGATGCGACCATTTTCCTGGCAAATAAAGACGATTTCGCGGCGATGAACAAAGCCTGGGATGCGTGGGTGGTAGCGGGTCACGCGCCTGTACGCTGCACCGTACAGGCCACGCTGATGAAACCGGAATACAAGGTTGAGATCAAGATTATCGCGGCTGTTTAAGCCCGATTACTCTTCATCTTCATCCTCAAAACGCGCCACGATCCGCTCGCCGGTATGGGTGGCGCGCAGCTCCTCCGCCACCTGGGAAATCGCCTGTCCGCTGCTCATCCCCTGGGACATCAGTTCCTGAATTCGCTCAACCGCTTTCTGCTGTTGTTCATGGCTCAGAGAAGGTAAACCTGCAAACATCGTCAACTCCTGCTAAATTATTCGCGCTAATTATTTCACGCTGCCCGGTAGTATGCCATACATGAACATGCGCTTCCCCACTGTTGTTACCTTACCCTGGCGCGCTGACGCCGCTGAGTTCTGGTTTGCCCGTCTGAGCCATCTTCCTTTTGCCATGCTGCTGCACTCCGGCCATGCGGATCACCCGTACAGCCGCTTCGATATTCTGGTGGCCGATCCCCTGAAAACGCTGACGACCGACGATCTGTCGACGACGGACGATCCGCTGATGCAGCTTCAGCAGGAAATCAACGCGCTGGGCTTATCCGCTACCCCTAACCTGGACCTGCCCTTCCAGGGCGGCGCGCTGGGCCTGTTTGGCTACGATTTGGGTCGCCGCTTCGAGATGCTGCCCGAGCATGCGCAGGCGGATATTGCCCTGCCGGACATGGCCGTGGGGCTGTATGACTGGGCGTTGATTGTGGACCACCAGAAAAAAAGGGTCTCCCTGCTGAGCCATGATGACGTGCAGGCGCGTCTGGCCTGGCTTGAGGCACAACAGCCTGCTCCAGCTGAAGCGTTCACCCTGACCTCCGGCTGGCGCTCGAACATGACCGCGCTGGAATACGCGGAAAAATTCTCCCGCGTGCAGGCCTATCTGCAAAGCGGCGACTGCTATCAGGTTAACCTTGCCCAGCGTTTCCAGGCAGCATACCAGGGGGACGAGTGGCAGGCGTTTACCCGTCTCAATGCCAGCAACAGGGCTCCGTTCAGCGCGTTTGTACGTCTGGAACAGGGGGCCATCCTCAGCCTGTCGCCGGAGCGTTTTATCCATCTGGCGGAAGGGACGATTCAGACCCGCCCGATTAAAGGCACGCTGCCGCGCCTTGCCGATCCGGACGCCGATCGCCAGCAGGCGGAGAAACTCGCCGGGTCACCGAAGGATCGCGCCGAAAACCTGATGATTGTCGACCTGATGCGTAACGATATTGGCCGGGTCGCCGAACCAGGCAGCGTGCGCGTGCCGGAGCTGTTCGTCGTCGAACCTTTCCCGGCAGTGCATCATCTGGTCAGTACCATCACCGCGCGTCTGCCCGCCTCTCGCACCGCCTGCGATCTGCTCCGGGCCGCGTTCCCGGGTGGCTCCATCACCGGTGCGCCAAAAATTCGCGCCATGGAAATCATCGACGAACTGGAACCGCACCGCCGCAACGCCTGGTGCGGCAGCATCGGCTATATCAGCCTGTGCGGCACCATGGATACCAGCATTACCATTCGCACGCTGACGGCCTGCGGCGGCAATCTGTACTGTTCTGCGGGCGGCGGCATTGTGGCGGACAGCCAGGTCGAGGCGGAATATCAGGAAACCTTTGATAAGGTGAACCGCATCCTGAAGCAACTGGAGAACTAACGGTGGAGAAAGAGAACCTGACGCTGGATGATTTTCTGTCGCGCTTTCAGCTGCTACGGCCGCAGGTCAACCGCGCCACGCTGAATCAGCGTCAGGCGGCGGTGCTGATCCCGGTGGTGCGCCGGGAACAGCCGGGCCTGCTGCTTACGCAGCGTTCGCCGCATATGCGCAAACACGCCGGTCAGGTGGCCTTTCCGGGAGGGGCGGTGGACAGCACCGATGCGTCGCTGATTGCCGCCGCGCTGCGGGAAGCGCAGGAGGAGGTGGCGATCCCGCCTGACGCGGTGGAAGTCATCGGCGTGCTGCCGCCCGTCGACAGCGTGACCGGCTTTCAGGTCACGCCGGTCGTCGGCATTATCCCCCCCAATCTTCAGTATCACGCCAGCGTCGACGAAGTTTCTGCGGTGTTTGAGATGCCGCTTGAAGAGGCGCTCCGGCTAAGCCGCTATCATCCGCTGGATATCCATCGCCGGGGGCACGACCATCGGGTCTGGTTGTCCTGGTATCAGCATTATTTTGTCTGGGGCATGACGGCGGGCATCATTCGTGAACTGGCGCTACAAATCGGCCTGAAGCCTTGACTATACTTTACATTCCAGCCTTTTTTGCAGGTTTGCGATCCGCGTCGCGCTATTAGCAAAACCCATCGTTAACCATTAGTTTAATTCATGTGAATAGTTAAGCCGAGGTTGGTGTTCCCTCTTACACTATGCGCAGTTATAACATCGTTACTGGAACCCCGGTAACCCTGTCAGGAGTGTGAAAGTGATTAGTATATTCGACATGTTCAAAGTGGGGATTGGTCCTTCTTCTTCCCACACTGTAGGGCCGATGAAGGCCGGTAAACAGTTCGTCGATGATCTGGTCGAAAAAGGATTACTGGAAAGCGTTACCCGTGTCGCCGTAGACGTTTACGGTTCACTGTCATTAACGGGTAAAGGCCACCACACCGATATCGCCATTATTATGGGTCTGGCGGGCAATATGCCGGACACTGTTGATATTGATGCCATCCCGGCATTCATCCGCGACGTGGAAGCGCGCGGTCGCCTGCTGCTGGCTAACGGTCAGCACGAAGTGGATTTCCCGCAGGATGACGGCATGCGTTTTCGCAGCGACAACCTGCCGCTGCATGAAAACGGCATGACTATCCACGCCTGGAGCGGCGAAAAAGAGATCTACAGCAAAACCTACTACTCCATCGGCGGTGGCTTCATCGTTGACGAAGAGCATTTCGGTAAAGAGAGCGCGGGCGACGTGAACGTGCCCTATCCGTTCAAATCGGCCACCGAGATGCTGGGCTACTGCAAAGAGACCGGTTTGTCGCTGTCCGGCATGGTGATGCAGAACGAGCTGGCGCTGCACAGCAAAAAAGAGATCGAAGACTATTTTGCCAACGTGTGGCAAACCATGCGCGCCTGTATCGATCGCGGGATGAACACCGAAGGCGTACTGCCAGGGCCACTGCGCGTGCCGCGTCGTGCCTCTGCCCTGCGCCGTATGCTGGTGACCACGGACAAATTCTCTAACGACCCGATGAACGTAGTTGACTGGGTGAACATGTTTGCTCTGGCGGTGAACGAAGAGAACGCCGCGGGGGGGCGCGTCGTGACTGCGCCAACCAACGGCGCGTGCGGGATCGTTCCGGCGGTGCTGGCCTACTACGATCACTTTATCGAGCCTGTGACGCCGGATATTTATATCCGTTATTTCCTCGCGGCAGGCGCTATCGGCGCGCTGTACAAGATGAACGCGTCCATTTCAGGCGCTGAAGTGGGCTGTCAGGGTGAAGTAGGCGTGGCCTGCTCCATGGCGGCGGCCGGTCTGGCCGAGCTGCTGGGCGCAAGCCCTGAACAGGTTTGCGTGGCGGCGGAAATTGGCATGGAGCATAACCTCGGTCTGACCTGTGATCCGGTCGCAGGCCAGGTGCAGGTGCCGTGCATTGAGCGTAACGCGATTGCCTCCGTCAAAGCGATTAACGCCTCGCGCATGGCGATGCGCCGTACCAGCGAACCACGCGTGTCGTTGGATAAGGTTATCGAAACCATGTACGAAACCGGCAAAGACATGAACGCGAAGTACCGTGAAACGTCGCGCGGCGGTCTGGCCATTAAGGTGCAGTGCGACTAATCCCTCTCTTTCGCCCATCCGCAACGGATGGGCGAATTTCTCCCTTCATTCTCGTCTCCTTCTTCTTTCCCCACTACACTTTTACGGTCGCGGCTGCTCGCGCTCGGCCTGACATCAGGCAGCGGCTAAATAGCGAACGGGTTGAGAGAGAAGCAGGCGCGGTAGTAACGCCACAATGGCTGGCGGGAAAATCTTCCCCGCCAGAAGATCGTAACGGGCACATCGTACCCGTTAAGCAGACTTATTCGTCTTCGTCGTGTGCAGACTGTTCTTTAACAATGCGGACCAGATCGACGCGGTAGTCGTTAGCTTCAACGATAGTGATGTGCAATGGAGGAAGCTCGATCACATCCCCGACGCGCGGGATCTGACCGTTTACGGCGATAACCAGCCCCGCCACGGTTGCGATGTCTTCTTCATCGTTAACCACGTTTTCCAGCCCCAGCGTATGCGAAAGCGCGTGCAGGTCGGTCGCACCTTTGACCAGCCAGCCTTCGCCGTCGGCCACAATCTCAGGCGTTTCGTCTTCATCCGGGAATTCACCGGCAATCGCTTCAAGCACGTCCAGCGGCGTCACCAGCCCCTGTACCACACCAAACTCGTTGGTGACGATAACAAAGCTACCGCGCGCGCGACGCAATACGCCCAGCAGGTTGATCGGATCCAGCGTTTCCGGTACGACAATCGCCGGCGACGAAGCTGCAATGGCCTCCACGTTGACGCCCTCTTCCAGCGCCACCAGCATCTCTTTCGCCCGCACCACGCCGATGATTTCATCCAGTTCACCGCGACACACCGGGAACAGGCTGTGCGGAGATGAGAGCAATTGCTGACGAATTTCATCAACGCTCAGGTTCGCATCGACCCAGCTAATTTCCCCGCGCGGCGTCATGATGCCGCGCAGCGAGCGGGAAGCCAGGGAGAGCACGCCGTTAATCATGTAGCGTTCTTCTTCCACAAACGCCCCTTCCGGAACCGGCACCGGGTTACGGTTTTCAGGGTCAGACTGGACGTTCACCTGACGGCGTCCGCCCATCAGGCGCAGAATGGCGTCCGCCGTACGGGCGCGCAGCGGCTGATTTGACTGCTGCTTAATAAAGTTACGGCGCGCAATCTGGTTGAACAGTTCGATCAGGATCGAGAAGCCAATCGCGGCGTACAGGTAGCCTTTCGGAATATGGAAGCCGAAACCTTCCGCCACCAGGCTCAAACCAATCATCAGCAGGAAGCTCAGACAGAGCACGACCACCGTCGGATGCTGGTTGACGAAGCGCGTCAGCGGTTTCGAGGCCAGCAGCATCACCGCCATCGCAATCACGACAGCCGCCATCATCACCGGCAGGTGGTTCACCATACCGACCGCGGTAATCACCGCATCCAGCGAGAAGACTGCATCCAGCACCACAATTTGCAGCACCACGACCCAGAAGCTGGCGTAGCCCTTACCGTGACCATCATCATGCTGCCGGTTCTCCAGCCGTTCATGCAGCTCTGTTGTCGCTTTGAAGAGCAGGAATATCCCCCCGATTAGCATGATCAAATCACGGCCGGAGAAGGTGTAGTCCATGACGGAGAAGAGCGGTTTGGTCAGCGTGACCATCCACGAGATAACGGAGAGCAGCCCCAGTCGCATGACCAGCGCCAGCGAGAGTCCAATCAGACGCGCTTTATCACGCTGTTTTGGCGGCAGCTTGTCCGCAAGGATGGCGATAAATACCAGGTTATCGATGCCGAGAACGATCTCCAGTACGACCAGCGTGAGCAGTCCCACCCAGATTGACGGGTCCATTAAGAATTCCATGACAAGCTCCTGCTAAAGGAATGACAAAACGGTGCCCCACTCAACGTGGGCAAATAAGAGGCAGACAGAGTTGATACGTGGCGTGGTTCGCCGGTGAAAAAGGCGCGGAATAGCCTGATAGATGACTGACGTCGGTGACGGTCCATATAGTGGGCTGTAGCCCTATACTCCTGAACAAGTAAACGGAGGCTAAACATATCAGAGACAATAGGTTTTACGCAAAGATTTACGTTCCTTTGCAAAAACGCATTAAGACTAAATTTGTGTTGAGAATTTTCTCGATCGGGAAAGCTAAATTACGGATCTTCATCACATAAATTATTTTTTCACTGTCTAAAATAATTCGCGGAAGTCTTAGTTTATTGAACTCTAACCCTTATCTGAATCGATTCGGTTCGCCAATACGATTCTCAGTACGTCTGCCCGGCAGGCGTATTAATGATAATAAAAGGAGGTAGCAAGTGACCATTGCTATTGTCATAGGCACACATGGTTGGGCTGCTGAGCAGCTACTCAAAACGGCAGAGATGCTGTTGGGCGAGCAGGAAAACGTCGGCTGGATCGATTTCGTTCCCGGTGAAAATGCCGAGACGCTGATTGAGAAGTACAACGCTCAACTCGCGAAGCTGGATACCAGCAAAGGCGTGCTGTTTCTCGTCGATACATGGGGCGGCAGTCCGTTTAATGCTGCCAGCCGCATTGTCGTCGATAAAGAGCATTATGAAGTCGTCGCCGGGGTAAACATTCCCATGCTGGTGGAAACCTTTATGGCGCGCGACGACAACCCAGGCTTCGATGAGCTGGTCGCGCTGGCCGTTGAAACCGGCCGCGAAGGGGTGAAAGCCCTGAAGGCTCAGCCGGTTGAAAAACCCGCCCCTGCCCCGGCTGCGGCGGCACCGAAAGCAGCGGCACCGGCAAAACCGATGGGACCGAACGATTACATGGTTATCGGCCTGGCGCGTATTGATGACCGTCTGATTCACGGACAGGTTGCGACTCGCTGGACCAAAGAGACCAACGTACAGCGTATCATCGTGGTCAGTGACGAAGTGGCCGCCGACACTGTCCGTAAAACCCTTCTGACTCAGGTTGCACCACCGGGGGTTACCGCGCACGTGGTGGATGTCGCCAAGATGATCCGCGTTTACAACAACCCGAAATACGCGGGTGAACGCGTGATGCTCCTGTTTACTAACCCGACAGACGTCGAGCGCATTGTTGAAGGCGGCGTGAAAATCACCTCCGTGAACATCGGCGGTATGGCTTTCCGTCAGGGCAAAACGCAGGTCAACAACGCGATTTCAGTTGATGCGAAAGATATCGAGGCGTTCAACAAGCTGAATGCCCGCGGTATTGAGCTGGAAGCCCGTAAGGTTTCCACTGACCAGAAACTGAAAATGATGGATTTGATCGGTAAAGTTGGGAAATAAGCCCGCGCCGGTTTTTCACATAAAGCTTATGTTATAGGAGAAGTACAATGGAGATTACCACTCTTCAGATTGTGCTGGTGTTCATCGTCGCGTGTATTGCGGGTATGGAATCCGTACTTGATGAATTTCAGTTCCACCGCCCTCTGGTGGCCTGTACGTTGATCGGTGCCGTTCTGGGTGATATGAAAACCGGTATCATCATCGGTGGTACGCTGGAAATGATCGCCCTGGGCTGGATGAACATCGGTGCCGCCGTTGCGCCTGATGCCGCACTGGCCTCTATCATCTCAACCGTTCTGGTTATTGCCGGTCATCAGAGTATTGGTGCAGGTATTGCCCTTGCCATTCCTCTGGCCGCAGCAGGCCAGGTGCTGACCATCATCGTTCGTACCATCACCGTGGCCTTCCAGCACGCGGCGGATAAGGCGGCCGAGAACGGCAACCTCACGGCACTCTCCTGGATCCACGTGTCGTCCCTGTTCCTGCAGGCGATGCGTATCGCAATCCCGGCGGTTATCGTTGCGATCTCTGTCGGCACCAGTGAAGTTCAGGGCATGCTGAACGCGATTCCTGAAGTGGTCACCAGCGGTCTTAACATCGCGGGCGGTATGATCGTCGTGGTAGGTTACGCGATGGTCATCAACATGATGCGCGCGGGCTACCTGATGCCGTTCTTCTACCTCGGCTTCGTCACCGCAGCATTCACCAACTTCAACCTGGTTGCGCTGGGCGTGATTGGTGCCGTGATGGCGATTCTCTACATCCAGCTCAGCCCCAAATACAACCGCGTTGCGGGTGCCCCAGCGCAGGCTGCTGGTAACAACGATCTCGATAACGAACTGGACTAACAGGTGAGCGAAATGGTTGATATGACAAAAACTACCACCGAGAAAAAACTCACTCCGGGTGATATTCGTGGCGTGTTCATCCGTTCTAACCTGTTTCAGGGTTCATGGAACTTCGAACGTATGCAGGCGCTGGGCTTCTGCTTCTCTATGGTGCCGGCGATAAAACGCCTCTACCCTGAGAACAACGAAGCACGCCGTCAGGCGATTAAGCGTCACCTGGAATTCTTCAACACCCATCCTTACGTCGCGGCTCCGGTTCTGGGCGTGACGCTGGCGATGGAAGAGCAGCGTGCGAACGGCGCGGAGATTGACGATGGTGCCATCAACGGTATCAAAGTCGGTCTGATGGGTCCGCTGGCCGGCGTGGGCGACCCTATCTTCTGGGGTACTGTTCGTCCGGTCTTCGCGGCGCTGGGTGCCGGGATCGCGATGAGCGGCAGCCTGCTCGGTCCTCTGCTGTTCTTTATCCTGTTCAACGCGGTACGTCTGCTGACCCGTTACTACGGCGTGGCCTACGGCTACCGTAAGGGCGTGGACATCGTTAAGGATATGGGCGGCGGCTTCCTGCAGAAACTGACCGAGGGGGCGTCTATTCTCGGCCTGTTTGTGATGGGGGCGCTGGTTAACAAGTGGACGCACGTGAACATCCCGCTGGTGGTTTCAACCATCACCGGTCAGGATGGTCAAACCCGCGTCACCACCGTGCAGACGATTCTGGACCAGCTGATGCCTGGCCTGGTGCCGCTGCTGTTGACCTTCGCCTGTATGTGGCTGCTGCGTAAGAAAGTGAACCCGCTGTGGATCATCGTTGGCTTCTTCGTCATCGGTATCGCGGGCTACGCTGTCGGCCTGCTGGGCCTGTAAAACATTGCGTTTTCGACCGGGGGCTTGCCCCCGGTCTTTTTATCTGGAGGATGAATGACTGTTACGGACATCGTACTGGTGTTGTTTATTGTTGCCCTTCTGGCTTACGCGATCTACGACGAATTCATTATGCCTCGCCGTAACGGCGAGACGCTGCTGACCCTTCCCCTCTTACGCCGTGGACGCATTGATGCATTTATCTTCGCCGGCCTGGTGGTCATTCTGATTTACAATAACGTGACCAGCCACGGTGCAATATTAACCACATGGTTATTATGTGCGCTGGCATTAATGGCGATTTACCTGTTCTGGATCCGCTCGCCAAAACTCATTTTTAAAAAACAGGGATTCTTCTTCGCCAACGTATGGATAGAATATAACCGCATTAAAGAGATGAATTTATCCGAAGACGGCGTGTTAGTGATGCAATTAGAACAGCGCCGCCTGCTCATTCGGGTCAAAAATATTGATGACCTTGAGAAAATCTACACATTACTCGTTAAAACTCAATAAGTTAACATTATAACCTCGGCTATATATTGTGATATTCTTTCGCAAAGAATATAGCCGTTGCTATATCTTCTATCCTCTTTGACTTATATTTATTAACGATATTTTCACGCATAAACCTAAATGAAAATCGTTATCAAAGATGCAGATAAATTAAGCCTTGCTCGTAGTTGTTTTATATTCTCAAAATATGTTAAGGTTGCGCCCGTCGTTGGGGAGTAGCCGATTTCCTGCACGCAGGAAATGTACGCGTCAACATACTCGTTGAAAAACGTGGCGCGTACGGATCGCTTTCAGCACGCTTACCGTGCAAAAGAGATCAGGCGAGACCATAGATACATCAACTGCTGTTTACTGGGGGCAGTGATGTGTCATATGGATATCCCCGGTCTGGACGCTCTTATGAACATCTCCGCTACGATCCTTCTCGCTTTTGGCATGTCCATGGATGCATTTGCCGCCTCCATCGGCAAAGGCGCCACGCTCCACAAACCTAAATTCACAGAAGCTCTGCGCACCGGTCTGATCTTTGGTGCCATCGAAACGCTGACGCCGCTCATCGGCTGGGGTTTGGGCATGCTCGCCAGCCAGTTCGTGCTGGAGTGGAACCACTGGATTGCGTTCGTCCTGCTGGTGTTTCTCGGAGGCCGAATGATGATTGAAGGTTTTCGCGGGAATAATGATGAAGAGGAAGCACCGCTGCACCGCCACGGTTTCTGGCTGCTTGTGACAACCGCTATCGCAACCAGTCTTGACGCCATGGCCGTCGGGGTGGGTCTGGCGTTCCTGCAGGTCAATATTATCACCACCGCGCTGGCCATTGGCTGTGCAACGCTGATTATGTCCACGCTGGGCATGATGGTCGGGCGGTTTATCGGCCCGCTGCTGGGTAAACGCGCCGAGATCTTAGGCGGAATTGTGCTGATCGGCATTGGTGCCCAGATCCTCTGGGCACACTTCGCGCCTTAAGCGTCGCGCTGCCAGACGTGGATACTGAAATCCGTCTGGCAGCCAAACGTCGTCCGAGCCGCTAACGCATCCCATACTTCCGGCTTTGCCCGCCACGCGAACGGCGTCATCTGCAGCAGGGCTACCGCTTCTTCCCCGTTCAAATTCATTTCATACGCCACTGAATGCTCCTGCTTCAGCGTAAAGCCTGTCAGCTGTTCAGAGTGTGGGGCATGCAGACGCACCTCGTCGTAAATGAGTCCCTTCAGCTCCATCAGGTGACGCGGGCCCGGCGTGACGGTTATCACCCAGCCTCCGGGCTTCACCACGCGCGCCAGCTCGTCTGCTTTACACGGCGCGTAGATGCGGATAATGGCATCCATACTGGCATTATCAAACGGCAGCCGGTGGCTGGATGCCACGCAAAACGTCACGCCAGCGTAACGTTTAGCCGCCGCGCGGATCGCCACTTTCGATACGTCGAGACCGAATGTCACGGCCCCCTTCTCCCGCACCACATCCGCAAACCGTGCGGTGTAGTATCCTTCCCCGCAGCCGATATCAAGCATGGCGGACGCCGAATCAGGCAATAAGTCACCCAGCATCTGCGCCACCGTCTCCCGCAGCGGCAGATAGTGCCCGGCATCGAGAAACGCCCTGCGCGCCTGCATCATCTCTGCGCTATCGCCCGGATCGCGGGAGCGCTTGTGCTGCACCGGAAGAAGATTCACATACCCTTCTTTCGCCATATCAAACTGATGTCCCTGCGGACAGGCATAACTTTTATCTGAGCGCGTCAGTGACGCGTGGCAAAGGGGACAGCTGAAGGACATGGAAACTCCGGGAGATAAACCAAAGGGCGAAGTGTACCGCTATTCGCCCTGCTATAAAACGGCTGGATTACCGCATGACGATAAGGTGGTCTGAACCGGCCGGCAGGCCATCGGGTTTGATATTCTCCAGGCGCAGCACGTTGCCCATGATTTCGCTGAAGACCGGCGCGGAAACCGCACCGCCATAGTAGGCCCCGTTTTGTGGATCGTTAATCACCACCACCAGGGCGAAACGCGGGTCGCTGGCAGGCGCAACGCCCGCGGTATAGGCGACGTATTTATCGACATATTTGCCGCTATCATCAATTTTCTTCGCCGTCCCGGTCTTAACCGCCACGCGATAATCGCGAACGGCGGCCTTAACGCCCCCGCCGCCGGGCAGCGCGACGCTTTCCATCATGTGCTCCACTTCATGCGCGATCTCCTCCGGCATGACGCGGTGGCCGATAACCGGGGGATCGATGCGGGTGATGGAGAGTGGACGCTCAAGCCCGAAGCCGCCAATCGTCGCGTAGACGTGGGCCAGCTGGAGCGGTGTGACCATCAGGCCGTAGCCAAAGGCAAAAGTCGCGCGGTCTAGCTGACTCCAGTATTTACGCTGTGGCAACAGCCCGGCGCTTTCGCCCGTTAAGCCAAGCCCCGTGTTGGTGCCAAATCCAAAGTTTCGATAGGTATCAATAAGATGCTGGACAGGCATCGCCAGCGAGAGTCGGGATACGCCGGTGTCGCTCGATTTTTGCAGGATCCCGGTCATGGTCAGCTCAGGATAATAACCCACGTCGCGGATACGGTGCCCGTCAAGGGTATACGGGTGGGTATCAATGACGCTGTCCGGCTGGACCAGCCCCTGCTGCAGAGCCGTCATCAACACCAGCGGCTTGACGGTCGAACCGGGCTCGAACGTATCGCTGATTGCCCGGTTGCGAAAATCGTTTATCGTCGCGCCTTCCCGGTTATTGGGATTGAAATCCGGATAGCTCGCCATGGCGAGTATTTCCCCGGTGGGGATATTAATGAGCACCGATGCCCCTGACTCGGCCTTATTCCAGGCGACGGCATTGTCCAGCGCGTCTTCGGTAATGGTTTGCAGCCGCTCGTCAATACTCAACTGGATGTTATGTGCCGGCGTGGGCGCCACTTCCGTCAGGTTTTCAACCACGCGCCCGTAGCGATCCTCCCGGACCTGTCGGACACCCGCTTTACCGGTCAGCTGAGTATTGAAGCTTTTCTCCACCCCTTCAATGCCCTGCCCGTCAATATTGGTGAAGCCAATCAGGTTTGCCGCCACGTGGCCTGCCGGGTAAAAGCGGCGGGATTCATCGCGCAAATTAATGCCGGGTAAATTGAGCTTATCAATCCACTTCGCCTGAGCAGGATCGACCTGACGCGCCAGGTAGATGAAGCGGCCCTGGGGGTTGGCGTTAATTCGTGATGAAAGGGTGCTCAACGAGAGGTGCAGCGCGCTCGCCAGCGCCTGCCAGCGTTCATCAAACCCAACGCCCCCTTTTGCCAGCACCGTTTTAGGATCGGCCCATACGGCCCGGACGGGCACGCTGACCGCCAGCGGTCGCCCTTCACGATCCATAATCATCCCACGCGGCGCATCAATCGCCAGCTGACGTAGGGATCGCATATCTTCCTGCTTCACCAGATTGTCAGGTTTGATGATTTGTAGCCAGGCAACGCGGCCAAGTAAAAAGGCCAGACTGCAGAAAATAGCGAAACAGAGCAGCGCGAAACGCGCCGGCGTGAAATTGCCAGCGGTTAATATCAATTTTTTCTTCACCTGAACCCCAGGGCTGTTAAACAACGCTCTGATTTAACGAGAAAAGATGCGCTTAGGGAGGCGAAACTGTGATACTAACCTCGCAGCTTTGCAACAAGTTGCTAACAAGACCGTAGATAGTAACATTTTGAAAGATAGGGAATAAAAAAGCCCCGCATGAAGCGAGGCTTTATGTCTGAGAGTGAAGCGCTATGCGCCCCAGTCAGCAGCGGTTCGATCAGATAGCAGTTACGTTAACTGCAGCTGGGCCTTTCTGGCCGTCCTGAATTTCGAACTCAACGTTCTGGCCTTCGGCCAGAGTTTTGAAGCCGTTACCCTGGATTGCAGAGAAGTGTACGAACACGTCTTTGCTGCCATCAGCAGGAGTAATGAAACCAAAACCTTTAGACTCGTTGAACCACTTAACTTGACCTTTAATCTTTGCCATTTTGCAAAATTCCTTAGAGTGTTTTCTTAGCCCGCAGGCATTAACTGAGATAAAACTGAGACATTACTGCATGAGGCACTAATATAAGGTTCGGCAGAGAAGCGGTATTCAACGACAACGTGTTTACTCAGGACTTCTTTACTGAAAATGCCACACATAAACAGAACTGTACCTCGTTTGACCCAAAACGTGTTATCACACACTATGTTTAATATGGCAAGCCATTTTTAAACATGTCTCGATCCGCCGCACAAATTCGAACACTGTCTGTAAGGAATTGCACAATTATGCGCTTCTCAAACAGACGGCTATACTCCCTTACACAGACTCAACGCTGCTTGCACAACCGCTGTAATCTAAGACTTTTTTAACATAGCTCAATCATTACAATGCGTCCAGCAGACGGGAAAAGAAATCTTTGGCGTTGATTGAGTTAGAACAAATTGTGAAAACTTATGCTTAAATCATTGTAACGTGACCGTATTGTTTCAGCCAAAAACGATGTTAATAATCCGCACCCTTCTGTATTAAAATCCATCAGGTAATTAGCAATGTTATGCACCAAAATAATGAAATTTTTATGACTCTGCATCAAAAAAAGGCAAGCAAAACGTTTCGATAAAATTAAAATTTTCCTGTCGACGAATACATACACAATATACGCAACAATCTATGGCTTCGTTTATAAGGGTAAATACTCGCCAATTTTCAGTATCCTGAAAGTATTATTAACTGTTGCTACATTATCCAGCGCGTCAGTTAATTCTTTTATGGGGTCATCCAGCGCTTCATCCGCCAGCTCAAACACGCCCCAGTGAACAGGGAACGCCAGCGGGCAACCTAACTGTTGCCACAGCGCAACGGCAGACTGGGGATCCATATGGTGTACGGCCATAAACCATCGCGGAGCGTAGGCGCCAACGGGCAATGCTGCAGCATCAATTTTCCCTAAACGTTCCGGTATCAACAGCAGCTCAGGCGAATAGCCGGTATCGCCACTAAACCAGAACCGGTGATGCCGCCCTTCAAAGACCCAGCCGCACCACAATGAGCGATTGCGGTTCCAGAGCGTGCGCATACTCCAGTGCTGCGCCGGTACGGCGGATAATGTTATCCCCTGCCAGGTAAAACTCTGCCACCAGTCAAGCTCAACCACCTGTTTTGCGCCCCGGCGGCGAAACCAGCCGCCCAGGCCTAAAGGAACAAACACGCTGACGTCGGGAAAGCGTCTGAGAATGTGGCGAACAGTGAGTTCATCAAGATGATCGTAATGGTTATGCGAGATAACGACCGCGTCAAGCTGGTGCAGCTGATCGACAGAGAGTGCCGGAGGCGTTCTACGCTGCGGCCCTAAGAAAGGAAGTGGCGAAGCGCGCCTTGAAAAAACGGGATCGGTAAGAAGGATATTGCCGTCCAGCTGCAGCAGTATGCTCGCATGTCCGAGCCACCACGCCCCATCCTGCTGCGGCTGCTGAAGATCGGCCGGTTGCCACCACCGCCGGATAAAGTCATCGTAGCCGAGCGCGGGCGGCTTCGGTAAACCAGCTGCTTTGCGTTCTTTGCGCCAGCGGTCAAGGTCGCCAGGCTGGTGTCCTGCAGAAGTGGTATTACGAAAACCGTTTGGGGTGTGATGTTTCAGGGAGGGGTCATACCAGGGATTTTTCCAGACCACTGCCACCTCCCGGAATAATACGATTAACGCTCAGCCACCAGGCGGATAAAATCGTCTTGATCGTTGTTCTCGTCAGCGACCGCTTCTTTTTGTGCTTCTTTCTCTTCCGGCTCGTTAGCCTCGCACAGACGACGCAACAGTGCATTCTGCCGTTTTTGCTGCTCAAGCAGCGCTTCCAGCAGTTCGATCTGCTCATTGGTACGTGAACTGGCACGGTTTACGAAAAACCAAATGACCAGCCCCACCAGCAGAACAACCAAAGAGATCATCAGGGATGCCATATTTAGCAGCCCTGAATTCAGTAACTCACCCATTTCACCACCTCAATAAAAACATCTATTTTACCACTGGCGCGAAGGAAGGAAATCACCTGAAGAAAAAATGCGTGCTACCACGGAATAAACTTATTGATTGCGCAAACGCCGCTAAAAAACTGTACATCCTGATCGCACATCACGTTGATAGTCTGCGTCCACAACACCACGCACGCTATCAGCACGATAATCAGAATCACCCAGCGTATTTTTTTCACTCCACACTCCGTTTACAGACCTGATATGACCAGGTTATCACGGTTATCTTAAACAAGGACTAACTGTAGCGCCATCAGGCTCTTTTCAGAATCCTGCACTTGTTTCATTACGTAAACCGGTTAGGCTAGCATCATGATAACAATGATAAAGAGGTAATAATGCGCTTAATTATTCGTACAATTATTGCACTGGCGATACTCTGGATTGGCCTTCTTTTAACGGGTTATGGCGTGCTGGTGGGAAGCACCGAAAACGCCGCAGGGTTAGGCATTCAATGTAAGTATTTAACAGCACAGGGAGTCAGCACGGCGCAGTATCTCCATTCTGATAGCGGGATCATTGGGTTAACCAACTGCCCGGTACTGCGTAAGACCTCCGTCGTGATTGATAATGGCTGAGCCACAGCGTTAACGACGAATATAAAACGCCGCAAAGATGCGGCGTTTTTTTATGCTAACCGGGGTTAGAACGGATAGTCGTGGTAACCCATCTGTTCAGAAATCTTACGCGCGGCGGTATGCAGAATAGCCACGTACTCGTGCAGGCGCTCTTCCGAGAAGCGAAGCGTTGGGAAAGAGATGCTCAACCCCGCGATCACGACGCCAAAACGGTCAAACACCGGAACGCCAATACAGCGCAGCCCTTCTTCCTGTTCTTCGTTATCTTCGCCGTACCCTTGCTCACGCACCTTGTCGAGCACCGTTAATAACTCATCGGTGTTAGTAATGGTGCGTTCAGTGCTGCGTTTGTACTCCACGCCATCGAGGATCTGTTTAACTTCTTCACGATCGCGCCACGCCAGCAGAACCTTACCAATTGCCGTGCTGTAAAGCGGGTTGCGACGACCAATGCGCGAATACATACGCAGGTTATACATGGAGTCAATTTTATGGATGTAAACAATACTGTCTTCATCCAGCGCGCCCAGGTGGATAGTCTCTTTGGTCAGGCGAGAGATCTCGCGCATCTGGATATCCGCGCTACGGATCAGATCCACGTTTTGCAAGGCACGGGCACCCAGTTCAAAGAGTTTCAGCGTCAGAGAATATTTTTCAGATTCGCCTTCCTGTGCAACGTAACCCAGTGATTTCATGGTTTGCAAAAAGCGGTAAACGGTGCTTTTCGACATCATCACGCGCTGTGACAACTCTGTGATACCAATTTCACGCTCTTCCCCGAGCGCCTGTAAGATGCCAAACACCTTCAGCACGGAAGAAACTGAATCTGGCTGTTTATCCAAATCCGCAATTGCCATTTACCACCTCATAGAGAGTGTTTTATAAAAATCAGAACCGGTTTTTATTATAAATTCCCGTCATGTTACCTGCAATCAATCCGCGTTTACTTCGTTACAAATCTGCGACATAAAACGGTGTTAACGATGCTAAAATAGTTACCCTGAGAATAATTTCACTCTGAGCAATTTATCCCCGATGGAAAAAAACCTTTCCGATGGCCTGCCTTTGCCCCAGCGGTATGGCGCTATCGCTACGATTATTATTGGTATCTCAATGGCCGTTCTTGACGGCGCGATTGCGAACGTTGCCCTTCCCACCATTGCCACCGATCTGCATGCTTCCCCGGCCAGTTCGATATGGATTGTTAACGCCTATCAGATTGCGATTGTGGTTTCCCTGCTCTCCTTTTCTTTTCTGGGCGATATGTTCGGCTACCGTCGGGTATATCAGTGCGGGCTGGTGGTATTTACCTTTACATCACTGCTGTGCGCCCTTTCGGACTCTCTGCATACTCTGACGCTGGCGCGCATCGCGCAAGGTTTTGGCGGCGCGGCGCTGATGAGCGTCAATACGGCGCTAATCCGCCTAATCTATCCGTACCGCCATCTGGGCCGCGGCATGGGGATAAATTCGTTTATTGTCGCGGTCTCTTCTGCCGCCGGGCCAACGATTGCAGCGGCCATTCTTTCTGTCGCCTCGTGGCAGTGGCTGTTCGCCATAAACGTGCCGCTGGGTATCGTGGCCATCTTCTTTGCCCTGCGATTTCTCCCCGCTAACGGCCCGAAAAGCACCATGCCGCGCTTTGACGTAGCAAGCGCGGTGATGAATGCGCTCACCTTTGGTCTGCTGATTACCGCCCTGAGCGGTTTTGCGCAGGGTCAATCCCTGATGCTAACCGCCGTGGAGCTTGTTGCCCTGCTGGTGACGGGCTTCTTCTTTGTTCGCCGCCAGCTTTCCCTGCCGGTGCCCTTACTGCCGGTCGATCTGCTGCGTATTCCCCTCTTTTCGCTTTCCATCTGCACCTCCGTCTGCTCATTCTGCGCCCAGATGCTGGCTCTGGTTTCTCTGCCATTCTTCCTGCAAAGCGTGATAGGACGTTCCGAAGTGGAGACCGGGCTGCTGTTAACCCCCTGGCCGCTGGCGACGATGGTGATGGCACCCCTGGCAGGTTACTTAATAGAACGTGTACATGCCGGTTTGTTGGGCGCGGTGGGGCTGGCCGTGATGGCAACAGGTCTTTTCGCGCTGGCGCTGCTGCCATCATCGCCAGGGGATCTGGACATCATCTGGCGCATGATCCTGTGCGGAGCCGGGTTTGGCCTGTTTCAGTCCCCCAACAACCACACCATTATTACCTCTGCGCCGCGCCACCGCAGCGGAGGTGCCAGCGGCATGCTGGGGACCGCGCGTCTGCTGGGGCAAAGCACCGGTGCGGCGCTGGTTGCCCTGATGTTTAACCTTGCCGGGCAAAACGGCAACCACGTTGCGCTTCTCACCGCAGGTGCGCTTGCCACCCTTGCAGCCATCGTCAGCGGGTTGCGCGTGACCCAACCCGGCGTTCAGGCATAAAAAAAGCCGGGCGGAGTCTTCTCCTGCCCGGCTTATTTAAGCACTTAGCGTTACTTCAGGTATTCCCCACTGCGCAGCGCTTCAATACGTTTATCCAGTGGCGGGTGAGACATAAACAGCTCGCTCAGCGACTTTGATTTGCCGTTGATGCAGAAGGCCATCATGCTGTTCGCTTCCTGCGGCTCATAGCTGGTTTTCAGACGCTGCAGGGCGGCAATCATCTTCTCACGCCCTACCAGCTTCGCTGAACCGGCATCCGCATGGAACTCACGGTGACGGGAGAACCACATGGTGATAATGCTCGCCAGAATACCGAACACCAGTTCCAGCACCATCGATACGGCGAAGTAGATCAGCGGATTACCGTTGCTCTCTTCACCTTCATCACGGTTGCCGCCCATGAAGCCAGCCGCAATCTGCGCCAGGATACGGGAGATGAAGATAACGAAGGTGTTCACCACGCCCTGAATCAGGGTCATGGTCACCATGTCACCGTTGGCGATATGGCTGATTTCGTGCGCGATAACCGCTTCGGCTTCGTCACGGCTCATGTTCTGCAACAACCCGGTGCTCACGGCAACCAGCGACGCATCACGACGGGCACCCGTAGCAAACGCGTTAATATCCGGGGCATGGTAAATAGCAACCTGCGGCATCGCAATGCCTGCCTGCTTAGACTGCTGTGCCACCGTATTCATCAGCCACTGTTCCATGTCGTTACGCGGCTGTTCAATCACCTCACCGCCGACGGATTTCAGCGCCATCCACTTTGACATCAGCAGGGAAATGAAAGAGCCACCAAAACCAAACAGCAGCGCCATAATCAACAGACCCTGAACGCTGCTCGACTGAATTCCCGTCAGGCTTAGCACGAGCCCGAAAACCACCATCACCGCGAGGTTGGTGAGCAGGAAGAGCGCGATTCGCATCATAATTTTCTTTTTACCTCAGTTTAACAAAACGCACTATGCGATTACCCACATCGTATGGGTATTGCGGCTATTTTCAAGCATCCGGTGGGCGTAAGTCACCAGAAAGACACAACTTTACACAATTGGAAATCAGCCTGACGGAAGGATGCAGAACAAAAAGAAACAGGCACAATTTCTTGTGCCTGTTGGGAGATTATTTTGCCGGAGCGGGCTGTACGGCAGGCTTCTCTTTTTCCAGATTCGCCAGGTCGAGCGCGATATGCACCGTCTCGTCCAGGTACGGATCCGGCTCCTGGTAATCTTTTGGCAGATCGTCCAGTTTCTTGAGCAGAGGCTTACCTTCTCGCTTGAAGCGATCGTTGATACGCGCCAGACGCGTTGCGTCGTCCTCATTGTTCTCTTTTTCACGCTGAGCGTAGTTCAGAGAAACAATATTCCGCTTATCTTTCAGAGCATTGAAACGCGCAATGTCCTTCATGATGTACTGGAATTCCGGGTCTTTCGCGATACGTTCATTATGCGCTTTCAGCAGCTCAGGGCCAAACTGCGTCATATCACCCGCCTTCACGAATGTCGCAGCATTGATGCTGTCCCACGGCAACGCGTTATCTTCAAACTTCTCGCCGGTTTCGGTCTCTTCCGTGCCGGTCGGCATCATGATATCCGGCGTTACGCCTTTACGCTGCGTACTGCCGCCGTTAACGCGGTAGAACTTCTGAATGGTGTACTGAACGGAGCCCAGCGCAGGCCATTCCGGACGCAGCATCTGATCGTAAATACGGTTCAGCGAGCGATACTGCTGAACAGTACCTTTGCCGAAGGTGGGCTCACCCACGATTAGCGCGCGGCCATAGTCCTGCATTGCAGCGGCAAAGATTTCAGATGCGGACGCGCTGAAGCGGTCAACCAGGACCACCAGCGGGCCTTTGTAATAGACCACACCGTCGTTATCAGCATCTTCACGAACTTTACCGTTGTTATCACGCACCTGTACAACCGGGCCAGACGGGATAAACAAGCCTGAGAGCGACACCGCTTCGGTCAGCGCACCGCCACCGTTCGTGCGCAGGTCGATAATGACGCTGCTCACGTTCTGCTTCTCAAGTTTCTGCAGCTGAACTTTTACATCGTCTGTCAGCCCCACGTAGAAGCCAGGGATATCCAGGACACCCACCTTCTCTTTACCCACGGTTTTCACCGACATTTTCACCGCGCGGTCTTCCAGACGGATACGCTCGCGGGTCAGGGTCACGATACGGGTTTTGGTGCCTTTACCGGCAGGCAGAATCTCCAGACGAACTTTGCTGCCTTTCGGACCTTTGATCAGCGCAACCACATCGTCCAGACGCCAGCCAATGACATCAACCATGCTCTGACCGGTTTGTCCTACCCCCACAATGCGATCGCCTACGCTTATCGCTTTGCTTTTGGATGCCGGGCCGCCCGCGACCATGGAATTGATCACCGTGTAGTCATCATCCATTTGCAGTACCGCGCCAATACCTTCCAGAGACAGGCTCATCTCAGTATTGAACTGTTCGGTATTGCGTGGAGAGAGATAGTTGGTGTGCGGATCGATTTCGTGCGCAAAGGCGGTCATCGCCAGCGAGAAAACATCTTCACTGTTGGTCTGCGCCAGACGGCGAATGGCAAATTTGTAACGACGCGTCAGCGTGTCGCGGATCTCTTTTTCATCTTTGCCGGTCAGCTTGAGGCTCAGCTCGTCGTATTTGACCTTTCCATCCCACAGCGCGTTCAGCTCGGCTTCGTCTTTCGGCCAGGGCGCTTTGCTGCGATCGAGATTGAAGGTGTCGTTGCCGGTGAAGTCCATTGGACGTTCAAGCACTTTCAGAGCGTACTGATAGCGTTCAAAGCGGCGCTTTTGCGACAGGTTGTAGAGATCGTAGAACAGATCCAGCTTGCCTGACCGCAGCTCATCACCCACCTCGGATTTGCGCTTAGCGAACTGCTCGACATCGCTGGCGAGCAAAACGTTATGGCTGTAATCCAGCAAGTTCAGATAGCGGTCAAAGATTTTGGCCGAAAAGGCCTGATCGAGATCGAACTGACGATAGTGCGAGCGGGTAAAGCGAGAGGTTACACGTTCGCTTACCGTCGCGTGCTGCGTCTCTTCCTTGAGTACCGGAATTTGATCAACACGCGTGATATCGTCCACTGCGAAAGCGTGACCTGTTATGGCAAACAGGCCCGCCAGCGCGGTGAGCTTAAAAAAAGTGTTCATGCCAGGCTTGGCCTCCGTTTCAGAACAACAAGTGTTCTGCGCGTACAATCATTGACATACCAGAAGTCAGCTGTACACGAACGCCATCTTTGGTGATTTCCAGTACGGTGGCGTCCATTGCGTTGTTGCCCGCTTTTACTTTCAGAGCCTGACCCACGCTCAGGGCGTTAATGTCAGAAACCGGAGTATGGCGCTGCTCTTCACGAGGCGCACGAGGGGCTTTCGCTGCTGGTTTGTCTGCACGCGGTTTGCGATCGTTATTGTCGTGACGACGCGGCGCAGGACGTGGTTTACGCTCACGACGAGGCGCTTCTTCCTGGCCGTTTGCCGCTGCGGCTTCGCGTTTTTTCGCCTGCTGTTCTGCACGTTGTGCCTGAACGCGTGCTTTGGCTTCTTCCAGCTGCTTGCGCGCGTGTTCTACGTGCTGCTCGTCCAGCTCGCCACAAGGGTTGCCGTCGAGATCCACGCGGGTCGCGCCCGGTTTGATACCGTACAGGTAACGCCAGCTCGAAGTATAAAGACGTAAGGCAGAACGCAGCTGAGTTTTGCTGAGGTTCATTTCCCCTTCAACACGCGCTACCAGATCCTGAAAAATACCGACTTTCAGGGGACGTGCTTCACCATCCGCGCTGAAGCACTGCGGGAAACGCTCGGCCAGAAATGCGATAACTTCTTTACTGCTATTCAACTTAGGTTGATTTTCCATGAAATTTCCTGATTACAACGGACGTTGCCAACAAGCGCAGGCATGAACAGGCGTCATTATAATGACGCTATCAGTAAATGCTACGTTATCCGTTGATTATCCTGCGACGCTCGCAAAGAATTTTTGATAATCGGTTGCAGCGAGGACGTTTTCCAGATTCGCCACCAGCTCGCGCAGCCCCTGTTCATCCTCGGTTGTAAAGCGACTGAAGACCGTACTGTCGATATCCAGAACGCCAATAATCTGATTTTTTACCACCAGCGGCAGAACGATCTCTGAATTGCTGGCAGCATCACAGGCGATATGCCCGTCAAACGCATGAACATCTTCCACGCGCTGAACCTGATTCTCGGCCACCGCGGTACCGCATACGCCGCGCCCTACCGGAATACGCACGCAGGCCAGTTTGCCCTGAAACGGACCCAGCACCAGCGTTTCACCTTCCAGGAGATAAAAGCCAGCCCAGTTCACATCGGATAGCCGTTCGAACAGCAATGCGCTAGTATTTGCCAGAGTGGCTAAGAAGCTGGTTTCACCTGCCATCAATGCCTTAAAATCGCGGTTCAGATCCGCGTAGAATTCTGTTTTGTTCATTATTCAATCACTTAGTTGTCTTACAAAATTACCGCATAGCCTATTAAAATAAGCAATAAATGCGCTCATGCTCAAGATGAATCCGTTCATGAGTTAATATAACGTTCAACAATACTTATTTGCGCGCAGCTGATGGCCTTAAAAACAACCAAAATTACGCCGACAAAAAAGATAACTGTCCATACGGTAAGCGACGCTTTGCCTCGTGCACATTATCAGCGTTGCCCCCAGTGCGATACGCTTTTTATGTTGCCGAAGATGAAATCGCACCAAAGCGCCTTTTGTCCCCGCTGCGACGCTAAAATTCGTGACGGCCGCGACTGGTCGTTAACCCGCCTTGCCGCTATGGCCGTTACCATGCTGCTGCTGATGCCCTTTGCCTGGACCGAACCGCTTCTGAAGCTTTACCTGCTTGGTATGCGCATTGACGCCAACGTGCTGCAGGGTATCTGGCAGATGACGAGCCAGGGCGATCCTCTCACCGCCGCCATGGTACTGTTCTGCGTTGTCGGCGCGCCGCTGGTGCTGGTTGCAGCCATTGCCTACCTGTGGTTTGGTAACATCCTCGGAATGAACCTGCGTCCGGTATTGCTGATGCTGGAAAAGCTTAAAGAGTGGGTCATGCTGGATATCTATCTGGTGGGCGTGGGCGTGGCATCAATCAAGGTGCAGGACTATGCCTTTCTGCAGCCGGGCGTCGGGCTTTTTGCCTTTATCTGCCTGGTATTGCTCAGCATCCTGACACTGATCCACCTGAACGTTGAGCAGCTTTGGGAGCGTTTTTACCCGCAGCGCCCTGCCACCCGCCCGGATGAAAACCTCCGCGTCTGTCTGGGATGCCATTACACCGGGTTGCCCGACAAGCGTGGACGCTGCCCGCGCTGCCACATACCGTTGAGGTTACGACGCAACAACAGCCTGCAAAAATGCTGGGCGGCACTGATTGCCTCCCTGGTGTTTCTGTTCCCGGCCAATATGCTGCCGATATCCATTATTTACGTGAACGGTGGCCGTCAGGAGGATACTATCCTCTCCGGTATTATCTCCCTTGCGCACAGTAACGTTGGGGTGGCGGCCATCGTCTTTATTGCCAGTATCCTGGTTCCCTTTACCAAAGTGGTGGTGATGTTTACCCTGCTCGTCAGCATTCACTTTAAGTGTGAACAAGGTTTACGTACCCGTATTCTGCTTCTGCGATTCGTCACCTGGATTGGCCGCTGGTCAATGCTGGATCTGTTTGTGATTTCGCTGATGATGTCGCTGATCAATCGCGACCAGCTTCTTGCTTTTACTATGGGACCCGCGGCTTTTTATTTCGGCTCTGCGGTGATATTGACTATTCTTGCTGTGGAATGGCTGGATAGCCGCTTACTTTGGGATGCACATGAGTCAGGAAACCCCCGCTTCGCCGACTGAAGCGAGAATTAAAACTAAACGCCGCATTTCGCCATTCTGGTTGCTGCCTGTCATCGCCCTGATGATTGCAGGCTGGCTTATCTGGACGAGCTATGAAGATCGCGGCAGTACCGTCACCATTGATTTTCAGACCGCCGACGGCATCGTCGCCGGACGAACCCCCGTTCGTTTTCAGGGGGTCGAAGTCGGTACGGTTCAGGACATCTCCCTTGGAAAAGGGCTTAACAAGATTCAGGTGCGGGTCAGTATAAAATCTGACATGCAGGATGCTCTTCGCAGCGAAACGCAGTTCTGGTTGGTGACGCCGAAAGCCTCCCTGGCCGGCGTGTCCGGGCTGGATGCGCTGGTTGGCGGCAACTACATCGGCATGATGCCGGGCAAGGGTGAACCGCAGGATCACTTTGTCGCGCTGGATACGCAGCCGAAATACCGCCTCAATAACGGCGATCTGATGATCCATCTTCAGGCACCGGATTTGGGCTCGCTGAACAGCGGCTCGCTGGTCTACTTCCGCAAGATTCCGGTTGGCCGCGTGTACGATTACAGCATCAACCCGAATAAACAGGGCGTCACCATTGATGTGCTGATCGAGCGTCGCTTCACCAATCTGGTGAAAAAAGGCAGCCGCTTCTGGAACGTGTCCGGCGTGGATGCCGACCTGAGTCTGAGCGGTGCAAAAGTGAAGCTGGAGAGTCTGGCCGCCCTGGTTAACGGCGCCATTGCCTTTGACTCCCCGGAAAACTCAAGCCCAGCCACCGCTGATGACACCTTCGGATTGTACGCCGACCTGGCGCACAGCCAGCGTGGCGTGATCGTTAAGCTCGTTCTGCCTGATGCCAAAGGGCTGAAAGCGGGGTCAACGCCGCTGATGTACCAGGGACTGCAGGTCGGCCAGCTCACCAAAATGACGCTCAATCCGGGCGGCTCGGTCACGGGCGAAATGACGGTCGATCCGAGCGTGGTCGATCTCCTGCGCGAGAA
This sequence comes from Enterobacter cloacae complex sp. P6RS, assembly GCF_014982245.1. Taxonomy (NCBI): domain Bacteria; kingdom Pseudomonadati; phylum Pseudomonadota; class Gammaproteobacteria; order Enterobacterales; family Enterobacteriaceae; genus Enterobacter; species Enterobacter cloacae complex sp. P6RS. The sequence goes on from NZ_JADCLB010000020.1 coordinate 259,142, forward strand.
AACGCGCATCGAGATGCGCAGCCCTAAACTCTCTCTGAACGATGCCAGCCTCAGCACGCTGCTGACCGGAAATACCTTTGAACTGATCCCCGGTGAAGGTCAGCCCAGCAATAGCTTCGTCATTGCCCCGGCGGATAAAGCGCTGCTGCAAAAACCGGGCGTCGTGACGGTTACGCTCAATGCGCCTGAAAGTTACGGCATTGAGGCCGGTCAGCCGCTGATTCTGCACGGCGTACAGGTGGGTCAGGTGCTGGAGCGAACGCTCTCCGAAAATGGCGTGAGCTTCTCGGTAGCTATCGATCCGCAATACAGCAACCTCGTCCATGGCGACAGTAAGTTCGTGGTGAACAGCCGCGTCGACGTGAAGGTGGGTCTGGACGGCGTGGAGTTCCTCGGCGCCAGCGCCAGCGAATGGGTTAACGGCGGCATTCGCATTTTGCCGGGCAATAAAGGCCCCGTTCGCGACAGCTACCCGCTGTACGCCAACCTGGACAAAGCGATTGAAAACAGCCTGAGCGATATGCCAACCACGACCCTGACCTTAAGCGCCGAGACGCTGCCTGACGTTCAGGCGGGCTCCGTGGTGCTCTACCGCAAATTTGAGGTTGGAGAGGTGATCGCCGTTCGCCCGCGTGCGGACGCGTTTGATATCGAACTGCATATCAAGCCTGAGTACCGCAAGCTGCTGACCCCAAACAGCGTCTTCTGGGCCGAGGGCGGCGCGAAGGTGCAGCTTAACGGCAACGGCCTGACCGTGCAGGCCTCCCCGCTCTCGCGCGCGCTGCGCGGAGCGATCAGCTTTGATAACCTCAGCGGCGCGGGCGCGAACCTGCGTAAAGGCGATAAGCGAATTCTCTTCCCGTCCGAAACCGCCGCGCGTGCCGTGGGTGGGCAGATTACCCTGCATGCGTTCGATGCCGGCAAGCTGGCGGAAGGCATGCCAATTCGCTACCTGGGCATTGATATCGGGCAGATCCAGAAGCTGACGCTCATCACCTCGCGCAACGAGGTGCAGGCCACCGCCGTGCTTTATCCGGAATATGTGCAGACCTTCGCCCGCTCGGGTTCCCGCTTCTCGGTGGTGACCCCACAGATTTCGGCCGCGGGCGTTGAGCATCTCGACACCATTCTGCAGCCTTACATCAACGTCGAGCCCGGTCAGGGCAAAGCCCGTCGTGATTTCGAGCTGCAGGAAGCTACCATTACCGACTCGCGCTACCTTGGCGGCCTGAGCATTGTAGTGGAAGTGCCGGAAGCGGGCTCGCTTGGCATCGGTACGCCGGTGCTGTTCCGCGGCATTGAGGTGGGTACGGTAACGGGCCTCACGCTCGGCACGCTCTCCGACCGCGTGATGGTGGCGCTACGCATCAGCGAGCGTTACCAGCATCTGGTGCGTAATAACTCGGTGTTCTGGCTGGCATCCGGCTATTCGCTGGACTTCGGCCTGACGGGTGGCGTGGTGAAAACCGGTACCTTCAACCAGTTCATCCGCGGCGGTATTGCGTTTGCCACCCCGCCGGGAACGCCGCTGGCGCCGAAGGCGCAGCCGGGTAAACACTTCCTGCTGCTGGAAAGCGAACCGAAAGAGTGGCGCGAATGGGGAACGGCCCTGCCGCGTTAATCTGACAGGCTCCGGTGTCAACGCACCGGAGCCTTTATGTTACACTGCGCACCTGAACTTTTCCCTGTGGTGTGCTCGTGGCTCAAAACTCCGTATTTCTTCCCAATCAATTCCTGGCGCAGATGCGCGAGGCGCTTCCCTCTCATCTGTCGCTGGACGATTTTATCGCCGCCTGCCAGCGTCCGTTACGCCGGAGCATCCGCGTTAATACGCTGAAAATCAGCGTCGAGGATTTTCTGGCCCTGGTTTCTCCGTACGGCTGGCAGCTTACGCCGGTTCCGTGGTGTGAAGAGGGATTCTGGATCGACCGCGATGACGAAGACGCGGTGCCGCTGGGAAGTACCGCAGAACATCTGAGCGGTCTGTTTTATATTCAGGAAGCGAGCTCGATGCTACCGGTTGCCGCCCTGTTCGCCGACGGCAACGCGCCTGAACGCGTGATGGATGTCGCCGCCGCGCCCGGTTCGAAAACCACGCAGATTGCCGCGCGCATGGGCAATCGCGGAGCAATCCTCGCCAACGAATTTTCCGCCAGCCGCGTGAAGGTGTTGCATGCCAATATCAGCCGCTGCGGCATTCACAATGTCGCTCTTACGCACTTCGACGGTCGCGTCTTTGGCGCCGCCCTGCCGGAAATGTTTGATGCCATCCTGCTGGATGCCCCCTGCTCCGGTGAAGGGGTAGTGCGTAAAGATCCCGATGCGTTAAAGAACTGGTCCGTGGAGAGCAATCTTGAGATCGCCGCCACGCAGCGCGAGCTGATCGACAGCGCGTTCCACGCCCTGCGCCCCGGCGGCACGCTGGTGTATTCAACATGCACCTTAAACCGCGATGAAAACGAAGACGTCTGCCTGTGGCTGAAAGCGCAATACCCTGATGCGGTCGAGTTCCTGCCGCTTAACGATCTGTTTTCCTCGGCACAGGAGGCGGTCACGCCGGAAGGTTTCCTCCACGTGTTCCCGCAGATTTACGACTGCGAAGGCTTCTTTGTGGCGCGCCTGCGTAAAACGCAGGCGGTTGCTCCCCTGCCCGCCCCCAAATTCAAGGTCGGCAACTTCCCGTTTGCCCCCCTCAAAGGGCGCGATGCAGCACAGCTTGTCGCCGCCGCCGAAAAGGTTGGTCTGGTCTGGGATGAGAGCCTGCAACTCTGGGTGCGTGATAAAGAGGTATGGTTGTTCCCGGCAGAGATCGCTCCGCTCATCGGAAAGGTCCGTTTTTCCCGAATCGGGATCCGCCTGGCGGAAGTGCATAATAAAGGCTATCGCTGGCAGCACGAGGCGGCCATCGCGCTTGCCGGTCATGAGAATACGTTCGCCCTGACGCACCAGGAAGCCGAAGAGTGGTACCGTGGCCGCGATGTTTATCCTGACAGCTCGCCTTCCGCAGATGAAGTGGTGGTGACCTATCAGGGATTCCCGCTGGGGCTGGCCAAAAAGGTCGGTTCAAGGCTTAAAAACAGCTATCCACGCGAACTGGTCCGGGATGGCCGACTGTTTACCGGTAACGATCGCACCGCGTGAAAAAAGCGCATTTTTTTACTGGCGATTTTGCTCTCCTTGTCTACGATCAAAAATGGATGCCCATACTGGTCATACCAGATTTTGACAACCGACCCGGAGAGCACTATGACGAAAACCAGCGTGCGTATTGGCGCTTTTGAGATCGACGACGCAGAACTGCGCGGCGAAGCACAAGGCGATCGAACGTTAAGTATTCCCTGCAAATCCGACCCGGATTTGTGCATGCAGCTCGATGCATGGGATGCGGACACCAGCGTCCCGGCGATACTTGATGGCGAACACTCTGTTCTTTACCGCGAGCATTACGATAGTAAAACCGATGCCTGGGTCATGCGCCTTGCCTGACCTAAAGAGAACCCGCCCGAAGGCGGGTTATTTATTACTGCAGTTGTGCCAGCGTGAAGTACCCGTCAAAAACCGCACCGGTATCAATATAGTGCAGGTTTGAAAAATCATAGCGTCTATCGACGGGCGTATGGCCGAACCAGAAATGATCCGCCCCGCTAATTCCCTGCCCTTTGCCCACCATAAACCCCATCAGGCGGTCGCGATCCCATAACACGCGCTGGGCGCTTACCGGTTTTTCCCAGCGGTATTCCTCCGCCGGGTAATCAGCATGAGCAATAACGTTCAACCCGTTCGCGCAAGTAATTTCGATAATATGCGGTAACGCACGACATGCGTTAAGTAACGAGCGCGCCCGCTGCTGCTCCTCATGCTCAAGCCGCGAAAACCACATTCCGCCATTCAATGTCCAGAGCGCAAAATCATTATTATCCAGGCTATCTATTGCCATTTGCTCATGATTGCCCCGCACTGCTCGAAACCATTTCTCATTGATGAGCTGCAATGATTTCACGCTGTCCGGACCACGATCGATCAGATCGCCAACGGAAATAAGTAAATCCTCATAAGGATTGAAATGACGGCGTTTCAGTTCCTCCATGAGCCTCTGGTAACAGCCGTGTATGTCGCTGACAACCCATACGTGACGCCACTTTCCACCTTCTATTCGCTGATACATAAGGCCTCCCTTTAACAGTATAGCCGCCGTCTAAAGCGCAAGAAGATCAGCGCTGCCCTTACAAAGTAAAACAAACGGTAAACCAAAGAGAAATAAAGATCCGCGCGCTCTTAATCCCTTTTTACTGGCTCCTTAGAATAAGGGGAAATAAATACGAGAGGTCTTCACGTGTCTAATACACAGCTACATAACGATGTTTTCTATCCGCATCGCACGAATATTATTTCCGAGCTGGTGAACGGCAAACGCGTCCCGGGGCCAATCTGGCGGAAACGCGACTACCGAATGAAGTTCCTTTTACGTTCCCTGCTCTTTTGGTCTTCCACCCATCGCATGCTGGAAGCCCTCTCTGGCCGTGACGATTTCGACAAACTGCTGACATCGCAAATTACGTTGCCCAGCAAGACACATCGGCAGTACCTGATGCGCGGTCTGACGGCAAACGATCGCGCCGACGCTATCGTTAACCATTACTACTGGATCGATCGCCTGAAGGAGAGCCGTCTTGCCCAGGCTATGACCGGCGCGCAGGAACAACCTATTGCGCAGTTCCATGTCAAAGAAGGCGTGACCTACACGGTTAATGCGTCCTCAGCCGGCAAAGCCGAGCGTGAAGGTGAGAGCACGCTCTGGCTGCGCGACAACGAGGATACGCTTCTGGCCAGCCTGACCTTTAGCGTCGCCCGCAGCAATGGCCAGCCCGTTATGGTCATTGGCGGACTTCAGGGACCCCGTCGATGCGTGTCACGAGATGCCATTAAACTGGCAACTCGCGCCTGCCATGGCCTGTTTCCCAAGCGCGTGCTGATGGAGGTACTTTTCCAGCTGGCAGCGCAGTCATCTGTTCGGGCCATTTTTGCCGTCAGCGATGAAGGACACGTTTTCCGCGCGCTGCGCTATCGCCTCAGCAAAGGCCGTCATTTCCACGCCAGCTATGACGAATTCTGGGATTCTTTGGGTGGAAAAAAACTTTCCGCCTTCTGCTGGCAGCTGCCGCTGCAGATGGAGCGCAAATCCCTCGACGAGATAGCCAGTAAAAAACGCGCTGAATACCGTCGTCGCTTTGAACTGCTTGATGAAATTGAGGCGTCCGTTAAGTCCCATTTCTAATCGCTACAAGCGTTTTCGCTCTCAGCACAGAGAATGCACTTGGTTTGAGAAAGGAATGATAAAGCAGAGCACTCTTGCATATGCCAGGGGTGCTCAGTTAGCATTGCGCGAAATGAAAATAGCGAATGCGTTGGAAAAGCGCAGTGTAGACGCAAATTTAAGGACTTTAATGATGATTTACGACTGCTTCTTGTATTACGATGAAGATATGCTTCTTGATATCAGGCTGAATACGCTAGCAGGCGTTGTTGATCGCTTCGTTATTGTTGAGTCAACGCATACCTTTACCGGCAAAAAGCGGCAGCTTCACTTTGACATAAATAAATACGGTCCTTTTAAAGATAAAATTATTTATGTTGTGCATGATGAAACACCTCTCATGAAAGCCTCTGACGGCGGCGATCAGCATCAGGACGGTCTGGTGGTGGATGCATGGGCGAATGAAGCCGCGCAGAGAAATGCCATCATGCAGGGCCTCAAAAGTGCTAAAGATGATGATTTGATTTTAATTTCCGATGTGGACGAGATTTTTTCACCACAGGTTATCGGCTCTATCAACGCGAATAAACTCTGCACAACGCTTTATCAAAACTTTTATAATTATCAGTTTAATCTGCAGGTTTTTAATACAGATAACACCCCAAGAAAATGTAAACTGCCGAGAGCCACAAAATATAAAAACCTCGTTCATTTTTTTGGCGGCGAGCCTGAGTCGTTCAGAAATCTTAAACGCACCAGAAGCGTCAAAAACTGGTCCTGGCTTAAATGGAATTGGTTCAAACTTAACAATCGCATCATTGAAAATAGTGGCTGGCATTTCTCATGGGTTATGACCCCTGAACGCATCTCTGAAAAAATGTCCACCATCTCCCACACGGAATACGATCTGCCTGAGTTCAATAACCCGGAACATATCATGAAGGTGATAAAAAACGCCGAAGATATCTGGGGACGAGACAGGAAGTTAATCAGGCAAGAGCTGTCGGCAGACAGTTTCCCCGAGTATATCGTTAACAACAAAGATAAATTCAGGGAATTCATTATTTAACTATCAGACCGGGCCTTTACTTCACCGACGAAGATTCCACAGCGATCGCCCGGCCACAATTTTTTAACAAAGATGCCAAAAAACCCTGGACGTACGCGGTCCTGAGTATGTTATGGTTTAGTAAGGATAGGGAACTGTCCAGCCATTCTCGGGGTTTTCGGTCCATAACCAAAAAACCTTTTGAGAAACATAGAGATAAAAAGAGACCGAATACGATTCCTGTATTCGGTCCAGGGAAATGGCTCTTGGGAGAGAGCCGTGCGCTAAAAGTTGGCATTAATGCAGGCTAAGTCGCCTTGCCTTTTAAGAATAGATGACGACGCCAGGTTTTCCAGTCCACAGCAAAAGTGGCCTGAAAAAAAGCGTCAGAGCATCATTAAAAGTGAAAAACCGCAGTGCTTTGGCGAGCATCTGCGGTTTTTTTATTGGAAACCTGAACGTCAGCAGAGCTTGTCAGCGCGCTCGATAAACGGTGCCAGGCTCATCTTCTGCCCCGGGTTGGCCGGGTCATCAATCTGAATCACGCTGACTGGCTGACCGCTGCTCTTGCCACTGGCGACCTGCTGCTCAGCGGTATCGTTGAGCGGGTACTGGACCAGCGTGCTCGGGTTGATCGCATACAGCGCATGGCCCGGACGGCAGGTCAGCATCACCTCTTCGCGATTAAAGGCCCATTTGTCTTTGCCCACTTCAAAGCGGCTTACGGTGATTACCTGCGGTGCCGCCAGAGCGCTTCCCGCGCAGGCCAGCAATAAGAGAGAAAGTACTGTCTTTTTCATTTAATAGTTAACCTTGTCAGAAGGGTTCCCAGGTAGCAAACAGACTGACCGTTGCCAGAACCAGCGCGCCCAGCACCACCTCTGCCTGTGTCATCCTGATAAACATCTGTTGTGCGCGCCCGGAATCCGGACGGAACCGTGGCACCAGAAAATACCGATTTGCCAGCGCAATTGCCACCATCAACGCCACGAGAGCACATTTGAACAACAAAAACTGCACGTAGCCAGCCTGCCAGGGAATATGAATGCCCAGAATCAACAGCGCATTCACTACGCCGGTGAGCAGCACGCCTGCGACGGCATAATGCCCCACGCGCGAGAAACGCATCATGGTATAGATGGCCGCGTTCTGCCAGCGTCCTTTCGCCAGACGCATGCAAAACAGCAGCGGCAGCAATCCACCCACCCAGGTTGCGGCACACAGCAGGTGAACAGCATGATTGAGTCGCTGTATCGCCCCCATCGGGCCGTCGCTCATCGCCGCGTGCCCTACCCCTGCCAGCAGGATAAGCTGGCCCATGGCGAGCAGCAGCAGGCGCGAGCCTTTCAGCGGCGCGAGCCACGCGACGACAACGGTGATGGCAGCGAGGATAATTTGCCACAACCAGACGCCACCAAACCGCGTTCCCAGCACGCTGTTCCAGATTTGCGGGTTAAACACATCGCCCCAGCCGTTGCCCATTAAGCCGCCCTGAAGCATAAACATCAGGATCGCAGCGGTCAGGCTGACGATGGACGCCACTCTCTGCTGGAGCTGGAAACGCCGGGCCATCAGGCGGTGCAGCCCGGAAGGCGCAAACCAGACGCTGTAAAGCGCGTTGCCAAAAACGAGCATTAGCGCCGCAAAATGGATAAAGCGCAATCCTACGTATAACAGTCCCAGCATGCTATTTCACGCTGAAGCGATAGCTGCCTTTGGTTTTATGGCCGTCGACGGAAACCACGTGCCAGTCCACCCGGTAAGCCCCCGGCGCCAGCGTCTGTTCCAGCGGAACGGTCAGCTGTGCTTTGTTCTTTTCGTCTCGCGTGGCGGTACCGGTTTTGATCACCTGCTTTTGCGCATCCGTCACCACGACGCCGCTAAATCCGGGCTCGATACCTTCGGAGAAATTCAGCGTCAGCACCTGCGGTGACGCCACCTGGCTGTCCGCTGCCGGGCTCTGCTGCTCAAGATGCGCATGCGCCAGCACGGAGGGTGAGATTACCGTTGAGGCCAAAAAAACCAGTGCGCATACCGCGCGGGAAGTGAATAAACCCATCACAATCATTCCTTTTTGTTATGTCTGTAAGCTAAAGAATAACGCTGTATAATAAACGAGTCGAGGATCATCCCGCTCTGCTTGTCATCGTCGCGCAATCGCGGTAACGTTGCCGCCGCAAAATAAGGAGAAGGTAATGAAGATCAATCTGGCCGCCCTTCCTCAGGACGAGATGGATAAAGTGAATGTCGATCTCGCTGCCGCTGGCGTCGCCTTTAAAGAGCGTTACAACATGCCCATCGTGGCTGAAGTGGTGGAGCGAGAACAGCCCGCCCATCTGCGTGACTGGTTTCGCGAAAGGTTAATTGCCCACCGTCTCGCCTCGGTCAACCTCTCCCGCTTGCCGTACGAGCCGAAAGTTAAATAAGCTTAACGACTCGTTACACTTCCTTACGCGGAATCTGGCAGGATAAGATAACCCTGATTAAATTAGGTGTACTCTTTAATCCCTGCGACTCTGTGTATAAGGAAGTCACGATGTCACATTGGAATATTGCGGCAGCCCAGTATGGCGGGCAGCATCACAGCGTAGATGACCATATTGCGCACCATCTCAACTTTATTGCCGAAGCAGCACAGCATCAGTGCGATTTGCTGGTTTTCCCGGAACTCTCATTAACCGGCCCGGGCGCGACGGCATTACCGCTCCCGCCCGAAGACGATCGACTACAGCCGTTGCTTGACGCCGCGCATTTTTACCGCATTACCCTCATTGCAGGGCTTCCCGTTGAACGAAACGGTCAGCGCCAGAAAGGCCTTGCGCTGTTTACCCCCTCTCGCGATCGTATTCTGCGTTACCCTCAGGGGAGCGGCGCCAGCCTGGTGCCGGGTGATAAACAGCTCGCGATTATCGATGGGCAAAGCGATTCCCCGAATCTTGATCCGCAGGCAACACTCTTCACCAGCTGCCAGTCGGTGAGGGATTACCGCTGGCGACAGTCCATCAATACCCTGCAGCGTTTTGCGCACAGGTATGCTATCGCGGTGTTAATGGCAAATGCCGGCGCGGGCAGCGCGTTATGGGATGAAAAAGGCCAGCTGATCGTTCGGGCAGATAAGGGTGAGCTCCTGTTGACCGGCACGCGCAGCGGACAGGGTTGGCAAGGCGATATCATTCCTTTAGGCTAAGCGTTTTAAGCTCAGGAGATTTTCATGCTGCGCGTCATTGATACCGAAACTTGCGATCTTCAGGGCGGAATTGTGGAAGTGGCCTCGGTCGACGTGGTTGATGGAAAAATCGTCAACCCGATGAGCCATCTGGTGCGTCCCGATCGCCCTATTAGCCCACAGGCCATGGCTATCCATCGCATTACAGAATCAATGGTGGCGGATAAACCCTGGATAGAAGACGTTATCCCGCACTACTACGGCAGCCCATGGTACGTTGCCCACAACGCCAGCTTTGACCGTCGGGTACTCCCCGAAATGCCCGGGGAGTGGATTTGTACCATGAAGCTGGCGCGTCGCCTCTGGCCAGGGATCAAATACAGCAATATGGCGCTGTATAAATCCCGCAAGCTCAGCGTCAGAACCCCTGAAGGGCTGCACCATCACCGCGCCCTGTATGACTGCTATATCACCGCCGCGCTGCTCATAGATATTATGAACACATCGGGCTGGACGCCGGATGATATGGCAACGATCACCGGACGCCCTGCGCTGCTGACGACGTTCACCTTCGGCAAATACCGCGGGAGAGCGGTATCGGATATTGCGGATAAAGATCCGGGCTATCTGCGCTGGCTGTATAACAACCTCGACAAAATGAGCCCGGAACTGCGCTTAACCCTGAAACACTATCTGGGCGAAGCTTAACGCTGCACACGGCCTGGCAACGTATCCTGCGCCAGGCCTATCAAAAAGGTATACTCCAGGGCCACCCCTTCGTAGGATTTGAATCGACCCGATTTCCCTCCGTGCCCGGAGTCCATATCGGTACAGAGCAGCAGCAGGTTGTCATCGGTTTTCAGCTCCCGCAGCTTTGCTACCCATTTTGCCGGTTCCCAGTATTGCACCTGTGAATCGTGCAAACCGGTCGTCACCAGCATGTGCGGGTACGCTTTCGCTTCCACGTTGTCATACGGGCTGTACTCTTTCATATAGCGATAATAGGTTTCATCCTGCGGGTTGCCCCACTCCTCAAACTCCCCGGTCGTCAAAGGGATGGACTCATCGAGCATAGTGGTAACCACATCGACAAACGGGACCTGCGCAACAATGCCCTTAAAGCGATCGGGCCGCTGATTGATGACCGCCCCCATCAGCATCCCCCCCGCGCTGCCGCCCATGCCGAAGCAAAGCTGAGGATCGCCATAGCCTTGCTCAATCAGCGCATCGCAGACGTCAAGATAGTCGTTGAAGGTGTTTTTCTTTTTCAGGAATTTCCCGTCTTCATACCAGTGCTGCCCCAGCTCGCCGCCGCCGCGAATATGGGCAATGGCGAAAACAAAGCCGCGGTCGAGCAGGCTTAATCTGCTGCTGCTGAAGTCAGCATCCATGCTGGAGCCATAGGAGCCGTAGCCGTAGACCAGGATCGGATTTTTACCCTTCTGGAAATGCGCCTTGTGATAAACGAGCGAAACCGGCACCTCCACGCCATCGCGCGCGGTGACCCACAGGTGTTCGCTGCGGTAATTGTCGGAATCAAAGCCCTTCACTTCGGTTTGCTTGAGCACCTGGCGCTGTCCGGTATCCATATCCAGCTCGAAGAGCGTATCCGGCGTGGTCATGGACGAGTAGCCGTAGCGCAGCCGGGAAGATTCAGGTTCCGGATTAAAGCCGATCCACGTGACGTAGGCCGGATCGTCGAACGCAATCCCTATCACCTCACGCGTTTTACGGTTGATCTGCCGGATACTGGTCAGCCCCCGCTGGCGCTCCTCAACCACCAGCCAGTCGGTAAACAGCGTGAACCCTTCCAGCATCACCTGATCCCGCGCGGGAATGAGCACCTCCCACTTGCGCTCGTCGCGCACCTTGGTTTTGTACAGACCAAAGTTCTTGCCTTCACGATTCGAACGCAGATAAAAGCTGTGCTGGAAGTGATCCAGGCTGTACTCGTGATCCTTGCGGCGCGGCAGGAAACAGAGCGGCTGGGCATCAGGCAGTTCGGCATCCAGGAGCAGCACTTCCGAGGTGGTGGCGCTGGCGAGGTAGATAATCACATAGTGGCGCGAGGAGGTTTTATGCAGGCTGACATAAAACGTTTCGTCTTTCTCTTCATAGACCAGCTCGTCATCGGCTGAGTCCGTGCCTACGGTATGGCGCCACACCTGATAAGGCAGCAGCGTGGAGGCGTGCTTTTTAACGTAGTAGACCGTCTCGGAATCGTTCGCCCAGACAAAATCCGGGGAGACGTTTTCCAGCATTTCCGGATACCAGTTGCCAGTTTCCAGATTGCGAAAACGCAGGCCGTACTGGCGCCGGGAGAGATAATCCTCCGCCAGCGCCATGATGGTGTTGTCCGGGGAGATGGACATACCGCCCAGGGTATAAAACTCGCTGTGGGCAGCGCGCTGGTTCGCATCCAGCAGAATGTCCCATTCATCCCACTCGGCGCTTAATACCGACTGTCGTTGATAGATGGGATACTCGTTGCCCGGCTCATAGATATGGCGATAGCGATAGCCGTTTTTGGTCCAGGGCGCGGAGATGTCGCGCTGGGGAATACGCTGCACCATTTCGTTCAGCAGCTGGTCCTGCAGCGCCTGCTGGCTGGCCATGACCCTGCGGCCATAGTCGTTTTCCTCGTGCAGGTAGTCGAGCACCTCTGGCCGGGAACGCGAATCGTCCCGCAGCCAGTAATAGTTGTCTATGCGCGTATCGCCATGCGTGACGATCGCATAAGGAGTACGTCGGGCTTTCGGTGGCATGTCATCATTCTTTTAAGTTTTACACCCTATAAGGTTGGCAAAACCCGCGCATGATGCAAGCGAAACATGACCACGGGGGCGCGAGTTAGCCCTGTAGCGCCTGTTTTTGTTCCCCGATATCTTTTTCTATCCCCTCGCGCACGTCCTGAGGGATCTTCAGCGCGTCGCCGAGGGCGTTAAGGTAGCTACGCTCCATAAAGTGATCGATATCTATGGCGGCACAGCTGAGAAAATAGAGTTCCAGCGCCTCTTCCTCATTTTTCACGCTCAGTGCCAGACGCTGCGGATCGAGCGGCTGTTCAATGGCCTGCGCCACCAGCGTTCTGCCCTGTTCTTCAACACCCGCCTCGCGCAGCTGCTGTTCGATAGCCGCTCTTTCATTATCATCAATATGCCCGTCGCTTTTGGCGGCAAACACCAGCGCAAGGATGAGCCGCTCCGTGCGCAGATCCAGCGGAGAAGTATGCTCCCCATAGTGAGGTTCATCGCGGTGCGCCGCTCGCACCCTGTCCTTGTATTTGTTCCACAGCACGGTGCCGGCGATAGCGCCGCCCCCGGCCAGCAGCGCGCCGGTACCGTACTTCGCCAGCAGCTTGCGTGAGGATTTATTGGCAACCAGCAGCCCTGCCAGCCCACCGAGCGCCCCCGGTACCAGCAGTTTGCTCAGCCCCTGCTCGCCGGAACCAGACGTTTTCTGCCCTAGCATGGATTGCAGTTGATTTAACCAGCCTGACATGGTTTCCCTCGCTTAACGGTTAACATGGTCTCCAGCGTAAGCGAGCAGGCGTCAGGAAATGTCCATCAAGCCTAAAGAAGCGCAAATTTCTGGTCTGCCCTTTTGCCGTGCGCAAGACAGACGCAAACGTTTTCGTTTATACTGCGCGCATCTTTTTCAGGGGGAATGTTATGACTCGTTTAGGAACCGCGCTGCGACCTGCGGCGACGCGCGTAATGCTGTTGGGATCGGGGGAACTGGGTAAAGAAGTCGCCATTGAGTGTCAGCGTTTAGGGGTGGAGGTGATTGCCGTAGACCGCTACGCCGACGCGCCCGCCATGCACGTCGCCCATCGTTCTTATGTGATTAACATGCTGGACGGTGATGCCCTGCGTACGCTCATTGCACGGGAGAAACCGGATTTTGTCGTGCCGGAAATTGAAGCTATCGCAACCGATACGCTGATCGCCCTTGAGCAGGAAGGCCAGCGCGTGGTGCCCTGCGCCAAAGCGGCAAAGCTGACCATGAACCGTGAAGGCATTCGCCGCCTGGCGGCGGAGGAGCTGGGACTGCCTACTTCAAGCTACCGTTTCGCGGGTGACAAAGCCGCATTCCTGCAGGCCGTTGAAGAGATTGGCTACCCGTGCATCATTAAGCCGGTGATGAGCTCTTCCGGGAAAGGTCAGAGCTTTATTCGCGACAGCAGCACGCTGGACAGCGCGTGGGATTATGCGCAACAGGGTGGCCGTGCCGGTGCCGGTCGCGCGATCGTCGAAGGCGTGGTGAAGTTTGATTTCGAAATCACTCTGCTCACCGTCAGTGCCGTGGACGGCGTCCATTTCTGCGACCCAATCGGTCACCGTCAGGAAGATGGCGATTATCGTGAATCCTGGCAGCCGCAGCAGATGAGCAACCTGGCGCTGGAGCGTGCCCGGGAGATTGCCCGTAAAACCGTTCTGGCTCTGGGCGGTTATGGCCTGTTCGGCGTGGAGCTGTTCGTCTGCGGTGACGAAGTGATCTTCAGCGAAGTCTCCCCTCGCCCGCACGACACCGGTATGGTCACGCTCATTTCGCAGGATCTCTCGGAGTTCGCCCTGCACGTGCGCGCCTTCCTCGGCCTGCCGGTTGGCGGCATCCGCCAGTACGGCCCGGCGGCGTCGGCGGTGATCCTTCCGCAGCTGACCAGCCAGAATGTGACGTTTGATAACGTCGAAGGCGCGGTGGGCGCAGGCCTGCAGGTCCGTCTGTTCGGCAAGCCGGAGATCGACGGTACGCGTCGTCTGGGCGTGGCGTTAGCCACCGGGGATAACGTTGACGAGGCCGTAGCAAGAGCAAAAGCGGCGGCTGCGAACGTTCAGGTAGCAGGATAAAAAAAACGGGCCGAAAGGCCCGTTTTTCATGCTGCATATGGCTTACTGCTTCGCGCCTTCAACCGCTTCACGAGCCAGTTTCGTGATGCGATCCCAGTCGCCCGCTTCCAGCGCATCCGCCGGAACCAGCCATGAGCCGCCGATGCACAGCACGCTTTTCAGCGCCAGGTAGTCGCGGTAGTTAGCCGGGGAGATACCGCCCGTCGGGCAGAAGCGTACCTGAGAGAAGGGACCCGCAATTGCCTGCAGCGCTTTGGTGCCGCCGTTCGCTTCCGCCGGGAAGAATTTGAACTCTTTCAGACCGTAGTCCATGCCCAGCATCAGTTCAGAAACGGTGCTGATGCCCGGGATCAAGGGAATAGTGCCTTCGGTCGCGGCCTTCAGCAGCGGCTCGGTCAGACCCGGGCTGATGGCAAACTGTGCACCGGCTTCGGTCACTTCCGCCAGCTGCTGCGCGTTGAGAACGGTACCCGCACCGATGATGGCGTCCGGCACTTCTTTAGCGATGGCGCGGATGGCGTCCATCGCGCAGGCGGTACGCAGGGTCACTTCCAGAACGCGAACGCCGCCCGCAACCAGCGCTTTCGCCATTGGCACAGCGTGCTCCAGCTTGTTTACCACGATAACCGGCACGACAGGGCCAGTGGTCAGGATTGCTTCTGCACTTGTTTTCCAGTTTTTCATCAGAGTTCTCTCTCGCCAGATCGTTAAAATCAAGTCGTCTTAAAACGTAATACAGGTTGCGCCCTGCTCCGCACCGGAGAGCTTCTCACGCAGCGCGCTGAACATTTCGCGTCCGGTCCCCACGCGCGATGCGCTCAGGTCAGGAATATGAGGCTGACGTGCCGCCAGCTCCGCGTCATCCACCAGCAGGGTTAACTCGCCAGTCTGGCCGTTCACGCGGATCATGTCGCCGTCGCGCACTTTCGCCAGCAAGCCGCCGTCGTAGGCTTCAGGCGTGACGTGGATGGCGGAAGGCACTTTGCCGGATGCGCCTGACAGGCGGCCATCGGTCACTAACGCAATTTTGAAACGGCGGTCCAATAATACACCAAGTGGTGGCATAAGTTTATGTAATTCTGGCATGCCGTTCGCTTTTGGCCCCTGATGACGCACGACCACCACGCAGTCTTTATCCAGCAGACCGGCGTCGAAGGCAGGCAACACGTCGTGCTGGCTTTCAAACACTACCGCCGGGGCCTCGATAACCTGGTTCTCTTCCGGCACGGCAGAGGTTTTCATCACCGCGCGGCCAAGGTTGCCGCTCAGCACTTTGGTACCGCCGTGGTGGGAGAACGGTTTGTCGATAGTGGCAATCACCTGCGGATCAAGAGACGCGGTCGCCCCGTCGCGCCAGTCCAGCTCGCCGTTGTTCAGCCACGGCTCCTGGGTGTAGCGCTGCAGACCAAATCCGGCTACGGTGTTCACGTCTTCATGCAGCAGACCGCCTTTCAGCAGCTCGCGCATCAGCAGCGGCACGCCGCCCGCGGCCTGGAAGTGGTTGATGTCCGCCGGACCGTTCGGGTACAGACGCGCCATCAGCGGTACCACGGAGGAGATGTCGGAGAAGTCATCCCAGTTAATCAGGATACCCGCCGCGCGCGCCATGGCCACCAGGTGCATGGTGTGGTTAGTTGAACCGCCGGTCGCCAGCAGGGCGACGATACCGTTGACGATCACTTTTTCGTCGACCATTTTGCCCATCGGCATCCATTCATTGCCGTTTCCTGTCAGGCGCGTCACCTGACGGGCCGCGGCCTCGGTCAGCGCCTGGCGCAGCGGCGCGTCCGGCTGGATGAAGGACGAGCCCGGAAGCTGCATCCCCATAAACTCCACCACCATCTGGTTGGTGTTGGCCGTGCCGTAGAACGTACAGGTGCCCGGCGCATGGTAGGAAGCGGCTTCGGCTTCCAGCAGCGCCTGACGATCGGCTTTGCCTTCCGCATACAGCTGGCGGATACGCACTTTTTCTTTATTCGGCAGACCGCTGGCCATCGGGCCGGACGGCACGAAAATCGCAGGCAGATGACCAAACGACAGCGCCGCCATCACCAGTCCCGGGACGATTTTGTCGCACACGCCGAGATACAGCGCGCCATCAAACATGTTGTGTGACAGGCCCACAGCCGCAGACATCGCAATCACTTCGCGGCTCAGCAGCGACAGCTCCATACCATCCTGCCCCTGCGTCACGCCGTCGCACATGGCCGGGACGCCCCCCGCCACCTGCCCCACCGCGTTCACGCTGTGCAGCGCTTTACGAATGATGTTGGGATAGACCTCATACGGCTGGTGCGCGGAGAGCATATCGTTATAGGACGTGATAATAGCGATATTGTTACGCAACATGCTTTTCAGGGAGGCTTTGTCATCGGGCTGGCATGCGGCGAAGCCGTGGGCCAGGTTACCGCAGGCCAGCTGGGAGCGGTGAACGGTGTTGCTTTTCGCCTGTTCAATGCGGGCGAGGTAGGCCGAACGGGTCTCTTTCGAGCGCTCGATAATGCGTTGTGTTACGCGTAACAATACAGGATTCATAAAAGCTCCTTTAATTTATCTGTCCGGGCTCGGGAGTTTACAAAGTCGCTGGCGGTTGTTAACAACGCTGAAACGCTTGCTGTCCGGAGCTCAGGGGCAAAATCACTTCCGGCAGTGTAATAAAAAAAGCCCCGCGGGTGAATCCACGCGGAGCTTAAAAGTATAAAAATTGTGCCACTAGCTGTGTTAGATCATGTTACCGGTAAAATAACACTTTCGGGCTAGCAGATTATCCTACTCAAACTCGTTCCAGGAGCGGCCATCGCGGGTGATCATCGCCACCGACGCCACAGGCCCCCAGGTACCCGCCTGATACGGTTTTGGCGCATCCTGATCGGCAGCCCAGGCTTCGGTGATGGAATCGACCCATTTCCACGCCTCTTCCACTTCGTCGCGACGCACGAACAGCGCCTGGATACCGCGCATGGTTTCCAGCAGCAGACGCTCGTAAGCATCCGCAAGGTGCGTCTGGTTGAAGGTTTCGGAGTAGCTCAGATCCAGCTTGGTGGTCTGCAGGTTGTGCTTATGATCCAGGCCCGGCACTTTGTTGAGGATCTGGATGTCCACCCCTTCGTCCGGCTGCAGACGGATGGTCAGCTTGTTCTGCGGCAGCTCCTGCCAGGACTCTTTGAACAGGTTCAGTTCCGGGTTCTTAAAGTAGACAACCACTTCGGAACATTTCGCAGGCAGACGCTTACCGGTACGCAGGTAGAACGGCACGCCCGCCCAGCGCCAGTCGTCGATATCCACGCGGATCGCCACAAACGTCTCGGTGTTGCTGGTCTTGTTCGCGCCCTCTTCTTCCAGGTAGCCCGGTACTTTTTTGCCTTGCGCAAACCCGGCGGTGTACTGGCCGCGCACGGTCTTCTCGCGCACGTTGGAGCGGTCGATGCGGCGCAGCGACTTCAGCACTTTCACTTTGGCATCGCGGATGCTGTCAGCCGTCAGGTCAGACGGCGGAGACATGGCAATCATGCACAGAATTTGCAGCAGGTGGTTCTGGATCATGTCGCGCATCTGGCCGGCCTGGTCAAAGTAACCCCAGCGACCTTCGATCCCCACCTCTTCCGCCACGGTAATTTCCACGTGGTCGATAGTGCGGTTGTCCCAGTTATTCACAAACAGGGAGTTAGCGAAACGCAGCGCCAGCAGGTTCAGTACCGTCTCTTTACCGAGATAGTGGTCGATACGGTAGACCTGGCACTCTTCAAAGAACTCGCCCACCTGGTCGTTAATTTCACGAGAGGTTGCCAGCGACGTCCCGAGCGGCTTTTCCATCACCACGCGCGCCGGCTTGGCGTTCAGTTTGGCTTCGCCCAAACCTTTGCAGATGGCACCAAAGGTGCTTGGCGGCATGGCGAAATAGTTAATGGTGACACGGTTTTTCTGATCCAGCATGGCACCCAGGCGGGAAAACGCGCTGACGTCATTCACGTCCAGGTTGCAGAAGTCGAGACGACCGCTGAGGGTATCCCACAAACTTTCATCAATTTTTTCCTTCATGAAAGTTTCGAGCGCCTCGCGGACGACTTTGGTATAAGCGTCCTTGTCCCAGTCGGCGCGCCCAACACCCAGGATACGCGTATCCGGATGAATTTGGCCCGCTTTCTCCAGTTGATACAGGGAAGGCAGCAATTTTCGGCGTGCAAGATCGCCTTTCGCGCCGAAAATGACCAGGTCACATGCCTGGGCTGTTTGCGTTACCGCCATGTCATTCTCCTCAGTTGGATCACCTGGTGCTTATGCCAGGTATCGTTGTAATTTTATTACAATGCACTGTACTGCTTTTACGTCATTCCCGAAACCATTAGCGCTTATCGTCTCGTGCGATACGGCGATTTTTCGCCATTCAGCCGATTATGGCGACGTAATGACGCAACAGCCGTCGATAATTTGCGCAACAGGGTCATAGCAAAACCCGACATCGATCAAGTAATGAAAAAAAACAACAACATTATCTCGTCGACTGTTACCCTTTAGGGAAGCCACAGGGGTAATATCGGCTAATCGAATCAAGATTTCATCAATGAGTGAAATCGTTTCCACCCCCATGAGCGCCTTGTTAACAATGAACATGCTTGAAAAAATCCAGTATCAACTGGAACACCTTAGCAAATCCGAGCGAAAAGTGGCTGAAGTCATTCTGGCCGCGCCCGCTCAGGCGATTCATTCAAGCATCGCCGCTCTGGCTCAGGAAGCGGGCGTCAGTGAACCGACGGTCAACCGCTTCTGCCGCAGCCTGGAAACGCGCGGCTTTCCTGATTTTAAACTGCATCTGGCACAAAGTCTGGCAAACGGTACCCCCTATGTTAATCGTAATGTGGATGAAGACGACAGCGTAGATGCCTATACGGCAAAAATATTTGAGTCGGCCATGGCCACGCTCGATCACGTTCGTCAAAGCCTGGATATGAGTTCAGTAAACCGCGCGGTGGATTTACTCACCCAGGCCAAACGCATTGCGTTCTTCGGTCTTGGCTCGTCAGCCGCCGTGGCGCACGACGCCATGAATAAATTCTTCCGCTTTAACGTGCCGGTTATTTATTCCGATGACATTGTGCTGCAACGCATGAGCTGTATGAATTGCAGTGAGGATGACGTCGTGGTACTGATTTCGCACACTGGCCGCACCAAAAGCCAGGTTGAGCTGGCGCAGCTGGCCCGTGAAAACGATGCCATGGTAATCGCCCTCACCACCGCCGGCACGCCGCTGGCGCGGGAGGCGACTCTCGCCATTACCCTGGACGTGCCTGAGGATACCGACATGTATATGCCAATGGTGTCCCGTCTGGCGCAGCTCACGGTAATCGACGTGCTGGCGACCGGATTTACCTTACGCCGGGGCGCAAAATTCCGAGATAACTTGAAGCGAGTCAAGGAAGCGCTGAAGGAATCGCGTTTTGATAAAGAATTGCTTATAAAGAGCGATGTTCCCTGAAAGTAGATAACGAAGACGTAACCCATAATTAGATGTAACGATTTTCGGCATTCGGCCCCCTCTTTACTGCCTTGCGGTAGATGAAGGCCGATTCAATGTTCACGCAACACCAAAGTTGTTTCAGTCAACGGAGTATTACATGTCCAGAAGGCTTCGCAGAACCAAGATCGTCACCACCTTAGGCCCGGCCACCGATCGCGATAATAACCTCGAAAAGATTATCGCCGCTGGCGCCAACGTGGTACGTATGAACTTCTCTCACGGTACGCCAGAAGACCATAAATTGCGTGCCGATAAAGTGCGTGAGATCGCCGCTAAGCTGGGCCGCCACGTCGCTATCCTCGGTGACCTGCAGGGTCCAAAAATTCGTGTATCAACCTTTAAAGAAGGTAAAGTTTTCCTCAATATCGGCGACAAATTCCTGCTGGATGCCAACCTCGGCAAAGGCGAAGGCGATAAAGAGAAAGTCGGGATCGACTATAAAGGCCTGCCGGCTGATGTGGTCCCTGGCGATATCCTGCTGCTCGACGACGGTCGCGTCCAGCTGAAGGTGCTGGAAGTTCAGGGGATGAAAGTGTTCACTGAAGTCACCGTCGGCGGCCCGCTCTCCAACAATAAAGGCATCAACAAACTGGGCGGCGGCCTCTCTGCGGAAGCCCTGACCGACAAAGACAAAGCGGATATCGTAACGGCGGCCCAGATCGGCGTTGACTACCTGGCGGTCTCCTTCCCACGCTGTGGCGAAGATCTGAACTATGCGCGCCGCCTGGCCCGTGACGCAGGCTGTGATGCCAAAATCGTCGCTAAGGTTGAACGCGCGGAAGCCGTGTGCGATCAGGATGCGATGGACGATGTGATCCTCGCCTCTGACGTGGTGATGGTTGCCCGTGGCGATCTGGGCGTGGAAATCGGCGACCCTGAACTGGTCGGTATCCAGAAAGCGCTGATTCGTCGCGCACGTCAGCTGAACCGCGCGGTGATCACCGCCACCCAGATGATGGAATCCATGATCACTAACCCAATGCCAACCCGTGCGGAAGTCATGGACGTCGCTAACGCCGTGCTGGACGGTACCGATGCGGTGATGCTGTCAGCGGAAACCGCGGCGGGCCAGTATCCGGCAGAAACCGTGGCCGCAATGGCGCGCGTCTGCCTGGGCGCGGAGAAGATCCCAAGCATTAACGTCTCCAAGCACCGCCTGGATATCCAGTTCGACAATGTGGAAGAAGCGATTGCGATGTCCGCCATGTACGCGGCCAACCATCTGAAAGGCGTTACGGCGATCATCACCATGACCGAATCTGGCCGCACCGCGCTGATGACCTCTCGCATCAGCTCCGGCCTGCCGATTTTCGCCATGTCACGCCACGAGCGTACGCTGAACCTGACGGCGCTTTACCGCGGTGTTACCCCGGTACACTTCGACAGCACCAATGACGGCGTAGCCGCGGCGCACGATGCCGTAAACCTGCTGCGCGATAAAGGTTATCTGGTGTCTGGTGATATCGTCATCGTGACGCAGGGTGACGTGATGAGCACCATCGGCTCAACCAATACCACGCGCGTACTGACCGTAGAGTAAGATCCGATCCCCTCTCCCCTAAGGGGAGAGGGACAAAGTGAAGGTTCTCTATTTCCTCGGGTAAAGCTCTTTACGCTTATAGGGCTCCGTCTCTCCCGGCTTCCGCGTTTTCAGCAGCTTCAGTATCCACGTGTACTGTTCGGTATGCGGCCCCACCAGCAGCTCCACCTCTTCGTTCATGCGGCGCGCGATGGTGCGATCGTCCGCGGTCAGCAGGTCGTCCATCGGCGGACGGACTTCAATGCTCAGGCGATGCGTTTTACCGTCGTAAACCGGAAAGAGCGGGATCACGCGGGCGCGGCAGACCTTCATCAGGCGGCCAATGGCGGGGAGCGTGGCTTTGTAGGTCGCAAAGAAGTCGACAAACTCGCTGTGCTCGGGTCCGTGGTCCTGGTCCGGCAGATAGTAGCCCCAGTACCCCTGACGTACAGACTGAATAAACGGCTTGATGCCGTCGTTACGCGCATGCAAACGTCCGCCAAAACGACGACGTACCGTGTTCCAGACAAAATCGTAGATTTTATTGCCCTGGTTATGGAACATCGCCGCCATTTTCTGCCCCTGGGAAGCCATCAGCATTGCCGGAATATCCACGCCCCAGCCGTGCGGCACGAGGAAAATGACCTTCTCATCATTGCGACGCATTTCGTCGATGATTTCCAGCCCTTTCCAGTCAACGCGGTCGATGATTTTTTTCGGTCCTTTCAGCGCCAGCTCCGCCATCATCGCCATGGCCTGCGGTGCGGTGGTATACATCGCGTCGATGATGGCCTCGCGCTCGGCATCGCTTTTTTCAGGAAAACAGTAATAGAGGTTGATCTGCGCACGACGACGCGCGCTTTTACCTAAGCGTCCGGCCAGACGGCCAATTTTTCCCAGTACGGGATCGCGCAGCGCGGCAGGCAGCATAGCGATGCCCGCAAAGGTGTAAACCCCCAGCCAGGCGCCCCAGTTGCGCGGATGTCGAAAGGATTTTTCAAACTCAGGAATGTATTCAATATTATTTTTTTTTGTTTCCATGCTGGTTCCAGGGTCTGGTGACGCAAAAAATTATTCAGATAGTGTAGCGAGGCAGTCGCCCACGCACAAAAGAAAAAGCCGGCGCATGCTGACACCGGCTTTTTTCACAAAACAGAGAGCTTAGTTTAAGCTCAGCTGCGGTATCACCTCTCTCGCCTGCGCCAGGTAATCGGAGCGATCTTTACCTGTCAGGCCTTCGGTGCGCGGCAGTTTGGCCGTCAGCGGGTTCACGGCCTGCTGGTTGATCCACACTTCATAGTGCAGGTGCGGGCCAGTAGAGCGTCCGGTGTTGCCGGAGAGCGCGATACGGTCGCCGCGTTTCACTTTCTGCCCCGGTTTGACCAGCAGCTTGCGCAGGTGCATATAGCGGGTGGTATAGGTACGACCGTGACGGATAGCCACGTAATAACCCGCAGCACCGCTGCGTTTTGCCATCACCACTTCGCCATCGCCAACGGCCAGCACCGGCGTGCCCTGCGGCATCGCGAAGTCTACCCCGCGGTGAGGCGCAACGCGCCCGGTAACCGGGTTCAGACGACGCGGGTTAAAGTTAGAGGAGACGCGGAACTGTTTCGCCGTCGGGAAACGCAGGAAGCCTTTCGCAAGGCCCGTACCGCTGCGGTCATAGAACTTGCCGTCTTCAGCGCGAATGGCGTAGTAATCTTTTCCCTCGGAGCGCAGACGCACCCCCAGCAGCTGGCTCTGCTCGCGCTTGCCGTCCAGCATTTCGCGGGACATCAGGACGGAAAACTCATCGCCTTTCTTCAGCTTACGGAAATCCATCTGCCACTGCATGGCTTTGATCACCGCGCTGATTTCACCGCTGGTCAGGCCCGCATCACGGGCGCTGGAAACAAAGCTTCCGCCCACGGTACCTTTCATCACGCTGTTAACCCAGTCGCCTTTCTGCATTTCACTGGTCATTTTGAAACCGTTTGCAGTGCGGTCATAGGTGCGGGTTTCGCGGCGGGACATTTCCCAGGTCAAACGCTGAAGATCGCCATCCGCCGTTAATGTCCAGGAGAGCTGTTGCCCGATTTTCAGGTTACGCAGGTCTTTATCCGCAGCGGCCAGCTGGCTGATATTGCCCATGTCGATACCGTACTGGTTGAGCACGCTGCTCAGCGTGTCACCGGTAGAAACAACGTATTCGTGGATCCCCGCTTCGTTCTCGGTTTTATCGTCCAGTTCATCCTGAGGGATAGCTTCATCTTCCTGAGCGGCCTGGTCGATAGGCTCGCTGGCTTCAGGCAGCAAAGAGCGGATCTCGCTCTTTTCAAGCTCGATGGTTTTAATGATAGGGGCAGAACTCGGGTGGTAAACATAGGGCCGCCAGACGGCGACCGCTAAGGTGAGAACTGTAAGCGACCCCAGCATAACGCGGTGGGGTCGAGGCAGATTGTTAAATGCCAGGGCGACAGAGCGGGCTATCTGTTGCACGTATTCACTTCCTCGTTAATCTCCTTTCAGGCAGCTCGCATACTGGTTCGCCAGTTGGCTGAGGAACTGCGAATAGCTCGCTTTGCTCAACTGGATATTCGTACCTAGCGGGTCAAGGGTTCCCATGCGCACGGATGTTCCCCTGGCCACGGCTTCTACGACCGCTGGCCTGAACTGTGGCTCAGCAAAAACGCATGTCGCTTTCTGCTCAACCAACTGTGTTCTGATTTCATGTAAACGCTGCGCACCAGGTTGAATTTCAGGGTTGACGGTAAAGTGCCCAAGCGGGGTCAGGCCGTAGTGTTTTTCGTAGTAGCCGTAGGCGTCATGAAAAACGAAATACCCTTTTCCTTTCAACGGTGCGAGCTCATTACCTACCTGCTTATCGGTTGCGGCTAATTGTGCCTCAAAATCCTTCAGGTTGGCGTCTAGTTTGGCTCGACTTTGCGGCATAAGTTCCACTAATTTGTCATGGATTGCAACCGCTGAAAGCCGCGCTATCTCTGGGGATAGCCAGAGATGCATGTTGTACTCGCCGTGATGGTGATCTCCATCACCTTTTTCACCCTCTGCAGCGTGATGGTCATGTTCGTCACCGTCATCATCCGCCCCTTTCATGAGCAACGGTTTCACGCCGGAAAGCCCGGCAATCGCGACCTGTTTTTCATTAGCAATCTGTTTGGCGGATTTCTGCATGAATGCTTCCATCTCCGGACCAATCCAGACAACTAAGTCTGCGTTTTGTAAGCGTTTTACATCAGACGGACGCAGAGAATAGTCATGCTCTGAGGCCCCGTCAGGGAGCAGAACCTGGGTTTCCGTTACCCCATCGGCAATGGCCGACGCGATGAATCCAAGCGGTTTAAGCGAAGCAACAACGGCGGCGTTAACATCTTGTGCGGTTGTTCCCCAAAGGGCAGCGGATAATGCTGCGAAAAGAAGCGTATTTTTATGTAACATAATGCGACTAATCATCGTAGTGAATGCGTGGAATGTGATATTATAACATTCGTTGACTTCTTCAAGCTTAAATTGACATGACGACTCTGGTTTCTCTCGACAATATTTCGGTCTCCTTTGGCCAGCGCCGCGTCCTCTCTGACGTATCGCTGGATCTCAAGCCCGGAAAAATTCTGACGCTGCTCGGCCCCAATGGCGCAGGTAAATCCACTCTGGTACGCGTGGTGCTGGGTCTGGTTACACCGGATGAAGGTGTAATCACGCGCGAGGAAAAATTGCGGATCGGCTATGTGCCGCAAAAATTACACCTGGACGCCACCCTGCCGCTGACGGTAAATCGTTTTCTGCGTCTGCGTCCGGGCACGCGAAAAGCCGATATTCTCCCGGCGCTGAAGCGCGTGCAGGCGGGCCACCTTATCGATGCGCCGTTGCAGAAGCTGTCCGGCGGTGAGACGCAGCGCGTTTTGCTGGCCCGTGCGCTGCTGAGCAGCCCGCAGCTGCTGGTGCTGGATGAGCCAACCCAGGGCGTGGACGTCAATGGTCAGGTCGCGCTTTATGATTTGATCGACCAGCTGCGCCGCGAACTGAACTGCGCCGTGCTGATGGTCTCCCATGACCTGCATCTGGTGATGGCGAAAACCGACGAAGTGCTGTGTCTCAACCATCACATTTGCTGTTCCGGCACGCCTGAAGTGGTCTCAATGCACCCGGAATTTATCTCCATGTTCGGCCCTCGCGGCGCTGAACAGCTTGGCATCTATCGTCATCATCATAATCATCGCCATGATTTGCAGGGACGAATCGTTCTGCGTCGGGGAAATGGACACTCATGATTGAACTGTTACTGCCCGGCTGGCTGGCCGGGGTTATGCTTGCCTGCGCCGCAGGCCCACTCGGCTCGTTTGTGGTGTGGCGCAGAATGTCTTACTTCGGTGATACCCTGGCGCATGCGTCGCTGCTGGGCGTTGCCTTTGGTTTGCTGCTGGATGTGAATCCCTTTTACGCGGTGATTGTGGTCACGCTGCTGCTGGCGGCCGGTCTGGTCTGGCTGGAGAAGCGCCCTCACCTCGCGATTGATACGCTGCTTGGCATCATGGCGCACAGCGCGCTGTCGCTGGGTCTGGTCGTTGTTAGCCTGATGTCAAATATCCGCGTTGACCTGATGGCCTACCTGTTCGGCGATCTGCTGGCCGTGACGCCTGACGATCTCATCGCGATCGCCATTGGCGTGGTGGTGGTACTGGGTATTCTGCTGTGGCAGTGGCGGAATTTACTGGCAATGACCGTCAGCCCGGATCTGGCGTTTGTCGACGGCGTGAAGCTGCAGCGCGTGAAGCTGCTGCTGATGCTGGTGACGGCGTTAACGATTGGTGTCGCAATGAAGTTTGTCGGCGCGCTGATTATAACATCGCTGCTGATTATCCCTGCCGCCACGGCGCGCCGTTTTGCACGTACGCCAGAGCAGATGGCCGGTATCGCGGTGGTTATCGGGATGATCGCCGTCACGGGCGGGTTAACCTTTTCGGCGTTTTATGACACGCCAGCAGGGCCGTCGGTGGTCTTGAGCGCGGCGGTGTTGTTTGTTTTCAGTATGATGAAAAAGACCGCGCAGTAGTGAGCATGTCCCCGGTGGCGCTTCGCTTACCGGGGCTACCATTTATCGCTACTTACGGCATCGCGGGCGGCGTAATACCGAAATGATTCCACGCCCGCACCGTCGCCATACGACCACGTGGGGTACGCTGTAAGAAGCCCTGCTGGATCAGATACGGCTCCAGCACATCTTCGATAGTCTCACGCTCTTCGCCAATTGCCGCCGCCAGGTTATCCAGCCCGACCGGCCCGCCAAAGAACTTGTCCAGCACCGCCAGCAGCAGTTTGCGGTCCATATAGTCAAAGCCTTCAGCATCGACGTTCAGCATATCCAGCGCCTGGGCGGCGATCTCGGCGGAAATCGAACCATCGTGCTTCACTTCAGCAAAGTCACGCACGCGGCGCAGCAGGCGGTTGGCAATACGCGGCGTACCGCGGGAACGCTTTGCCACTTCATATGCCCCCTCTTCGCTCATATCCAGCCCCATGTAGCGCGCGCTGCGCCCCACGATATGCTGAAGATCGGGTACCTGATAAAACTCCAGACGCTGAACGATGCCAAAGCGGTCGCGCAGCGGAGAGGTCAACGACCCAGCGCGGGTCGTGGCGCCAATCAGGGTAAACGGCGGCAGATCGATTTTGATGGAGCGCGCGGCCGGGCCTTCGCCGATCATGATATCCAGCTGGTAATCCTCCATCGCCGGATAGAGCACTTCCTCCACCACCGGTGACAGGCGGTGGATCTCATCGATAAACAGCACGTCATGCGGTTCAAGGTTGGTCAGCATCGCCGCCAGATCGCCCGCTTTCTCCAGCACCGGGCCGGAGGTGGTACGCAGGTTGACGCCCATTTCATTGGCAACGATATTCGCCAGCGTGGTTTTCCCTAGCCCCGGCGGGCCAAAAATCAGCAGGTGATCGAGCGCATCGCCGCGCAGCTTTGCCGCCTGGATGAAAATCTCCATCTGGGAACGTACCTGCGGCTGGCCGATGTACTCATCAAGCAGCTTCGGGCGGATCGCACGATCCACCACGTCTTCTGCCTGAAGGGTGCCTGCCGATACCAGGCGGTCTGCTTCAATCATCCTTTACCTCACAATGCAGCGCGCAGCGCTTCACGAATCAGAGTTTCACTGCTGGCGTCCGGTTTGGCAATTTTGCTCACCATCCGGCTGGCCTCCTGAGGTTTATAGCCCAGCGCCACCAGCGCGGCAACCGCTTCCTGCTCGGCGTCATCATCAGAGGCTAGCGCACCCGGAGCAGTCAGAACCAAATCGGCAGCCGGAGTGAACAGATCGCCGTGCAGACCTTTAAAGCGGTCTTTCATCTCAACAATCAGACGCTCTGCGGTTTTCTTACCAATGCCCGGAAGCTTAACCAGCGCCGCGGGATCTTCGCGCTCAACAGCATTCACAAACTGCGGAGCGGACATGCCGGACAAAATCGCCAGCGCCAGCTTTGGCCCCACACCGTTGGTTTTAATCAGCTCGCGAAACAGGGTGCGTTCCTGCTTGTTGTTAAAGCCGTACAGCAGCTGGGCATCTTCACGCACCACAAACTGGGTAAAGACAATCGCCTCTTTGCCCGCGTCCGGCAGCTCGTAGAAGCAGGTCATCGGCATATGGACTTCATAGCCCACGCCACCCACTTCCAGCAGCACTAACGGGGGTTGTTTTTCAATGATGATGCCTCTGAGTCTGCCTATCACGTGACGCTCCTGCGTTCTGGGAGAAATTAACTGCCGACATAATAAAAAAAGGCTGGATGTTTATCCAGCCTGATTTCTGATTATCGTAACCTGCCTCGCGCCAGATTGAGCCGCGACTCGCTCATTTGCATCGCGTTCTGGCTGACGTGGCAGTGGGTAATTGCAATCGCCAGCGCATCGGCGGCGTCGGCCTGCGGGTTCGCGGGAAGCTTCAGCAGGGTGCGCACCATGTGCTGCACCTGGCTCTTCTCCGCGCTACCGATGCCCACCACCGTCTGCTTAACCTGGCGCGCGGCGTATTCGAACACAGGGAGATCCTGGTTCACCGCAGCCACGATGGCCACCCCACGCGCCTGACCGAGCTTCAGCGCCGAATCCGCGTTCTTCGCCATAAAGACCTGCTCAATGGCGAAATAGTCTGGCTGAAACTGGGTGATGATCTCCGATACGCCCGCATAAATAAGCTTGAGGCGCGACGGCAGATCGTCCACTTTGGTGCGAATGCATCCACTGCCGAGGTAGGTTAGCTGGCGTCCCACCTGACGGATAACGCCATACCCGGTGACGCGTGAGCCGGGGTCAATCCCGAGGATAATCGACATCACGCGTCTCCCGTAAACGGTTTACAGGCTCTCATCAGAGAGTCGCTGCAACCTCATCAGAGATTTCACCGTTGTGGTACACTTCCTGCACGTCGTCGCAGTCTTCGAGCATGTCGATCAGACGCAGCAGTTTCGGTGCGGTTTCTGCATCCATATCCGCTTTGGTGGACGGGATCATGGAGACTTCAGCGTTGTCCGCTTTCAGGCCCGCCGCTTCCAGCGCATCGCGCACGGCACCCATCTCTTCCCACGCGGTGTAGACGTCAATGGCACCATCATCGTAGGTCACCACGTCTTCCGCACCCGCTTCCAGCGCCGCTTCCATGATCGCATCTTCGTCGCCTTTCTCGAAAGAGATGACGCCTTTTTTGCTGAACAGGTAAGCTACGGAGCCGTCAGTGCCCAGGTTGCCGCCGGTTTTGGTGAACGCGTGGCGCACTTCCGCAACGGTACGGTTACGGTTGTCGGACAGGCATTCAACCATCACCGCAGTACCGCCAGGGCCGTAACCTTCATAAATGATGGTTTCCATGTTCGCGTCTTCATCACCGCCCACGCCGCGTGCGATAGCACGGTTCAGGGTGTCACGCGTCATGTTGTTAGACAGCGCTTTATCTACCGCCGCGCGCAGGCGTGGGTTAGAAGCCGGGTCGCCGCCGCCCAGACGCGCTGCTGTCACCAGCTCGCGGATGATTTTGGTAAAGATCTTACCGCGCTTGGCATCCTGTGCCGCTTTACGGTGTTTGGTGTTGGCCCACTTACTATGACCTGCCATAAAAAGTTCTCCAAAAATCGCGCCTTCTCAGGCCGCGTTAATTACAAATTCTTCAATCGCCTGCCGGTTGCTCCACGACTTGGTCAGTGCGGCGGCATCCGCCGCGTTCACCCAGCGGTAGTTCAGGTGTTCGGTAAACACAATCTCCCGCTCATGGGGGAGCGCGAGACAGAACCACGACTCCGTGTTGCGCTCAATGCCCGGCGCATAGCGATGACGTAAATGGCTAAAAATTTCAAACTCCACCGTGCGCTGACAGTCCTTCAGGGTCAGTTGCTCATGAGCAACGTCAATGGTGACCTCTTCCTTTACTTCACGCGCGGCGGCCTGCGGCGCGGTCTCCCCCTCTTCCAGGCTGCCGGTAACCGACTGCCAGAAATCAGGATCGTCGCGCCGCTGCAACATCAGCACCCGCTTCGTGTCTTCTGCATAAATGACCACCAGGACAGAAACGGGAAGCTTATATGCCATATCAGTTTTTCTCTTCCTTCTTCACCACTTCAATGCCCAGCTCGGCCAGCGCTGCCGGGTTGGCAAAGCTTGGCGCTTCGGTCATCAGACACGCTGCGGCAGTGGTTTTCGGGAAGGCGATAACGTCACGAATGTTATCGGTGCCGGTCAGCAGCATGGTCAGACGGTCGAGACCGAAGGCCAGACCCGCGTGCGGAGGCGTGCCGTACTTCAGGGCGTCCAGCAGGAAGCCAAACTTCTCGCGCTGTTCCTGCTCGTTAATACCCAGAATGCCGAACACGGTCTGCTGCATTTCACCGCTGTGAATACGTACGGAGCCGCCGCCCACTTCATAGCCGTTGATAACCATGTCATAAGCGTTTGCCACTGCCTCTTCCGGCGCCGCTTTCAGCTCTGCCGCCGTCATCTCTTTTGGCGAGGTGAACGGGTGGTGCATCGCGGTCAGGCCGCCTTCACCGTCGTCTTCAAACATCGGGAAGTCGATAACCCACAGCGGCGCCCATTTGCTTTCGTCGGTCAGGTTCAGGTCTTTGCCGAGCTTCAGACGCAGCGCGCCCATCGCATCCGCAACGACTTTCTTGTTGTCTGCGCCGAAGAAGATCATGTCGCCGTCCTGCGCACCGGTGCGCTCAAGGATCGCTTCCACGATGTCCGCGTTCAGGAATTTCGCCACCGGGCTGGTGATCCCTTCCAGACCTTTCGCACGCTCGGTCACTTTAATATAGGCCAGACCTTTCGCGCCGTAGATCTTAATAAAGTTGCCGTAGTCATCAATCTGCTTACGGCTCAGCGCCGCGCCGCCCGGTACGCGCAGGGCAGCCACGCGGCCTTTCGGATCGTTAGCCGGTCCCGCGAATACCGCGAACTCAACGGATTTCACCAGGTCAGCCACGTCCACCAGCTCCATCGGGTTACGCAGGTCTGGTTTGTCGGAGCCGTAGCGACGTTCCGCTTCGGCGAAGGTCATGATCGGGAAATCGCCCAGCTCAACGCCCTTCACGTCATTCCACAGGCTACGCACCAGCGCTTCCATCACTTCACGCACCTGTTCGGCGGTCATGAAGGAAGTTTCAACATCGATCTGGGTAAATTCTGGCTGACGGTCAGCGCGCAGGTCTTCGTCGCGGAAGCACTTAACGATTTGATAATAGCGGTCGAAGCCGGACATCATCAGCAGCTGTTTGAAGAGCTGCGGTGACTGCGGCAGCGCGTAGAATTTGCCTTTATGAACGCGGGATGGCACCAGGTAATCGCGCGCGCCTTCCGGCGTGGCTTTGGTCAGCATCGGGGTTTCAATATCGAGGAAACCGTGGTCATCCATAAAGCGACGCACCAGGCTGGTGATTTTCGCACGGGTTTTCAGGCGCTGAGCCATTTCCGGACGACGCAGATCCAGGTAGCGGTATTTCAGACGCGCTTCTTCAGTGTTGACGTGGTTGGAGTCCAGCGGCAGCGCTTCGGCACGGTTGATGATAACCAGATCGGACGCCAGCACTTCGATAGCGCCCGTCGCCATGTCTGCGTTAACGTTTTTCTCGTCACGCGCACGCACGGTGCCGGTGACCTGAATGCAGAACTCATTACGCAGCTCAGAGGCCAGCTTCAGCGCATCTGCGCGATCCGGGTCGAAGAACACCTGAACGATACCTTCACGGTCGCGCATATCGATGAAGATAAGGCTACCAAGATCACGACGACGGTTGACCCAACCACACAGGGTGACCTGCTGTCCGACGTGGGACTGACGCAGCTGCCCGCAATATTCTGTACGCATGAGATATCCCTTAATTAGCCGCAGGCTAAATGTCGCCTGGTATGCAGGCTACTATGTCGCAGCTTTCTGTATGTCACAACTGGATGAAAAAAGGCGGCTATTATACTGGAAATTCCGCCGGACGATAAGAGCGAACCACCGCCAGACGGTCGTTTGCTGCACTCTTATTGCGCATTCTCACAAAAATTAACAAAATTATCCGACCGATAACAGGTCATCACGTCGTAAGGTGTTACGGAAGTGATTAATTTACCTGGAGTGACGATGTTAACACTTGATGCCCGCAAAACCGCGCTTGTTGTGATTGATTTACAGGAAGGGATCCTGCCCTTCGCCGGTGGCCCACACGCAGCGGATGAAGTCGTCAGCCGCGCCGCTCGCCTGGCCGAGAAGTGCCGCGCCATCGGTGCCCCTGTGGTCATGGTGCGCGTAGGCTGGTCCGCTGATTTCGCCGAGGCGTTAAAACAGCCCGTTGATGCCCAGGCGCCCGCGCATACCCTGCCGGAAAACTGGTGGACGTACCCGGTGTCGCTGGGCAAACGCGACAGCGATATCGAAGTGACTAAACGCCAGTGGGGCGCGTTCTACGGGACCGACCTTGAGCTGCAGCTTCGCCGCCGCGGTATCGACACCATTATTCTGTGCGGCATTTCCACCAATATCGGCGTCGAATCGACAGCCCGTAACGCCTGGGAGCTGGGCTTTAATCTGGTGATTGCTGAAGATGCCTGCAGCGCGGCTTCCGCGGAGCAGCATCAGGGCAGCATGACCCATATCTTCCCGCGCATCGGACGCGTGCGTAGTACGGATGAGATTTTAAGCGCGCTATGATGTACGTGGGCCTGCCCCAGTGGTCGCACCCTAAATGGGTGCGCCTGGGCATTACCAGCCTTGAAGAGTATGCCCGACACTTTAACTGCGTCGAGGGTAACACCACGCTGTATGCGCTGCCCAAAGCCGAGATAGTCGAACGCTGGCGGGAGCAAACAACGGACGATTTCCGTTTCTGCTTTAAGTTTCCGGCGACCATTTCCCACCAGGCCGCGCTGCGCAACTGCGGGGACTTAACGGAAGAATTTTTCACGCGCATGTCGCCGCTGGCGAACCGAATTGGACAATACTGGCTCCAGCTTCCCGCCACGTTTGGCCCGCGCGATCTGCCCGCCCTGTGGCAGTTCCTGGATGCCCTGCCCCGCGAATTCACCTACGGCGTGGAAGTCCGACATCAGGACTTCTTTGCGAAAGGCGAAGCCGAAAAAGCGCTCAACCGGGGCCTGCTGGATCGTTCCGTTAACCGGGTGATCCTCGACAGTCGTCCGGTGCACAACGCAGTACCGCATAACGAGGCCATCGTTGATGCTCAGCGTAAAAAACCGAAAGTGCCGGTCCACGCCATCGTGACCGCACAGAACCCGATGGTCAGGTTCATCGGCAGCGACAATATGCAGCAAAATCAGGCGATGTTCGCCGTCTGGCTGCAAAAACTCGCGAGCTGGGAGCACACCACCACGCCGTACCTCTTTTTGCACACGCCGGATATTGCTCAGGCGCCCGAACTGGTCGATGCTCTGTGGCAGGCCTTGCAGGCCGCGGTGCCATCCGTGGGCAGCGTCCCTTCCATCCCACAACAATCTTCTCTTTTCTGATATCACCCCCTATCATAGTGAAGTGCCATCTGCCAAAAAACAGGGAGTTAGTATGGTCAGCGCGCTGTATGCGGTGTTAGGTGCATTACTGCTGATTAAATTTTCGTTTGATGTTGTGCGCCTCAGGATGCAATACCGCGTCTCTTACGGCGACGGCGGTTTCTCCGAACTGCAAAGCGCTATTCGCATTCACGGTAATGCGGTGGAATACATCCCCGTTGCTCTCATCCTGCTGCTGTTTATGGAGATGAATGGCGCGGAAACCTGGATGGTGCATATTTGTGGCCTGATGCTTATTGCTGGCCGGTTAATGCATTATTACGGCTTTCACCACCGTTTATTCCGCTGGCGTCGTTCCGGCATGAGCGCGACCTGGTGTTCGCTTTTGCTGATGGTGCTGGCTAACCTGTGGTATATGCCGTGGGAGTTGGTTTTCTCCCTCCATTAGCGCACAATACGCCACTTTATTTTTCCCGGATTTTTACGTTATGTCAGATCGCGACACGCTTTTTTCCGCGCCTATCGCCAGCCTGGGCGACTGGACCTTCGATGAACGGGTAGCCGAAGTCTTCCCGGATATGATCCAGCGCTCTGTTCCCGGTTATTCCAATATTATCTCTATGATCGGTATGCTGGCTGAGCGCTTCGTTCAACCCGGTACGCAGGTCTATGACCTGGGCTGCTCGCTCGGCGCGGCAACGCTGTCGGTACGTCGTAACATTCATCACGATGGCTGCCGAATCATTGCCGTCGATAACTCCCCGGCCATGGTGGAACGCTGCCGTCGCCATATTGACGCGTACAAAGCCCCCGTTCCGGTGGACGTGGTGGAAGGCGATATCCGCGAGATCGAGATTAACAACGCCTCGATGGTAGTGCTGAATTTTACCCTGCAGTTCCTGGTGCCTGAAGACCGCCAGCTGCTGCTGGACAAAATTTACCAGGGGCTGAATCCCGGCGGCGCGCTGGTGCTTTCTGAAAAATTCAGCTTTGAGGATGCCAAAGTAGGCGAGCTGCTGTTCAACATGCACCACGATTTCAAACGGGCGAACGGCTACAGCGAGCTGGAGATCAGCCAGAAGCGCAGCATGCTGGAAAACGTGATGCTGACGGACTCCGTGGAAACCCATAAAGCGCGCCTGCACAAAGCCGGTTTTGAGCACAGCGAACTGTGGTTCCAGTGCTTTAACTTTGGCTCTCTGGTGGCGCTAAAAGCCGGGGATGCCGCATGATTGAATTCAGCAACTTTTATCAGCTGATTGCTAAAAACCATCTTTCCCACTGGCTGGAGACCCTGCCGGCGCAGATTGCCGCCTGGCAGCGCGATCAGCAGCACGGCCTGTTAAAGCAGTGGTCAAATGCCGTGGAGTATCTGCCGGAGCTGACGCCGCATCGTCTGGATTTACTGCACAGCGTGACGGCGGAAAGCGCAGAGCCGCTCCCTGCCGGGCAGATCAACCGCATCGAAACGCTGATGCGTAATTTAATGCCGTGGCGCAAAGGGCCGTTCTCGCTGTACGGCGTGAACATCAATACCGAGTGGCGCTCAGACTGGAAGTGGGATCGCGTACTGCCGCACCTTTCCGACCTGACCGGGCGCACCATTCTGGACGTAGGCTGCGGCAGCGGTTACCACATGTGGCGCATGATTGGCGCGGGAGCCCATCTGGCGGTCGGCATCGACCCGATGCAGCTCTTCCTGTGCCAGTTTGAGGCGGTGCGAAAACTGCTCGGCAACGACCAGCGCGCGCACCTGCTGCCGCTGGGCATAGAGCAGCTCCCTGCCCTGAAAGCGTTCGATACTGTCTTCTCGATGGGCGTGCTGTATCATCGTCGTTCCCCGCTTGAACACCTGTGGCAGCTCAAAGATCAGCTGGTCAGCGGCGGCGAGCTGGTGCTGGAAACGCTGGTGATTGAAGGCGATGAGCATGCGGTTCTGGTGCCGGGCGATCGCTACGCGCAGATGCGCAACGTTTACTTCATCCCGTCCGCGCTGGCGCTGAAAAACTGGCTGGAGAAATGCGGATTTGTAGATGTGCGCATTGCCGATGTTTGCGTAACGTCTATCGAAGAGCAGCGCCGCACCGACTGGATGATCACCGAATCGCTGGAGCAGTTCCTCGACCCGGCCGACCACAGCAAAACCGTTGAAGGCTATCCTGCACCGATGCGTGCGGTGTTGATTGCGACCAAGCCGTAGTTTTTCCCTCTCCCGTGTGGGGTGAGGGGATAAAAAAAGGCCCCTGTTGAAATTGCAGGGGCCTGGTACAAGCAAGCATCATATTGGGCGACATGATGCGCGGTAAAAATCGGTACGTTGCTACACGTGATGACGCTCAATCAGCGACTTCATTTCCGCAACCGACTCTCCCTCTACGCCGTAGCGAGAATATTCATCCGCTTCAGCATCCGTCGACATTGACAGCCCTGTATTGCGATAACGCATGGGTGAAGGTATCCATTTCCCCGCAGAGCTGTGAAGCTCTTCCACCCCGGCGTTTAAAAACCGTTCCAGATTGCTGGCACGGACTCCCGCACCCGCCATTATTATTGGAACACCGGAATGTGCTTTTAGTTCCGTAATTAATTGCAGACCTTTTTCCGCCGAAGACTGCTGTCCCGATGTCAGGACACGCGCCACGCCAAGTTCGGCAAGCGTATCAAATGCTTGCAGGGGATCTTTGCACATATCAAACGCACGATGAAAGGTGACGGCCATTCCTTTCGCGGCGTCCATTACCTTACGCATCCGCGGCAGGTCGACATGTCCGTCTTCATCAAGCAGGCCGGTCACCAGCCCCGGGAAGCCCAGGTCACGAACCAGCGCGATATCTTCAAGCATGGCACTGAACTCGCCCGCCGTGTAACAAAAATCGCCGCCGCGAGGCCGAATAATCGGGTGGACCGGGATGGTGACGGCCTGGCGGGCAGACTTCAACACGCCGTATGAAGGCGTTAAGCCCCCTTCTTTCGGGGCGGCGCATAGCTCAATACGGTCAGCTCCCATCTGTTGCGCCGTTACGGCACATTCCACGCTGTAACAACAAATCTCCAGCAGCGCCATCTGCTTCTCCTTAAAATCAGCTTAACGCGCCATCATTGCACGCCTCTCGGTTCGGGTCTTAGCGACGAATCACAACTCTCTGGCTTCGCTGGCAACAATCTGCTCAATGGTCCAGGGATGAAATTTCACGGTCACCTGCCCGTCCGTCACGGCCAGCGTCGGGTTAGGCAGACGCTCGCGCTCGCCTTTGGGTGAACTCGTCTTCACAAAAATCCCCGGCTTGCTTAACCCGTCGTCTGACAGCAGGGCCAGGGCGCGCGCGTTCAACGTTTCCGGCTCACCCGGCAGGACAATTTCGATATGCTCCCAGCCTTCGTGCGGATAGCGTTTCTCGCCCGGCCACGGCAGTTCAACCACGGTGAACTGCCAGTGCGCCACGTTCACCGGCTCATGCAGTTTGAACAGACAAATGGGGCGTCCATTGATGATGTTTTCAGAGAGCAGCTCGCCGCACTGTTCAAACCCGCGACGCCAGCGCTCGGCGGTGGCATTCTGGTGGCAGCGCAGGGAAATGTGATCCGCCTCAAGCGGCACGATATCCAGACCAAGACGGGTGGCAAGTTCTGTGAACGCCTTTGTGAAGCGCGGTAAATCTGCGGAAATATCATGCAGTTCGTCAATGGATTGCCAGTTCGCCATAAGTCAGTCTCTTTTCGTGTCGCAAAGCCGCTAATTTACTCCGTTGCCCCGTTTTGACCAACCGCTGAATCCGGCTTTTTATGACTGCATGGTTATGCACGCTTTCTTAGCCTGGATTCTGAGCAATCTTCGGCCCCCGCAATGCTGACGCCAGAAGGCATTTGCAGTATACTCCCGCCCTAAATTCTTTAACTGGCGCGGGCGGTTGTAAGCCCGCATCAAAAACGTAAGGTATCCAGGTGAATATTCAGGCTCTTCTCTCCGAAAAAGTCAGTCAGGCACTGATTGCCGCAGGCGCACCTGCGGATTGCGAACCGCAGGTTCGTCAGTCAGCAAAAGTACAGTTTGGCGACTATCAGGCTAATGGCGTGATGGCAGTGGCTAAAAAACTGGGCATGCCGCCGCGACAGCTCGCTGAGCAGGTACTGACGCATCTGGATCTCTCCGGCATTGCCAGCAAAACCGAAATTGCAGGTCCGGGCTTTATCAATATTTTCCTTGAGCCTGCGTTCCTGGCGAGCCACGTTGACGCGGCGCTGAAGTCTGACCGTCTGGGCGTTTCCCAGCCGGAAGCGCAGACCGTGGTGGTCGACTACTCTGCCCCGAACGTGGCGAAGGAGATGCACGTAGGCCACCTGCGCTCCACCATCATTGGTGACGCCGCGGTACGCACCCTTGAGTTCCTCGGTCACAAGGTGATCCGCGCGAACCACGTGGGCGACTGGGGCACCCAGTTCGGCATGCTGATTGCTTACCTGGAAAAACAGCAGCAGGAAAACGCGGGTGAAATGGCGCTGGCGGACCTGGAAGGGTTCTACCGCGAAGCCAAAAAGCACTATGACGAAGACGAAGCCTTTGCCGAGCGCGCACGCAGCTACGTGGTGAAGCTGCAGGGCGGGGATCAATACTTCCTCGAGATGTGGCGCAAGCTGGTTGACATCACCATGTCCCAGAACCAGCTTACCTATAACCGTCTGAACGTGACCCTGACTCGCGACGACGTGATGGGTGAAAGCCTGTACAACCCGATGCTGCCAGGCATTGTGGCGGACCTGAAAGCCAAAAACCTGGCGGTGGAGAGCGAAGGCGCAACGGTAGTGTTCCTTGATGAGTACAAAAACAAGGAAGGCGAACCGATGGGCGTGATTATCCAGAAAAAGGATGGCGGCTATCTGTACACCACCACCGATATCGCCTGTGCGAAATACCGTTATGAAACGCTGCACGCCGACCGCGTGCTGTACTACATTGACTCCCGCCAGCACCAGCACCTGATGCAGGCGTGGACGATCGTGCGTAAAGCCGGTTACGTGCCGGACTGCGTGCCGCTGGAACACCACATGTTCGGCATGATGCTGGGTAAAGACGGCAAGCCGTTCAAAACCCGCGCGGGCGGTACCGTGAAGCTTTCCGATCTGCTGGACGAAGCGCTGGAGCGCGCCCGGCGCCTGGTGGCAGAGAAGAACCCGGACATGCCTGCTGACGAACTGGAAAAACTGGCCAACGCCGTGGGTATCGGTGCGGTGAAATACGCGGATCTTTCCAAGAACCGCACCACCGACTACATCTTCGACTGGGACAACATGCTGGCGTTTGAAGGCAACACGGCGCCGTACATGCAGTACGCCTATACCCGCGTGCTCTCCGTGTTCCGCAAGGCGAACATTGATGAAAGCGTGCTGGCGAATGCGACATTGACCATCACGGAAGATCGTGAAGCACAGCTGGCGGCGCGTCTGCTGCAGTTCGAAGAGACGCTGACGGTTGTCGCGCGTGACGGCACGCCGCACGTGATGTGTGCTTACCTGTACGATCTGGCGGGTCTGTTCTCTGGCTTCTACGAACACTGCCCTATTCTGTCTGCAGAAAATGAATCGGTGCGTAACAGCCGCCTGAAGCTGGCTCAGCTGACGGCGAAGACCCTGAAGCTGGGTCTGGATACCCTGGGTATCGAAACCGTAGAACGTATGTAAAAAAGAAACCCGGCAAACGCCGGGTTTTTTATTATCAGAAGTATTTCCGCAAATACTCTGTCAGACAGAGAATCGCCATTGCCTGGCCATACGGCATCGACGTCAGCGGTATTTGACGATAAAAATCGAGATCGCTGCCCATTCCCGTCCCGAACGAGGTTTGCAGCAGCTCCCCTTCCGGCGAGATATTTTGCACAATACCGCGAATCGCTTTCTCCGCCACCTCAGCGTACTCTGCGCCGACATAACGCTTGCGCACGGCCTTCAGAATTCCGTAGGCAAACCCTGCCGTGGCCGACGCCTCCAGATAAGAATCAGGATCGTCCAGCAGCGTATGCCACAGCCCGCTCTCGTCCTGACATTTTGCCAGCGCGGCAACCTGCGCCTTCAGCACCTGCACCAGATAACGGCGCACGGCGTTGTTTTCAGGCAGATCAACCAGTTCGAGGAAGTCCGGGATCACAATGGTCAGCCAGCTGTTGCCGCGCGCCCAGCGGGCCCGGGCAAAGTTATGATTGCCGTCGTAGCTCCAGCCGTGGAACCACAGCCCGGTCTCCCGGTCCATCAGGTTCTGCACGTGGAGCAGGAACTGATAGATCGCCTCCTCTACGTACTCCGGCTTATTCAGCAGCCTGCCGATTTTCGCCAGCGGCAGCACAGTCATCATCAGCGTGTCGTCCCACATCTGCTGATGATTCTCTTCCGCCAGCGTGATGTGCTGCATGCCGCCGTGTTCGGTGCGTGGCATTTCAGTCATCGCCCACTCCGCCCAGCTTTCCAGCCACGGCAGCCAGGCCGGGTTTTTGCTCTCTTCGTAGCGATAGGCCAGCGTCAGGAACGGCGACATCGTATTGACGTTTTTGGTGGTGGCACCTTCCGCAAAGCGGTCGGCAAACCAGCTGTCGATAATGTTGCGCATCCCTTCGTCACCGGTCTGGCAGTAGTACTGCCAGATGCCATACAGGCCGACGCCGTGCGTCCACTCCCATCCGGCCCAGCCCTTGGTGTCGATCACGCGCCCGTCGTCCAGCCGCAGCAAAAATTCACCCGTTTTGTCGTGGATATTGACCAGGTTGTGCGTCACCTTTTGAATCAGTGATTTCAGCTCGTCCCGGGCGATAAAGCGCTCTGGCTGACGCAATAGCGGGCTATGTTTGACAGGCCAAACTTTCATCATCTTAACCTCTGTTGTATGTCGAATTGAGTACCGCGCGATCCTTCAGCGTCGATGCCGCTGGCTTATTGCGATTCAGATAACCGATGTTGTTATTGCCCCACAGTGACTCATAAGGCATACCGGCCAGCATCTCGACGGTGGCGCGGGCGTGTGGCGTCGCTGACTCCGGCATCGCATGACCACACTCACGCATTTTCGCGGTCTCCTCGCGCAGCGTGCTGTGGGTCTGCAAATTAAGCCTGAAGCGCAGGGAAACGAGGAAACCGCAGAACAGCACCAGGATGGTGCCCACGCTCAGGATCAGCAGAATGGTGTGGCTCACTTCCGCAGGCTGTACCTTCTGACCGCTGACAAAGCCGGACATTTGCATCACGATGCCCACCAGCATCACCGCACCGGCCTGTGAGGCCTTACGGGTCAGGGTCATGATGCCGGCGAAAATCCCTTCCCGGCGCTGGCCGGTGATCGCTTCATCCACGTCAGCAATGTAGGTATAGGTATTCCATGGCACATAGTTAATACCGCCGCGACCCAGCCCAGCCACCGCAGAGATCAGCAACAGCAGAGCGTAGACGTCGCTCAGACCGGCGTAATAGAGCATGGCGTAAGAGAGAGACGCCAGGCCAAACAGCACCACCACCATGCGGTAGGACGGCGCAGGTCCGAAGCGAATACACAGCGGGATCATCCCGATCACGGCGAGGAACTGGAAGATAGCCATCGTGCCCAGCAGGTTGGACGCCATTGACGCTTCCTGCATCAGTACAAACACCACGTAATAGGTGAAGACTGCGTTAAATACGTCCTGTGCGATGTAGCCGCCGAGGTACATGCCAAGATGCTGGCGGAAAATCTTGATGCGCAGCGTAGAGCTTAATTCGACAAACAGACGGTTGATGCTTTGCCCCAGCGTCAGTTTCTTCTTCTCTTCTTCGGCACGCAGCGCCGCTTCAGACCACTCCTCACGCGGGCGCTCCCAGGTAAAGAACCAGACAAAGGTCAGCATCAGGGCGCACAGCACGGAGAAAACCAGGCTTGCGTAAAAGAATGAGACGGCGTTGTCTTTACCGAAGTGGGTGAGCAGGATCCCCGGCAGGAAGGAGGCCAGAATCGCTGACATCTGCGCCATAGAAATACGCGCCCCGGAGAACTTGGTTTTCTGTTTGAAGTCGTCGGTCATTTCCGGCACCAGCGTCTCGTAAGGCACCAGAATCATGGTGTAGACAATATCAAACACCAGATAGGTCAGCAGGTAGTACCAGAAATTCATGTCCCCCACCCACATCAACGAGTAGCTGAACACGCACGGAATGCCTAGCAGGATAAAGAACTTACGCCGGCCAAAGCGCTTTCCAGCCCAGGTCGTACCGAAATTATCCGTCAAAAAGCCCATTAACGGGCTGACAACAGCATCCAGCACCCTCGCAGCGGCAAAGATGAAGGTTGCTTCAATCGGTGTGAGTCCACAGAAGGTGGTATAAAAATACAAAAGCCAGGCCGCCGTCAGGGCGGTCGTACCGGCCCCGAGAAAATCGCCTGCCCCGTAAGCAAGATAATTTGCGAGTCCAATTTTACGTGTTTTCATTGCCGTCAACCCTAAGCAAATTTGGGAGACTCCCTGCAAGTAAGGCTCATCGGGGAGTTTTTACACGGCTACAGTAAATGCAACGACGTCCTGATACCTTTCTGTTTCTGCCATCACGGGCAGGGTAAATGGCAAAAATGCAAAGAGTCGCGTCACGCGTGTCACTAATTTATAAAACAGCGTTTCTTTTGCATCAAAAGGCGAGGTCAATTTTGCGAGACAGCCATCAGAATTGACTGATGGCTGGTGACAAAGGCAGGCAGCTAGCGGTAGTTAACGATGACAGAATTACTCTGCACCTTTAGCGCCGGGATCAAACGTCCTCCGCCCGGCACTTCCCAGATAAAACGTAAAGGTTCAATGGCCGGCACGCCGTTGAACGCCTGCGTTGTGCCATTTTCGCCGTCGATTTCCGTGCAGCGGGTCTGTGAGCAGAGGCGCACCCGCAGTCCGGCTGGCGTTGGGCCAATCAGCCTGTAGTTCCACACCACCATCCCCATCTGACCAGAAACCGTTTCAGAGGGCGACAGCGGATTAGAAGACATGGCGACACCCCGGTTGCTGAGGGTCACGCCCATGCTGCTTGCCTGCCAGGTCCCTTCCCCGGCGGCCTGAGCCGCCAGCGGGAAGAGCAAAATCCATAGCCATTTCATTATTTTCCTCCAATCGTTGCCGTCATGCGGATATGGCGGTTATCCGACAGCTCCAGATTCGACAGCACAACAAGCTGATTCAGGCTGCGGCGCAGGAAGCGCGACAGCAGCGGACGCAGCGCGTGGTTGACCAGCAGCACCGGCGGCGCGCCCAGCATCTCCTGACGCGCCAGCGCCTCCTGAGTTTGCTCCAGCAGGCGATCCGCCAGGCCAGGCTCGAGGCCGCCGCCGCCCTGCAGGGCCTGCAGCAGCAGGCGTTCAAGCGGCGTATCGAGGCCAATCACCTGGACTTCACCGGTTCCCGGGAACCACTGCTGGGTGATCGCACGCCCCAGCGCCACGCGCACCACCGCCGTCAGCTCGTGCGGATCGCTCTGCAGCGGCGCATGCTCGGCAAGGGTTTCCAGAATAGTACGCATATCGCGGATCGGCACTTTTTCCTCAAGCAGGTTTTGCAGCACCTTGTGCAGCGTAGTTAACGTCAGCACGCCCGGCACCAGGTCTTCCGTCAGCTTCGGCATCTCCTGCGTCACGCGATCGAGAAGCTGCTGCGCTTCCTGACGGCCAAACAGCTCTGCCGAGAATTGCCCAATCAGGTGATTAAGGTGGGTTGCCACCACGGTACTGGCTTCGACAACCGTATAACCCTGGATTTGCGCCTGCTCTTTCAGCGCGCTTTCAATCCAGATTGCCGCCAGGCCAAAGGCCGGATCGACGGTCTGCTCGCCCGGCAGCGTGCCTGCTGCAGTGCCTGGGTTAATCGCCAGCCAGCGTCCCGGGTAAGCTTCGCCGCTGCCAATTTCAACACCCTTCATCAGAATACGATAGCGCGCGGGCGGCAGGTCCATATTGTCCTTGATATGCACCACCGGCGGCAGGAAGCCCATGTCCTGGGCGAATTTTTTACGGATGCTGCGGATGCGGCCAAGCAGCTCTCCATCCTGCTGGAAATCCACCATCGGGATCAGGCGATACCCCACTTCCATTCCCAGGGAATCTTCCAGCTGAACGTCGTTCCAGGTTGCTTCGACGGCCTGGGTGTTCTCCGGCATTTTCACCGGAACAGGTTCCCCTGCCGGTTGGGTTTCACGGCCACGCATCCACCAGGCAAGGCCCAGCAGCCCCGCCGTAAACAGCAGGAACACGAGGTTTGGCATACCCGGCACCAGGCCGAGCAACCCGAGAACCGCCGCGGCCAGCAGCATCACGCGTGGGTTACTGAACAGCTGGCCCACCATCTGCTCGCCAACGTCCTGATCGGTACTGACGCGGGTCACGATAACGCCCGCCGCAGTAGAGATAACCAGCGCTGGGATCTGTGCGACCAGACCATCACCGATGGTCAGCAGCGTATAGCTTTCCGCCGCATGGCCCATGTCCATCCCGTGCTGCAGTACCCCCACCAGCAGGCCACCGACCACGTTAATCACCATGATCAGGATGCCCGCGATGGCATCACCGCGCACAAACTTACTCGCACCGTCCATGGAGCCGTAGAAGTCCGCTTCCTGGGTCACTTCCGCGCGGCGCTTTTTGGCTTCATCTTCGGCGATAAGCCCGGCGTTCAGATCGGCGTCGATCGCCATCTGCTTGCCCGGCATCCCGTCGAGCACAAAGCGCGCGCCCACTTCCGCGATACGCCCGGCACCCTTGGTGATAACCATAAAGTTAATGATAACGAGGATGACGAACACCACGATCCCGATAGCGAAGTTCCCGCCCACCAGGAAGTGGCCGAAGGCCTCGACCACCTTACCCGCCGCTGCCGCGCCGGTGTGGCCCTCCATCAGGATGATACGCGTGGAAGCCACGTTCAGCGCCAGTCGCAGCAAGGTGGTAAACAGCAGAATGGTCGGGAACGCGGCGAACTCCAGCGTGCGCTGGGTGAACATCGCCACCAGCAGCACCATAATGGACAGCGCAATATTGAAGGTGAAAAGCAGATCGAGGATGAACGCCGGGAGCGGCAGTACCATCATCGACAGAATTAACAGGATGAGGATCGGCCCGGCAAGGATCTGCCATTGGGTCGATTTCAGGTTGCCGGGCAGGCGCAACATTGCCACCAGATTAGCCATCAGTGTCCTTCTCGTTCATAAAATCCAGCGCGGCAGGCACCGGAAGGTTCTCAGGTTTGACAGGCCGTTGACCGCCGGCCAGACGCCAGCGCTTCAACTGCCATACCCAGGCCAGCACTTCCGCCACCGCGGCGTAGAGCTGACCAGGGATCTGTTGTCCGATATCCGCGTGGCGGTAAAGGGCTCGCGCCAGAGGAGGCGCTTCCAGGATCGGCACGCGGTTTTCGGTACCAATTTCCCTGATACGCAGTGCAATCAGCCCCGCCCCTTTTGCCACCAC
Source organism: Enterobacter cloacae complex sp. P6RS (assembly GCF_014982245.1). Lineage (NCBI taxonomy): Bacteria > Pseudomonadati > Pseudomonadota > Gammaproteobacteria > Enterobacterales > Enterobacteriaceae > Enterobacter > Enterobacter cloacae complex sp. P6RS. The sequence continues at coordinate 303,953 of NZ_JADCLB010000020.1, forward strand.
TTTCGGCGCGCTCATTTTGTTTTCGTCATAGCGCAGCGCCACGGAATAGTGCGTCGGGTTGGTAACGATGACGTCCGCCTTCGGCACATCTTCCATCATGCGGCGACGGGCGGCGGCACGCTGCATCTGCCGGATGCGCCCCTTCACGTGCGGGTCACCTTCCATCTGCTTATATTCGTCGCGGATGTCCTGACGTGACATTCGCAGTTTCTTGAAGTGGGAATAGAGCTGGAAGATAACGTCAAAACCCACCATCGGAATAATGCTGAGCACCACCAGCAGCGCGCAAAGCCCGACCAGGTTCAGCGCATTGCTCATCGCGGTAAGGGGCGACTCGCTGATAAGGCGCATCATTTCGGGCCAGTGGTACCAGAGGAAAAACCCTGCGGAACTGCCCATCAGCACCGATTTGAGAATAGCCTTGAGCAGCTCGGCCCCGGTCTGTGCCGAGAACATTTTCGCAATGCCCTGCAGCGGGTTCAGTTTTGAAAATTTAGGTTGCAGCGATTTTCCGCTAAAGACCAGCCCGCCCAGCATCACCGGGGAGACCAGCGCCACCAGCACCACGCCGGTAATCAGGGGCAGTAGCGCAACCATGGCCCCTTTTATCAGCTGAATAATCTGGCTGAGGATCAGATTCGGGTCGTTGACCATGCTGTGGTCAAAACGTAAGCCGGTAGAGAGCATCCCCGCCAGCTTGCGGGCGAGCGACTCCCCGCCCCACCAGATAATGCACACGCCTACGATAAGGATCAGCAGGGAGGTCAATTCTCGGGATCGGGGGATCTGCCCTTCCTCACGCGCCTTTTCTAGTCGGTGGGGTGTGGGGGCTTCCGTTTTGTCGTCGTTCTCTTCTGCCACAGTGCATGCTCAGCCCATTACGTCACGGGTATCATGCCAGCGCAGCGGAAATCCAATGGCGGGAAAAGCCCGTTTATTCGGGCTCTTTTCGGTGATTTTGTCGTAAACCGCCTCAGGCGGCGTAACCCCCTGAGGCGGAATGGACAATCAGAAGCCGAGGCTGTCCAGCAGGTCGTCCACCTGATCCTGGCTTGCCACGACGCCCGCCTTGCTGGCGTCGAGCTGCGGACCATTGAGCAGGCTTTCGTTCTCGCGTTTTGGACGGGCAGCCGGTTCCGGAATGTTCTCCAGCAGCACCATCAGCAGCTGGCGCTCAATCTCCTGAATCACATCCATCATGCGCTTGATGACCTGACCGGTCAGATCCTGGAAATCCTGCGCCATCATGATGTCCAGCAGCTGGGCGTTGGTGAAGCTGGTGTGGCCCGGCACATCCCCCAGGAACTGACGGGTATCGGTCACCAGCTCGCGGGCATCCGCCAGCTCGATGGGGTTCTCAAACCACTCGTCCCAGCGTTGGGTTAGCGCTTTCGCCCCCTTTTCCATCGCATCCTGGTGCGGCTGTGACGCTTCAACGCTGTTCAGCGCACGTTCCGCGGCCTGAGCGGTCATCTGCACGACGTAGTCCAGACGATCGCGGGCGTCAGGAATCGCTTCCGCCGCTTCGGCAATCGCCTGATCCAGACCCAGCTCACGCAGGCTGTCACGCAGCATGCGCGTCAGGCTGCCGATGCGGACGATGATGTCGCTCGGCGAGTGTTCTTCAACGGGTTTCATAGCAGGTTGCATCATCACCAACACCTCACATGCCGAGTTTCTCGAAGATCTTACCGAGCTTCTCTTCCAGGGTCGCCGCGGTGAATGGCTTCACCACGTAGCCGCTTGCGCCCGCCTGTGCAGCGGCAATGATGTTCTCTTTTTTCGCTTCTGCCGTGACCATCAGCACCGGCATAGACGCCATGCCCGCATCAGCACGAATGGTTTTCAACAGTTCCAGACCGTCCATGTTTGGCATGTTCCAGTCGGAGATGACAAAACCAAACCCGCCAGCCTGCAGTTTGTTCAGCGCATCCACGCCGTCTTCTGCTTCTTCAACGTTGTTGAAGCCCAGCTCTTTCAGCAGGTTGCGCACAATGCGACGCATGGTGGAAAAGTCATCCACAACCAAAAACTTAAGCTCTTTATCCGCCATAAAATAATACTCCTGAGTCAAATACGTATTGCCTGTCCGGCACTGATTTTCGCCAGCATCTGCTGGCTTACCTGGCTAAGATCGACCACTTCGCTCACGCCACCCATATTGATGGCCTCGCGCGGCATGCCGAACACCACACAACTTGCTTCATTCTGCGCAATCGTCCAGGCGCCAGCCTGGTGCATTGCAAGCATTCCGGCGGCACCGTCGTTGCCCATCCCCGTCAGGATCACCCCAACGGCGTTGCGCCCCGCATGTTTCGCCACCGAATGAAACAGCACATCCACCGACGGACGGTGCCGGTTAACCGGCGGTCCGTCATGAATTTTGATTTGATAGTTAGCGCCGCTGCGCGCCAGCTCCATATGCTTGTCCCCCGGTGCGATATACGCATGTCCCGGCAGCACGCGCTCGCCGTCTTCCGCCTCTTTCACGCTGATCTGGCACAGCTTGTTCAGACGTTCGGCGAAGGAGCGGGTAAAGCCAGGCGGCATATGCTGCGTGATCAGAATACCCGGACTTGAAAGCGGCAATGGCTGGAGTACATGGCGAATTGCCTCTGTTCCTCCGGTTGACGCCCCAATAACCAGCAGTTTTTCCGAGCTGAGTAACGGTCCGGCCTTCAGGGTTGCCGGCGCGGCCATCGGCTTGTGGGCCGCGAGCTTCGCGCGCGAGGCGGTGCGAATTTTCTCGGCGATCATCTCGCTGTACGCCAGCATCCCCTCGCGAATGCCGAGCTGCGGTTTGGTGACAAAATCCACCGCCCCCAGCTCCAGCGCGCGCAGAGTGATTTCCGATCCTTTCCCGGTCAGGGAGGAGACCATCACCACCGGCATGGGACGCAGGCGCATCAATTTCTCAAGGAAATCTATGCCATCCATGCGCGGCATCTCGACATCCAGCGTTAGCACGTCGGGGTTATATTTTTTAATTAAATCCCGCGCTACCAGCGGATCCGGCGCAGTGGCCACCATCTCCATGTCGCTGTGGCTATTGATGATTTCAGTCATGATCTGACGCATCAGCGCTGAATCATCGACAGACAATACCCTGATTTTACTCATGCTTTTTCCTTACTCAGCGCATATACCGTTTGCCCACGCAGGCTAAACTCACGCGCGAGGTTGCTGAAGTTTTCCGAGTGCCCGGCAAACAGTAAACCGTCAGGCTTGAGCAACGGAACAAACCGACGCAGAATGTCCTGTTGCGTCGTTTTATCAAAATAGATCATGACGTTACGGCAAAAAATGGCGTCGAAAGGCCCCGGCACGTTGTACTGCTTATCGAGCAGGTTAACGGGCGCGAATTCGACGCAGTTCGCCAGCTCCTGGCGTACGCGAACCAGGCCTTCATGCGGCCCCGTGCCACGCATGAAGTAACGCTGCAGCTGCTGCGGCGACAGCGTTTTCAGCTCGTCCTGGCGATACACGCCGTTGCGCGCTTTCTCCAGCACCTCGGTGTCGATATCGCTGGCGTAGACTTTCCAGCGTCCCGGCGCCATGCCCAGCGTGTCTGCAAGGGTGATCGCCAGCGAGTACGGCTCTTCGCCCGTCGAGGCGGCCGCACTCCATACGCGATACTCCCCGGTGCGACGGCGCGCGTGCTCGGCCAGAACCGGAAAGTGGTGGGCTTCGCGGAAAAAGGCCGTCAGGTTGGTCGTGAGTGAGTTAATAAAAGCCTGCCACTCCGCGCTGTTCTGGTTCGCTTCGAGCATGCTCAGATAGCGGCCAAAATCATCCAGCCCCAGCGTACGCAAGCGCCGCACCAGACGGTTGTAGACCATGTCCCGCTTATGATCCGCAAGCACGATCCCCGCACGCTGGTAGATTAACTGACATATCCGACGAAAATGCGCGTCGGACAGCGCGAGGCGCTGTGTCATCTGCAACAATAATGACGTTTGCCCAGGGGGCATTGGTGATGTCATAGCGCCTTCTTAATTACATTCAGGATACAACTGGCACGGCCTGCGACCGCCCGACTTCTGTTACTGCTTCAACGTGCTCTTTCACATTAAATACCGCGACCAGCCCGGTGAGACGATCCGCCTGGCTGGCCAGCTGATCGGTTGCCGCTGCCGCTTCCTCAACTAACGAGGCATTCTGTTGCGTCACCTGATCCATCTGGCTGACGGCCTGAGCCACCTGCTCTATCCCGCGACGCTGTTCATCCGACGCCGAGGCAATCTCGCCCATGATGTCGTTAACCCGCGTCACCGAGGTGACGATCTCGTGCATGGTATGCGCCGCCGTATCCACAAGGGCAGACCCCTGCTGGACGCGAGAGACCGACTCTTCAATGAGGGACTTAATCTCTTTCGCCGCGTTAGCGCTGCGGCTCGCCAGGTTTCGCACTTCACCTGCCACCACCGCAAACCCACGTCCCTGCTCGCCGGCGCGCGCCGCTTCCACGGCGGCGTTCAGCGCCAGGATATTGGTCTGAAACGCAATACCGTCAATCACGCTGATGATGTCGCCGATCTTCTGCGAGCTGGCGGCAATCTCCTGCATGGTGCTGGCCACGTGAGAGGCCTGATCGCCCCCTCTCTTCGCCGTCAGCGCCGCCTGTTTTGACAGGTCAGACGCCTGGCGCGCGTTATCGGCGTTCTGGCTTACCGTCGCGGTCAGCTGTTCCATACTGGCCGCCGTCTGCGCCAGCGACGCCGCCTGCTGCTCGGTGCGGGACGAGAGATCGTTATTCCCTGCCGCAATCTCTGAGATCCCCGTATGCATGGCGTAACTGCCCTGACGCACGTCGGATACCGTTTCCCGCAGCGACCCCTGCATGGCCTTCAGGCTGGCAAAGATCGCCGAAATTTCGTTTTTGCCAAACACCGCCACCGGACGCGCCAGATCCCCCTTCGCAATACTGTCGAAGTGGCTGCTGATAATCGCCAGAGGCTGCACAATCATTCTGCGCGCCCAGAGCAGCGCCCCGCCGGTCAGCAGCCCCGCCAGAATCACAACGACGGCAAAGATAACGCCCGACATGTGATAGCTGGTGCGGCTTGCTTCACCGGCGCGCAGAACGGACTGATTGATATCCTGCTGCCACGCGTCAAAGCTGCCGTCAAACGCCGCCTGAGACGCCTGGACCGGAGCGGTCATGAAGTCCGAAAGCTGGTTGTTCTCAAGCCAGGTCGCCTGGTGGTCCAGATCGCTGTACCACTGCTCAAAGTTCTTTTTCATGGCCGCCTTCAGCGCTTTCTCTTTCTCGCCGTCGGCCGCCTGCGCCGTGAAGGCCTTAAACTGTGCGTCTGCCTGCTTCAGGCTGTCGCGCGCCGTTGCCATCAGCGCCTTAATGTCATCCGGCGGATAGCTGAGCGCGGTTAAGGTTCCTGCCTTGTTCAGCGCAGTGCTTGCCTGCAACAGCACGGCACGCGTTTGTGCCAGTGCGGAGCGCTGCTGATTACTCGCCTCAACGTCCTGCAAATTCTGATAGCCATCGCGAAACGCCCAAAAAGACAACCCGTTACTGCCAACCTGCAACACACCGCAAAGGATCAGAATCAAAAACAGTGTGGTCGAGATACGAATACGATTTAACATCCACGCTCCCATCAAGCGGCAAGCAGCCGCGGTTTAATTGTCAGTCAAAATGTTTCCCAGTTTTCATCTTGTCCGGTCGTTGCAGCACGGGTGCGGGTGACCGCCGTGTCGGCGGCTGGCGCGCAGTACGTAGCCTGCGCAGTGACCGTATTTCCAGCGAGTGAAGCGAGACGAAACGCCGAGACGGCCATCTTCAGACGGCTCGCCTGGTCTTCCAGCGCAGCGGCCGCCGCAGCGGACTCCTGCACCAGGGCGGCGTTTTGCTGTGTCACGCGGTCCATTTCCGATACCGCCAGGGCAACCTGGTCGATACCACGACTCTGCTCATCGGACGCAGAGGCGATTTCACCCATGATGTCCGTTACGCGGGTAACGGCATTCACGATGTCATTCATGGTCTCCCCGGCGCTTTCCACCAGCACGGAGCCGGTATCCACGCGGGAGACGGAGTCTTCAATCAGGGATTTAATCTCTTTTGCCGCGTTGGCGCTGCGGCTGGCAAGGTTGCGCACTTCCCCGGCCACCACGGCAAACCCGCGTCCCTGTTCGCCCGCACGCGCCGCTTCCACGGCGGCGTTGAGCGCGAGGATGTTGGTCTGGAAGGCAATGCCGTCGATGACGCTGATGATGTCGGCGATTTTCTTCGAGCTGTCGGCGATTTCGTGCATGGTTTTCACCACGCCATCCACCACGCGACCGCCGCGCTGCGCGGTTTCGGAGGCGCTTTCCGCCAGCTGAGACGCCTGGCGGGCGTTATCGGCGTTCTGCTTCACGGTTGCGGTGAGCTGCTCCATGCTGGCGGCCGTCTCTTCCAGCGCCGACGCCTGCTGCTCGGTACGAGATGAGAGATCGTTATTCCCCATCGCGATTTCGCTGGTGCCGGTATAGATCGCCTCGGATCCGTTACGCACGTTGGCGACGGTCTCGATCAATGAACGCTGCATGTGGTCGACGCTGTTGGCCAGCTCGGTGATCTCGTTACGTCCGGAAACGGTCAGCGTTTTGGTCAGATCGCCAGAGGCAATCTCGCGAATATGGGCAATCACGCGGCCGAGAGGGTTCAGCAGGATATGGCGAATGCCGTACCACACCGCGAACAGCACAATGACCAGCGCCAGGGCCAATACCGCCATCTGCCATTTCGCAAAGCGGTAGTCATTCTGGCTTTCAGTAAAGGCCGAGTGATACAGATCGCCGCTGGCCTTCGCGTATTCCCCCAGCGCCGCGCCGAGTGCGTTTTGCATCCCCTGCGTCGGCTGTGCGAAGTAGGCATCCATGTTGCCGCTCTCCAGGAACTGAATCAGCTCCGTCAGCCCGGCATGGTAAGCGCTGTATTTTTCATCAATGTTCTGGCTCACCTGTGCCATAGCAGGCTGCGGTGCGATCTTCTTGAAGGCGTTGTAATGTTTAGCGGCGTCAGCGAGGGTCGCCCGGGCATTTTTCAGCAGATCGGTTTTCGCGCTGCTCTGCTGGTTGTTGGGATCCATCATCATGCGCGCGGACGAGCGGCTCAGGTTGATACGCGTTTGCAGCATCAGATCCCACGTTGAGGTGAGCTCACTCTGCTGCAGGCGGAGATCGTTTGAGGCGGCGAAACTGTCCTGGTTCTGTTTTAAAGACGAGAAAAAAAGCCCGCCGGAGATAAGCTGAAGTAGTGCGAAAATGACCAGCACCATCATGAGCATTGTGACAACGCGGATACGGTTCAACATACAACACCTTCTCATAGATTTATTAACGGTGTTATCGGCACAGGCCACAGGAACTTTACATTTGCGAAAGGGAAAAGCGCGGGGTTAAAACGCGACGTCAACAATCAGCGTATCGGTGTAGGTACCGGCGGGTGGCGTGGCCTGATTCGTCAGGACTTTGGCGGTGTAGTTATAGGTACGCAGCAGGCCGTCGGCGCTGACCAGCGAGGAGGTCGCGCTGGTCCAGCGTTCGCTGCCGCTGCTGCCCCAGCGGTTAGTCGTGGCTTCTTTATAGATGTCATAACTCAGGTAGTTACTGCCGCTCACCATCCGGCGCACGTTATTCAGCGCGTTGGCACCATTGTTAATCCCGATGGTATAGGTACTGCCTTTGGTACAGGTGACGGCAATCGCCTGCGAGACCGTGGGGAAATTTTGCACCAGCGGCGCACTGTTAAAGTTGACGTCCGGCGTGGTCATGGCGCTGCAGTCGTTGGTGACGTTCATGTTAAGCAGAATGCTGGTCGTTGCGGTTCCCGTTTGATTGATGGTGCAAATACCGAGCGCCCCCACGGAACAGACGCTGTAGTTAACGCTGAAGGTTAACTGCACCTGATACGGCCCGGCAGAGACGTTTTGTCCGGCGACGGTGCGGAAATAGAGCGGAATGTTGTACTGCTTTGACCCGAGCAATCCCAGCAAGGTATTTCCGCTCCAGGTATACGATTTACTTATCTGTACCTCACTGCTGCTCGCGCAACCCGAAAGTCCACACAGCCGGGTGGGGATCACGTCCGTGATGGCGGCATTATCGGTGCGTTTCAGGGTCGCACGACTGTTGGCCGATATCGTTGCTGCGGTGTAGTTCAGCGTCACCGAGTCGTTCGTCAGCAGGTTGAGTATCGCATCACACGCCACCACCAGCGTGCCGGTGGTCTCCACCTCCCCGGAGCCGCTCAGCGCAAACGACGTGACGCTGCCGAACGACGCATTGACCGTGCTGACGGTACAGGCCGCCCAGCTGCCGCCGGAGAGCAGCAGCAGGAGCAACATCACCCAGCGCTTCATGGCCCCTCCCGGCAGACCAGCGGGCCGTAGGTTTGCAGCCTGTGGTCCGGGTTCGCGCCGATGGTCAGCGTTGCCCTGCAGCGTTTGCCTGTCGGCGTCGTGACGTCGAGCAGATTGACGTCGCTGAGGTTTTCCAGCCAGGCAATCCCGTCATATCCCACCACCGCATTGCTGCGCGAGGCGCGTCGAACCTGGCTTCCCACCGGAATGGCCTCCCCCTGCGCGTCGTGCAGGATGACGCTCGCTACCCGCTCCTGTTCCATCGGGAAATCCACCAGATAACCGCTGTGGCGGCGGATCGCCACCCGCCGCTCGGTCTCTTTCAGCCGGGTGTCGGCAGGCAGGTTCAGGGTATTAATACTGTAGCTTGCCGGGTAATAGGCCGAGACGCCGCTCACCAGCAGATACCCGTTGCGGTTGGTTTTACCAACCGGCTGGTTTTCATAGCTGACGGGGACATCCGGCTGGCCATCGGTGCTGATGACCACAAACGCATCGTTGATTTTGTTTGCCGCAAACAGTTCGCCGTCCATCAGCACCAGGGAGCCCATCGCTTCGCTCCACCAGGTCATCATGCCCTTCTCGCCGTACCCGCCCCCCTGCAGCTCGATATTGTTATTGCGCCAGCCCACCGTTCCCTGCTGGTAGTTATTCGATCGCGACTGGTTCGCCCACGCCATATTCCAGCTGAAGCCGCCGTCGGAGGGCATCGAGTGGTTGTAGTTGATGCGCTGCGTGCTGCCTGCATCCGGGGTATTTTCCACGGTGAGCGCCGCGCTGTCGCGTTCGCCCAGCGGCACCTGGAATGACATCGCGACCGTCCAGTCGCCCCGCTGCTGGTCCCGGCTGGCGGCGAGGTAAATGCTGCTGGAGCCCCACAGATTTCGGCTCCAGGAGAGGTTAAGCAGCTCGGTTTTCTGGCTGTCAAAGCTCTCCACGCCGATCCAGGCCGCCCCGATGTTGCCGTATTCCCCCAGGTTGAAGGTCAGGGAATATTGATCGGTATTGCGGCTAAAGCTGGCGATGGGGCGGTCATTTTCGTCGTACACCGTCGGCTGGTCATACAGGGCCAGGTTACCAAAGCCGCGATCGCGGCGGGTATGCTGGGTGGCGAGGCTGAACTCGCTGGTGCTGTACTGGTAGCCCCAGTTGATTTGCCCGCCGTCATCTCCGCGCATCCGGCTCTGGCTGTACGAGGTATTCACCACGCCAAAACGCCCCAGCTTGACCACCGTCCCCGCACCGGCGAGCGCCAGTTCCTCCGCGCCTTCGGCGTGCCCCTCCAGCGTCAGCCAGTCCGTCAGGCCGTAGCGATACGATCCGCTCCCCGCCGCCGGGCCGTAGTCAAAATTCTTAATGCCGTAGTTGCGCCGCAGGCTCCCCAGGGTAACGGCCCCGTCGCTCAGCCCTTCTTTCAGCAGATCGCTGGTGACGTAAAACGGCAGCGTGGTACTCACCTGGCGCCCCAGCGCATCGGTGGTGACCAGCACCGCATCCCCGGCGCCGTTAATGTAGGGCAGGTTCGTCAGGGTGAACGGCCCGGGCTGCAGCTGCGTGGACCCGGAGCGGTAGCCGTTGATGAAGAGGTCGACCGAGGTCGGCACCGCCGCTTCACCTGAAAATTCCGGCAGCGGCCAGGTCACCAGGTCCGGACGCAGGGAGAAATCACGCCCATAGCTGATCCCGCCCATGCGGACGCTGCTGCTCCAGCTCAGGGCATCGCTGATGACATCCCCGGCGGTCCAGGTGGTGGCGTCCTCCTCGTTGGTCACCAGCAGGGTGGTGTCATAGCGGACATAGCCCTCCTGCTGACCGTCGTTGCCGGTGAAATTTTCGCGGGCGTAGCCGGTGGAGGAGAATGAACCGTTTTCATTGAAGTAGCGGAATTCATGCCAGAGCGAGGCCTGCCCGCCGACGTGCTCGGTATGGTTGGTATAAAAATCGTAATTGAGCAGCGCGCCTCTGCCATAGTGAGGCTTACTCTGCGTCGGCTGGCCGCCAAACGGGGTGACGCGGGAGGTTATCCACTCACGGGGCACGGTCAGCAGCAGACGCTGGGCGGGACTGTCGTACTCCACCCGCACCGCCGGAAGCGTGCTGAGATTGACGTCGCCGTTGGGCACATGTTCAGGCGGAAGCCCGGCGCGCAGCAAATCGGCGCTGGAGATATAGTAAGCGCCGTCGCGTTGCGTCACGGGAACCACCAGCCCGGTGTCGTAGTGGTTCAGTACCAGGGCGAGCTGGAAAACCGCCTCCCCGTTTATCGCCTGCGCTTGCGGCGGCGGCGGTAAGCTGTCATCACCCGGTTCGGCCCAGGTACTGGTACTCACGCAAAGCAGGATCATCATTGCGGGCTTCAGTTGACGGGCGTCGACTGCCATTGTGCATCCCTGGCATTAATCTGCGCGCTTATCTGGCTGGGCTGGCGGATCCCGGCCGGAATCGGCCAGCTGCGGGTGCTGCCCGGCAGCACATACCCCAGCAGGCCATCCGCAATCATGCGCTTTTGTCCCCCCTGCTCCAGCGCCACCTGGCTGAGCCTGACGTGAACATCACCCTGATTGCGCACTTCAATGGCAGGCTGGCCCGCCACCTGCGTGACGCGCCAGCTCAGGTTACGGGTATCCACGAGGGCATGATGCGCCCCCTCTTTTATTGTCGGGATCCCCTGTCCGTAAACGAACAGCGGTATGGAATAGCGCATCTGCAGTTTAAGGCCGATGGCGGGGTCGGCCTTCGCGTCCGGCTGGGGAATTTCATCCACGATAATGCGATAGGCTTGTTCAACGCCCATCGGAACCGTACCCTGTTTGATCAGGCGGATCAGCTGTTTACTGCCTTTGCCGATGGTGACGATGGGCGGGCTGGCGACCACGTCCTGCTGGGCGGTATAGCGCTCAAAGCCCCCCTCCTGCTTCCAGCGCACAATGCGCACCTGCATCGTTGTGGCACTGTTTCCCTGATTCTGGATCCACAATTCAGTCGCTTTGCTGTCGGCCGACAGCCACGGATCGATGGGCCATAACAGAATGGTCGCCGCCGCCTGCGCCTGTCCTGCCGCCATGGCGGTCACGCCCAACATACTCACCAGGTACCAATGCCTGAATAGTGGCTTCATCGAATGTTCTCCCTTTTTCACCATGACAAGGTCACGGTGAGCTGATCGGAATAGGTGCCTGCCGGGCTAAATCCCGTCAGCAGCGCTACGCCAAAAAGTGGTAGTGCAATATTGTTGCTGTTGGTGTAGGTCACCGGGATGGCCTGGTTGACCCCAATCTCACTGTTCGCCGCCAGTGAACTGCTGCTGTAAAGCCGGTAGCCCACCACGTCAGTGCCGCCTGAACGCGTCATGCGGCGCACCGAGGCGTAGTTTTGCCCGCCGTTGATGCTCATGCTCAGCGCCACGCCCGGCGTGCAGGCGATGGACAGCGCCCCGTTGGGCACAAAGCTGGTGCTGACCGGGGCACTCTCCACGCCGGTATGGGTCCCAAAATCCAGCGTCCCGAAGATCCCGCCGGTCCCCGTCGTGACAGAACATCCCGGCACGACGGTCGCGCTCACCTTAAACGACTGCGACGTCACCGCGCCGGCCCCGGAAACCAGGGTCAGCCCCAGCGCCAGCGCAAAAAAAGGCTGCACGATCCCCTCTGCGCAAGCGCGCAGACTTAAAAAGGAGGCCTTCATGGCTGGAGCTAGTAGGTGACGCTGACGTTGATCGTGTCGGTATAAGTGCCCGGCACCACCGTGACGCTGTTACCGCCGCCGGTGATGCGCCCGTAAAGGGTGTAGCTGTTGACCCCGCCCGCCGTCGACGCGACCGGCAGCGCCGCGTTGTTGGCGATGACGTTGTTAAATCCGCTGTCGCTGTACAGACTGTAAGCCACGCCCTGCGCCGCATTGGCGGTATTGATCAGATAGCGCGCAGGCGTGCCCGGCGTGCCGACCACGGTACCGGGTGCGGTGGAGTTAGTGTTGCCGGTGATCGCCACCGTATAGCTGGCGGTGGTGCACTGAATGGTGAACGTATTCCCGCCGCTGGCGCCGGTGAGCTGGGTGGTCAGCGTGGAAAACGTGGCGGGATGGGTACCAAAATCGAGTGTCCCGAAGTTAATACCGTTTTGCGTGGGCGATCCGTTAATCAGACACCCGTTTGTGAGGGTCAGCGTCGCACCGATGGTGCCGCTGCTGGTCACGGCCAGCGCAGGATGTACCGTTGTCGCCGCCAGTAACGCGCCAGCGCAGATTAAAAGGCGTTTTCTTTTCATTTTCCACCCTCCGGAAGTCAAACGCGTTCCCTTGCCACATTTTATTTATGCTGTTCAAGATGTTAGCCCCGCTTAAGGTTCCTCTGAGAGGGGTTAATGAGAATTTAGTTTACGGATATCGCTTCCACCACCCGCCCCAAAACGCATAATCCTTGTGTCCTATTGACTTAATATTCTTATAAATAACAATGAATTAAAATTATTTTGGCCGCATTTTTATTTTTTCAGAAGAGAATATATCCCTTATAGTGTGATCACCATCACAATATATCGTTATGCCACTAACAACAAAATCAATAAAACTTAAAAACTTGTTGTAACCCCCTACGCTTTGCGTCAATTTATGTGCCGAATATTTTCCCGCGCAGTAATAAAAAATTTATATGTATCGGCGCGGGCGACATCTGATAGCGCATAGAGGGTCTTTTTTCGTGGCAAGTGCAAACAAACTTACACTCTTCATCGTGATATTCATGCTGGCGGGTATTCTTTCAGGGGCGGCAATTCACGAGTACGCATCTGCGGATGCCATCAAAGCCTGGTCGGATAATATTACCCTTCTGACCGATATTTTCCTCCGTCTGATCAAAATGGTTATTGCGCCGCTGGTCTTCAGCACGCTGACCGTAGGCATTATGAAGCTGGGAGAAACCTCCACCATAGGCCGGGTGGGCGGAAAAGCGATGGTATGGTTCATCAGTTCATCCGTGCTTTCTATTCTGGTCGGACTGTTTATCGTCACGCTGGAGCGTCCGGGAAGCGGCCTGAACCTGACTATTCCAACCGAGGCGGTGGATACCGGTCTGGCCGTGGGCGGGATGACGCTGAAAGCGTTCCTGTCTCACACCATTCCCACCAGCATCGCGGGGGCGATGTCGAACAATGAGATCCTGCAGATAGTGGTGTTCTCGATGTTCTTCGGCATCGGCGGCGCGTCGCTGGGGCAGAAATTCAATGCGCCGCTGGTGGCCGCACTGGATGTGGTTTCCCATATCATGCTGAAGGTAACGGGTTACGTGATGTACGTTGCGCCGCTGGCCATCTTCGCGGCGATCTCCTCCGTCATTGCCACGCAGGGTCTGGGCATCCTGTTGAACTACGCCTCCTTTATTGGCGGCTACTACGTTGCCATTCTTCTCACCTGCATGGTGCTGCTGGCCGTGGGTTACATGGTGCTGAAAAAAGAGGTGTTTCGCCTGGTCAGCATGCTGAAAGATCCGGTGCTGGTCGCATTCACCACCAGCAGTTCTGAAGCGGCCTACCCTAAAACGCTGGAGCAGCTGGAGCGCTTTGGCTGCTCGCGCAATATCGCCTCTTTCGTTCTGCCGATTGGCTACTCCTTCAACCTCGTGGGGTCAATGGTGTACTGCTCGTTCGCCTCGATGTTTATTGCGCAGGCGTACAACATTCACCTGAGCTTCTCTGAGGTGACGGTGCTGATGTTAACCCTGATGCTGGCGTCAAAAGGCATTGCGGGCGTGCCGCGCTCCTCGCTGGTGGTGCTGGCCGCAACGATCCCAAGCTTTAACATTCCGGTGGCGGGGATCCTGCTGCTGATGGGGATCGACCACTTCCTGGATATGGGGCGTTCCGCGATTAACGTGCTGGGGAACGGGATTGCGACGGCGATGCTCTCGCAGAATGAAGGTGCGCGGGAAGCTGAAGCTGAAGCTGAACTGGTAAAGCAGGAAGCGTAATGGCATGAAAAAGGGTGAGGCCTGATGCCCTCACCCCAGCCCTCTCTCTGTGGGAGAGGGAGCAAACACTAAAAACGGCAACCTGGGTTGCCGTTTTGCATTTACCTACGCTACATGATTCGCCGCGATATCCAGCAGCGCCATCTCTTCGCTGTTCAGCAGCTTTTCGATGTTCACCAGAATCAGCATACGCTCGCCGAGCGCCCCCAGGCCGGTCAGGTATTCGGTCGACAGCGTGACCGCAAACTCCGGCGCAGGACGAATCTGGTCAGAGGTCAGGGAAAGCACGTCAGATACGCCATCCACCACGATACCCACCACGCGCTGTCCCAGGTTCAGGACGATCACGACGGTATTGTCGTTGTAGTCAACGTCGCCCTGGCTGAACTTCACGCGCAGATCCACGATTGGCACAATCACGCCGCGCAGGTTGGTGACGCCTTTAATAAACGCTGGCGTGTTAGCGATGCGGGTAACCTGGTCGTAACCACGAATTTCCTGCACTTTCAGGATATCGATGCCGTACTCCTCATCGCCCAAAGTGAATACCAGGAACTCCTGCCCTGATGGCTCGCCCGCCAGTTTCGTTACATTACTCATACCGGTCATGTTATTACCTTCTACTTAATCAGGCGGCTGTGTACGCCACACGTTGTTCACGATTTAATCCCTGAAGCGCCGACACGTCGACGATCAGCGCCACGCTACCATCCCCCAGAATGGTGGCAGCAGAAATACCCGGCACCTTGCGGTAGTTGCTTTCGAGGTTCTTCACCACCACCTGGTGCTGACCAATCAGCTGATCGACCAGCAGCGCGTAGCGACGGCCCGCGCTTTGCAGGATCACCACGATACCCTGCGTGGCCTCGGTCTTCGCCCCGTCCACTTCGAACACTTTCCACAGTTCAACCAGCGGCAGGTACTCACCGCGCACTTCGAGAACGCGCTCGCCGCCTGCCAGCGGATGCAGATCTTCTTCACGCGGCTGGAGGGATTCCATCACCGCGTTCAGCGGCAGAATGAAGACTTCGTCCGCGACTTTGACCGACATGCCGTCGAGGATCGCCAGCGTCAGCGGGAGCAGGATGCGGATGGTGGTGCCGGAGCCCTGTTTAGACTGGATCTCAACGTGGCCGCCCATCTCCTGAATGTTACGTTTCACCACGTCCATGCCGACGCCGCGTCCGGAAACGTCCGTCACCTGCTCGGCGGTCGAGAAGCCCGGCGCGAAGATCAGCATGCCCACTTCTTCGTCGGTCATGTTTTCATTCACCGCCATCCCCTGTGAAATGGCTTTCGCCAGGATGCGCTCGCGGTTAAGGCCCGCGCCGTCGTCAGTCACTTCGATGCAGATGTTCCCGCCCTGATGTTCCGCAGAGAGGATGAGATTCCCGACTGGAGATTTCCCGGCGGCAATGCGGTTTTCCGGCAGTTCAATACCGTGGTCAAGGCTGTTACGCACCAGGTGCGTTAACGGGTCGATGATGCGCTCGATCAGGCTCTTATCCAGCTCCGTTGAGCTGCCCATCAGGGTCAGTTCAATCTGCTTATTCAGCTTGCTGGCAAGGTCGCGCACCAGGCGCGGGAAGCGGCTGAAGACATATTCCATCGGCATCATGCGGATGGACATCACCGATTCCTGCAGGTCGCGGGCATTACGCTGAAGCTGGCCCATGCTGGTGATCAGATCGCCGTGCGTGACCGGGTCCAGTTCGTTAGAACGCTGCGCCAGCATGGACTGGGTGATCACCAGTTCGCCAACCAGGTTAATCAGCTGGTCAACCTTCTCAACGGCAACGCGAATGCTGGTGGACTCACTGGAGCGCGCGGCCGGTTTTTCACCACGGCCAGGCGCTGCGGCCTCTTTTGGCACCGCCTTCAGCACCGGGGTCGCTGGGGCCACAGCCGGTGCGGCGGCCTGGGCAACGACGGCAACCTCTTCTTCTGCAGCCGGAGCTGCTACCGCGGCGGCTTCCGTTTCGAAGGCGATCTGGTCGGCTTCAATGACAAAGCACAGCACCGCCACGATATCGTCCTGACTGATACCGTCATCGAGGGTCGCCGCGAGGCTGTCTTTGCCTTTCACTACGTTACTTAATTTCGCCAGGTTACCCAGCTCTTCTTCCAGCAGGTTAACTTCGCTCTCTTTCAGGCGTGACAGCACAACGCGCAGCTTGCCCGCTTGCGCAGCGGCTGGCGCGGCCTCTTCAGCAGCCACCGCATCGACAACGCTCAGCTTTGTCGCAGGGACAACGGCTGCAGCGACCTCACCTTTTGCTTCCAGGGCGAGCTGGCGCAGCGCATTGCAGATGTATTCAAAGCTGGCGGCATCAGGCTCTGCCGAACTTTTATAGGCGTCGAGCTGTTCCTGCATAATATCTTTGGTTTCCAAAAACAGGTTGATAATGTCGGTATTGAGCTGCATCTCACCGCGTCGTGCTTCATCAAGCAGGTTTTCCATTAAATGGGTCGTTTCCTGCAGGATGGTAAATCCAAACGTTCCGGCTCCGCCTTTAATAGAATGCGCCGCGCGGAAGATGGCATTGAGCTGCTCGGAGTCCGGTGCTTCGGGCACCAGATCGAGCAAATGTTGCTCCATATCCGCCAACAGTTCGTCGGCTTCATCAAAGAATGTCTGGTAAAAATCGCTAATATCCATGCTCACGCTATCACCTCGGATTGGCTGGTGGCGATGTTGGAACGGCAGCCGCAGGGACGGCCCCAGGCTGTTTTAAATCGTCCAGTGACTCATTCTGACTTTCGGCGTTTTCGTGCAGGATGGCCTGCTCCGCCTGCTGGTTCAGCACTAAAAGACTGATACGACGGTTGATGGCGTCATCCGGCCCGCGGTCGGAGACCCGCATGGTTGCTGCCATGCCGACCACGCGCAGTACCTTGCCATCATCAAGCCCACCTGCCACCAGCTCGCGACGCGAGGCGTTGGCACGATCGGCAGAAAGCTCCCAGTTGCTGTATCCCTTCTCCCCACTGGCGTACGGGAAGTCATCCGTGTGGCCCGAAAGGCTGATTCGGTTAGGAATGCCGTTCAGCACCGGCGCAATGGCGCGCAAAATATCGCGCATGTACGGCTCAACTTCCGCACTCCCGGTTTTAAACATCGGGCGGTTCTGACTGTCGATAATCTGAATACGCAGCCCTTCCTGGACCAGATCGATTTTCAGGTGCGGCCGCAGCGCGCGCAGTTTAGGATCCGCTTCAATCAGCTGGTCGAGATCGCCACGCAGTTTTTTCAGACGCGCCTGCTCCATCTTGCGTTTCAGCTCGTCGATGTTCGGCTCTTTTTTCACCTCACCCTTCTGCTGGGTGTAATCATCGCCGCCGCCAGGGATCGGGCTTTCGCTGTTAGAGATACGCGGCCCACCGGTCACCGCCGTCGCCAGCGGGGTACGGAAATATTCGGCAATCTGGATAAGCTCCTTCGGGCTGGAGATGGAGATCAGCCACATCACCAGAAAGAACGCCATCATTGCGGTCATAAAGTCGGCGTACGCGATTTTCCAGGAGCCGTGGGAACCGTGCCCGCCGCCCTTGTGCTTGCGTTTTTTGACAATGACGATCGGATGGGACTGGTTTTTCATGCGTCCTCAGTTGTCGTCTGTTGGTTTGGGTTTTTCACCGCGCGCACGTGTTCTTCAAGCTCGATAAACGACGGACGCTCGCTGGAGTAAAGCGTTTTACGGCCAAATTCAACCGCGATCGGTGGCGCGTAACCGTTGAGGTTAGAGAGGAGCGTGATCTTCACGCACTGCATCATTTTGGTCGTTTCCGCGCTTTTCTGGCGCAGCACGCTTGCCAGCGGAGAGATAAAACCATAAGCCAGCAAAATACCGAGGAAGGTGCCCACCATCGCATGGGCAATCAGCGCGCCCAGTTCAGCCGCCGGACGGTCCGCCGAGGCCAGGGCGTGTACCACCCCCATGACCGCCGCCACGATACCAAACGCCGGAAGGGAGTCGCCCACCAGCGCCAGGCTGTTGGCCGGCACTTCAGATTCGCTTTCGTGGGTTTCGATCTCTTCGTCCATCAGCGCTTCAATTTCGAAGGTATTCATATTGCCGCTGATGATGAGACGCAGGTAATCGACGATGAAATCCAGCATCATGGCGTCCGCCAGAATGCGCGGATAGCTGGCAAAAATTTCGCTCTCTTTCGGGTTTTCAATATCCCGTTCAAGCGAGAACATCCCCTGCTGACGCGACTTCGCCATCAGGCGATAGAGCAGCGCCAGCAGATCCATATACATGCTTTTGGTGTATTTCGAGCGACGGAACAGCAATGGAATTGCTTTCAACGTGCCCTTGATCGATTTACCGTTGTTGCCAACGATAAAAGCCCCTACCCCTGCGCCGCCGATGATAATAAGTTCAGCCGGTTGATAGAGTGCTCCAAGGTGCCCGCCGGTCATCATGTAACCGCCGAAAACTGTACCGAGAACTACCAGGTAACCTAATAAGATAAGCACGACATCATCCTTCCGCTAGTGACTATGGCAAGGACGTCCAGCTCGCAGCGTTTACCGTTTGCGGGGTAAAAAAAAGCAGCGGTAATGACTTACCGCTGCTGGAATCTTGCCCACACGTTCGGGTTAAACAGCCTGTTCGATCTGTTCATCCAGCAGTTGTGGAATAATATCGGCAGCATCCCGGGAAAGTTTACGTCTTTTTACTGCGCGGGACGGCGGCTGACATAAACTACAGGCGAAGCTGCCTGCAGGCTGATGAGCATGGGTAATAAAATTACCGTCGCAGCAATTGCAGCGCGACAGTTCAAGCATTCCGCTCTCAACAAAACGCACCAGCGTCCATGCGCGGGTCAGCGCCAGCAGAGGGCCTTCTTCCTGCTGTGGGCATTGTTCAAGGTAAAGTTTGTACGCTTTGATCACGGCGTCTACGCCGCTACACAAACCGGTTTTGAGAAGATACTGCCAGGCATTACAGAACATGGAAGCGTGGATGTTCTGCTCCCAGGTCATAAACCAGTCCGTAGAAAACGGCAGCATGCCTTTCGGCGGGGGACTACCGCGTAACTCTTTATACAGTTTGATGAGGCGACCACGGCTCAGCTGAGTCTCGCTTTCCAGCATTTGTAAACGAGCACCCAGCGTAATCAGCTCCATGGCCAGCTGTATGTCACGCGCTTCCTGAACAATGCTTTTTTCGCTCATTGCTAGGCCCTTTTCTTACGGGCTGCGTCATCAGGTTGACTGATGTCGCTAAGCAAGCGAGTGGAGAGCAGGATACCAGTATGGATCTGTTGCAGATCGTCCACGCGGGATTCCTGCGTCAGACGCGTTATCGTCTGCGGATTATCAAAACGGAACTGGCACACCAGTTGATTCGTTTCCGCCAGTTTTACCATCTGCGGGAGGGTTAATCCACCCAGCATGGTTGCCATTTCTTCGTTAATACCCAGACGAAACATCGCGGACGCTTTGTCCTGACTAATTAAACGCTGCGCGAGCAGTAAATATGACAAATTGATGTCATAGATATGTTTTAGCAACTCGGATGTATGCATTGTTCCCATCCCGAATAACCAACTATTATTTTTATGCGGAAAGACCGCACCCCGTGATGTCGCCGGGAAATCACCCGGTATAAAAAAGAAAAGGCTAAATGCATAGTTGAATCTAGGTTTGTATTCATCCAAACGCGTAAGGGATGCAACGCGGTTACATCTCTTACAGGTTTTATCATTTCTTACAAATAACTAAGATTTTTCCTAATTCGACGCAAACTCTACTCGCCAGATTTGACACATACAATGCAGCCACCCTCAAATTTAAAAAAAATGTGATCCACGTCACACAATTTAAGTGAATGTTACCCATAAATCCATCAGTATGACTTCTAATTTGCTCATTTTTTAAGCAATCAGCACTGTTTTGTATTCTTAATCGACGAATACTCATGCATACGCGTGAGAATAAGTGGCACGCAATGTGCTTTTACCCGTGCGTGCGGTATCAGCAATCGTTTACATCGCGTATGCGTCAGGGACACATTTTGATTACTTCGATAAAACATACAGTTATGCATTTCTGGCAAAAAAATTGTTTCATTGCGTGATCATTCGAAATGCGTTTATAACTTGTTAGAACGATTTAATAGTGAAAGCGAGGATTTGTGTGACTTACCTTAAGTTGTTAATTTTTTTCATTTAGGCGCATTTATCAGTTATTCTTCTTATAAGAATAATTAATGAATAATTATGATAAGCTTCACACTAATGTGGTATTCAAGTCTTGCGAAACCAGGAAATTCGCGGTAATGGTGATGAAACGCTGTCTGTCAGGCATCTAAGGAGTGCGCCATGAGTTACTCCCATCTTCTTGTTTCTGTTGCCGTTTCCCCCGAAAGCCACCAGCTTGTCGCCCGGGCCGTTTCCATCGCCCGGCCGCATAATGCGCGCATCAGCCTCATTACCCTCGCGGCCGAGCCCGAGATGTACAATCAACTGGCGGCCCCGATGCTGGAAGATATTCGTGAGGTTTTGCAGGAGGAAACGCAGCAGTTTCTGCGAGAGCTTGTCGAAAAAGCAGAGTACCCCATTGATCAAACCGTTATTGCGACGGGGGAACTGAATGCCCATATTCTTGATATGTGCCGCAAGCAGAATATTGATTTAGTGATTTGCGGGAACCATAACCACAGCTTTATATCGAGGGCTACCTGCGCGGCAAAATCTATTATCGCCTCAAGCCAGGTTGACGTGCTGTTAGTGCCGCTTGGGGGGGCTTAACCCCCCCAGAGGAATATCAGGCGAGTTTAGGGAAGGTCGCGATCTTTTTTTGCAGATCGCCTTCGTGACTTTGCGGGGCTATTTCGCGTAGATCCTGAATAAAACGCGCCTGCCAGTGATTTATATCGTTATTCCGGATCGTCTCCATCATTTCGGCATGTCGGGAAATTCGCTCCGTCAGCGGCATGGTCAGCGCGCGGTTGAGGGCATTTGCCACATCATCCCGATCGTAAGGGTTAACGAGCAGCGCTGAGGTCAGTTCGTTCGCTGCCCCTGCAAACTGGGAAAGCACCAGCACGCCCGGATCCGCCGGGTCCTGAGCCGCCACGTACTCTTTTGCCACCAGGTTCATCCCGTCGCGCAGCGGCGTAACCAGGCCAACGTCGGCGTAGCGGAAGACCTTCATCAGGATCTTACGGTCAAAATGCTGATTCAGATAAAAGAGCGGCGTCCAGCCCAGTTGGCCGTAGCGCCCGTTGATGCGCCCCGCTTCGGTCTCCAACTGATGACGAATATCCTGATAGGCCTGCACTTCCCCGCGCGACGTTGGCGCGATCTGGGTATAGCGGATTTTACCGTGGTGCTGAGGGTATTTATCCAGCAGCGTTTCATACGCCAGGAAGCGTTCCGGCAACCCTTTGGAATAATCCAGACGCTCTACCGAGAAGATATTCTTCACGTGCTTGAGTTCATTCTTAAGCTGGGCCAGCTTCGGCGGCAGCGGGCCCGAGGCCTGTTCCGCAATTTCGTCGGGTTCAATACCAATCGGATAGACCTCGGTGTGGAAGGTTTTTCCCCACGCCGTATGGGTTTTGCCGCCGTTGGTTACCAGGCGCGTTTTGCCTGACACGGAGTCCAGGAACGCGAGACGGTCATTTTCGGTCTGGAAGCCCAGCAGGTCATAATCACACAGCGCCTCCAGCAGTTCTTCATGCGGCGGCAGCGCGGTGAAAATTTCCGGCGTCGGGAACGGAATGTGCAGGAAGAAGCCAATCCGGTTATTGACTCCCCTTTTACGCAGCTCTCTGGCGAAGGGGAGCAGATGATAATCGTGGATCCATAAAATATCGTCTTCCTCAATTAAAGGCAGCAGTTTATCCGCCAGCAGCGCGTTCACCCGCGAGTAGCCCTCGAAGGATTCACGCTGGAATTTCACCAGGTCAAGACGATAGTGAAACGCAGGCCACAGGACCGCGTTGGAGAACTGCGAGTAATACTCGTCATAGTCTTTCTCTTTGAGCGCAAATGATGCCCACGTAATGTTCCCGCGCGTCACCTTTTTAAGCGGTTTCTCTTGTTCATTGATTTCACCGCTCCAGCCAAACCACAGCCCGCCAGCAGCTTTTAAGGCACCTAATACCCCTACCGCCAGGCCACCTGCACTGGCTTTTTTATCATCAGGCGGTGCAATTCGGTTAGAGACGACGACTAAGCGACCCATAATGGTTTCCCCCTTTGTTTTGCGCTATTTGTTGTTGTTGCTGGTTAGCGATATCAGAAATCCACTGCCAGACGGCCTCGACATTCGCCAGACGCCATTCAGCGACAGTGTCACCAGGCCCTACCTTGACGGCGATCCCTCCGGCCTGTTTCACCACGCGAAAACCGGCCTCATCGGTCAGGTCATCGCCAAAAAATACCGGTGTACGTCCCTTAAATGGCGGTTCCGCCATAAACGCCGCAATCGCGGCCCCCTTATTGATGCCCTCAGGTTTTATCTCAACGACGCACTTCCCCGGCTGCAGCGCGAGCTGCGGATGTGCATCGGCCACGCTGCGGGCAATCGCAAAGATCGCCGCTTCGTGATGCGGAGCCTGCCGATAGTGCAAGGCGAACGCCATGCCTTTCGCTTCCAGTTCCGTGCCCGGGAGCGACGCCAGCGCCGAGGAGAGTTCAGTATGTAACGCCTGAATTAAGGTATCGGGGAGTGATACAACATGCAGTTGATCATGGATATCGCGGCGCTCCGCTCCGTGTACACCGGCCAGCGGAAAGTGGTAAGGACTGGCGAGCACGTCCAGCTCAGCCATTGAGCGCCCTGAAATCAATGCCAATGCGCCCTCGTTCAGTCGAGAGAGCTGCTGCAAATTCTCTAGCACCGTATCCGGTACGACCACGTCGTCAGGATGCGGCTGGATCCCGGCGAGCGTCCCGTCGAGGTCAAAAAAGAAAGCATATTTTCCGGGCAGTACAGGCGGTGCGGTTAACAAGTCAGCCACCCTAATCCTCCTTACGGTTTACGAGAGGTAAACGCCTTTACCTCTTTCATAGCCATGTAAGTATAGACAGTGTGATGGGCCTCGCCATTTGACAACCGCCCCGCCAGCAAAACTGGCGAGGCGGTTCAGGGGTCAACTATGGTTATTAGTTGAGCAATAAAAAGTCAACG
Source organism: Enterobacter cloacae complex sp. P6RS (assembly GCF_014982245.1). NCBI lineage: Bacteria > Pseudomonadati > Pseudomonadota > Gammaproteobacteria > Enterobacterales > Enterobacteriaceae > Enterobacter > Enterobacter cloacae complex sp. P6RS. Next base: position 327,429 of record NZ_JADCLB010000020.1, read on the forward strand.
CTGGGGTTACACGGTACGCTTCGCTTTTTGCTTGTAACGGTCGAAAATCACGGCTGCCAGCAGGATCAGGCCGCGCACGACGTACTGAGAGAACGGCGAAATATTCAACAGGTTCATGGCGTTTTCCACCGTGCCCAAAATCAGGATACCGGCCACCACATATGAGATTTTTCCGATGCCTCCCTTGAGGGAAACGCCCCCTAAAACGCACGCCGAGATGACGATCAGCTCATAACCGATGGAGGTCATTGGCTGGCCGCTGGTCATACGCGACGCCAGAATAATCCCCGCCGCGGCGGAGACCAGCCCGGAGAGCACGAAGATAATAATCTTGGTGCGTACAACCGGCACCCCTGCCAGACGGGCCGCTTCTTCATTGCCGCCGATCGCCAGCGTATTACGGCCAAAGGTGGTGCGGTTCAGCAGGAAGCCGAACAGGATCAGGCAGGCCACGGTGAGCCAGATAGGCGCAGGCAGGCCCAGCCAGTTGGCGTAGCCCAGCGTAAAGAAGCGCTCGTCTTCAATCCCTACCGCTTTACCGTCGGAGATGATATAGGCCAGACCGCGGACTATCTGCATCGTTGCAAGCGTGGTAATCAGGGCATTAATCTTCAGGCGTGCGATAACAAAACCGTTCACCAGACCGCTGATCACGCCGAGCAACAGACCGGCAAAAACGCCAATCCACAGGCTTTCCGTCATGTTGATCACCACCGCCGTGGTGACGCCCGCGCAGGCGATAACCGAGGCCACCGACAGGTCGAAATCACCGGAGGCCAGACAGAAGAGCATGCCGCAGGCCACCATGCCGGACATGGAAATCGCCAGTCCCAGCCCTTTCATATTAATGAAGGTGGCAAAATTAGGGACGAAGATTGCACAGGCGATGAAGAGTGCGGCGAAGACCACCAGCATGCCGTACTGATCCCAGATGCGTCCAAAACTAAAAGCCGACTTCGGCGCTCCGGATGTAGTAACAGAGGACATCATTAACTCCTTACTCAGGCGACAGCCTGGCTGACTTTAGGCATGGCGAGGTTCAACGCCTGTTGTTCATTCGCCTGTTCATGAAGTAATTCACCGGCGATTTCGCCTTCGCGCATCACTACAATGCGGTCAGCAACGCCAAGCACCTCAGGCAGATCGCTGGAGGCGAACAGCACCGCCACGCCGCGTTTTGCCAGTTCATATATCACGTTGTAAATCTCGTGTTTTGCGCCCACATCGATACCGCGCGTCGGCTCGTCCAGCAAAATGACCTTCATGTCCTCCGACAGCCAGCGGCCTAAAATGGCCTTCTGCTGGTTTCCTCCTGACAGATTCATAATCAGCTGTTCCGGTCCCGGCGTTTTGATATTCAGCGAGCGAATATGATGGTCGGCGTTGCTCGACTCCCAGCCGTCGTTAATCAGGCAACCCGCGCGGATAAATTTACGCCGGGCGGAAATGTTGATGTTGTCGCGCACCGAATGCACCGGAATGATCCCCTCCGCCTTGCGGTCTTCCGGGCAGAGCATCATCCCGGCCCTGATTGCGTGGGCGGGTTTCTGGATATCCACCTGCTCGCCGTCAATGAAGACCTGCCCTGCGGTAATGCGTGTACCGCCGAACAGCCCTTTCATCAGCTCGCTGCGCCCCGCCCCAACAAGGCCAAACAGACCGACGATCTCACCGCTGCGTACGGATAACGAAACCGGCGTTCGCACGCCCGGCGCTTTAACGTTGTCCAGACGCAGGCGCTCGGGGCCGTACTCGCGCGGTTTCCAGTGATAGATATCGCCCAGATCGCGCCCGACCATCGCCTGAACAAGCTGATCATGGTTAACCTGCTGCATATCGGTAAAGGTGCGCACATAGCGCCCATCCTTAAATACGGTGATGGCATCGCTCAGGGCAAATATCTCCTCCATGCGGTGCGAGACGTACAAAATGGTGCGCCCTTCCTGGCGCAGCTCGCGGATCACGCGGAACAGGTTTTCGATTTCACGCGCGGAAAGCGAACTGGTGGGTTCATCAAAGGCAATAACCCTGGCGTTACGCGCCAGCGCCTTGGCAATTTCAACCATCTGCCACTGGCCGATGGAGAGGTATTTCAGCGGGGTCTGGGGGTCGACGTCCAGACCAAGATGCTTAAGCTGCAGCCCCGCTTCATAATTAAGTAGCGAACGATTCACCACGCCGCTTTTGTGCGGAAGCTGGCCTAAATAGATGTTTTCGGCCACGGTCATCTCAGGGATGAGGTGCAGTTCCTGATAGATAATGGCGACACCGGCGTTGAGCGCCGCCGTGGTATCGGCAAAGGCCACCTCTTCACCGCGAATGGCCAGCGTGCCGGTTGTTGGCGCGTAGTTGCCGCTGAGGATTTTTAGCAGCGTGGATTTCCCCGCTCCGTTTTCCCCCATCAGGGCATGAACCTGGCCGGCATAGCAGTCGAAGCTGATATCGGTCAGCGCGTTAACACCGGGAAACGTTTTCCCGATGCCGCGAAAAGAGAGATACGGATTAGACTGTTGCATAACGACTCCGTGATTCCTGTAGTGTGTACGTCTGGCCCCTTACGGCGAGTAAGGGGCACAATCACAGCGTATTACTTACCGCCCAGTCCCTTTTTCGCCAGTTCCTCTTTGAAGTTGTCGCGGGTAATCAGCACCACGTCGGTCACTTCGGTGAATTTCGGCGGTTCAGCCCCTTTGGTGACCCAGTTGTAGAGCATTTCGCTGGATTTGTAGCCGTGAACGTCCGGGCTTGGCAGCAGAGAGCCGTAGAAGCCGGTGGCCTGCGCTTTGGACAGCTCGCTCACCGCATCCACGCCGTTGATGCCGATCCCGATAACGTCAGGCGCCTTGAAGCCTTGACCTTCCGTCGCGCGCACGCCGCCCAGCACGGTGTTGTCGTTCATGCCGACCACCAGCCAGTGCTTCACTTCCGGGTGCTGGACCAGCATAGAGTTCGCCGCGTCAAAGGCGCCCGGGATGTCGTTAGATTTGGTTGGCACTTTATAGATCTGTTTTTCAGGGAAGCCGGCCGCTTTCAGCGCGTCCATTGATCCGGTCGTACGACGACGCGCCGTGTCCAGCTCGTCTGCGGTGATGGCCATGACGGCGGTCTCTTTCACATCCCAGCCGCGTTTCTGCATCTCTTTATAAAGCTCCTGCCCCTGACGTTCACCGATTTTGGTCGCCGCCATCATGACCAGCGGAACGCTGTCCATCGGTTTGCCTTTGGCGTTAACGAACTGATCGTCAACCGCAATAACCTTCATGTCGTAACCGCGGGCTTTCGCCGCAATTGCCGAACCGAGCTTTGGATCCGGCGTGCAGATCACAAAACCTTTCGCGCCGCTGGCCGCCAGGCTGTCGATGGCGTTCAGGGTTTTTTCACCATCCGGCACGGCGATTTTAATCACTTCAAAACCTAAATCTTTTCCGGCTTTATCAGCGAATTTCCATTCGGTCTGGAACCAGGGTTCTTCCGGCTGTTTTACCAAAAAACCGAGTTTTAAATTCTCAGCGATAGCGGATTGTGACATAACGGCAGCCAGACCGATGGCCGCCAGCGCTTTAGTAAATTTGTGCATGGTAAACTCCAGCTTTAGCATTCTTTTCTGTAGGGAAGATTTGCGTGCTTCTTATTTAATCGGACTTAAAACAAGGCATTAGCGCTTACCTCGTCATAAGCGTTATTGCTGGTGATAGTTTTAGCGGGAAATTAATCATCCATAAGAGAGCCCCATCACACCGCAGAATTACAGTAATTGCGTACATAAATTCAGCGAAAAATGACATAAAAAAGGCAGGAATTGTCTGACAAATGAAAGCAGGGTAAGCAGAATTATCCATAAGATTAGCTAAGAAATCCCTGATGCCTTACGGCGGATGTCGCTGCAGCTCTCCCCTGACGAGGATCCATGCTTTTTATCAAAAAAAAGAACGCGTCATGAAAAGGCGTTATTCCGTTAAAATTGACTTAGCGCAAATTCAGCAACGCATCATATATTTGAAATGAATAATCTGTATTTATTTTTCTTACAGAGCATTATTCCGACTAAATGTTCACGAAAGTAAATCAGTATCCCTCGAAAGACACTTAACCTTTAATATCAAGAGGTTAATAAAATCCCCTTTGATGACTATATATTTGTATTTTTGTACTATATTAAACTTTGTAATGTATGGTAAACACAGCCTAATTAAGAGTTTTCTTAATCATAAGACAAAGGTATGCTTATTTATATCGAACACAGGAAGTGAATTTTCGATCGATTTTAGTCACTGCAAAAATTGCAATTCTGTTTTTCTTCGTATTTGCCTGGCTGTCAGGTTAAGCAGCGGACATCACGTCCCACAGTCTATAAGGATATGAGTATGGCTACCCAAACGATGATGCAAAAACTTAACGCGCAGATGAACCTTGAGTTCTACGCCTCGAACCTGCACCTTCACTTAAGTGCATGGTGTTCTGAAAAAAGTTTCACGGGCTCTGCCACGTTCTTTCGTTCACAGGCACAAAGCAACGTCACCCATATGATGCGCGTCTTTAACTTCCTGAAGGCCGCGGGGGCTAACCCGGTTGTTAAAGCCCTTGATGGGATCAACGAAAATTACTCTTCTCTGGAAGAACTGTTCCAGAAAACGCTGGAAGAACATGAGCAGCGCTGTACGACGCTCAACAAGCTGGCCGATGAAGCCAGAGCACAGCATGACATCATCACTCTTAAATTTTTACGCGATATGGATAAAGAACAGCAGCAGGACGGTATGCTGCTGAAAACGCTGGCGGATGAGATCCACAGTGCGCGCCAGGCCGGTTTACGCCCCGAGCAAGCCGACCGCCACCTGCTCGATCTTGTGACGGTGCAGCACCACTAAGCGTTTAACCTGCCTTTGCCCTGGTTCAGGGAGGCAGGTTCCTTCTTATCTCCCCAACCCTCTGCTTTTGCTGAAATTTAACAAATCAGATCTCGCTCTCAATGATTAACCCTACAAAATGTAATGATTTATTTAATTACATAATCATTGACGAGGGAAAAGCATGATCACCATTGAGTTTGTTGTCATTCTCCTCTGCCTGCTGACGGGAACACGTTTCGGCGGCATGGGGCTTGGGTTAATCAGCGGTATTGGCCTTTTTATTTTGTGTTTTGTCTTTGGGCTCCAGCCCGGCAAGCCTCCGGTTGACGTCATGTTAACCATTCTCGCGGTGATAGGCTGTGCCGCTACCCTGCAGACCGCGGGTGGCCTCAACGTCATGATGCAGTTTGCTGAACGCCTGCTGCGCAAACACCCGCAGCACATCACGCTTCTCGCCCCTTTTACCACCTGGATGCTGACCTTTCTGTGCGGCACTGGGCACGTGGTCTACACCATGTTCCCCATCATTGCGGATATCGCCCTGAAAAAAGGGATCCGCCCGGAACGCCCAATGGCGGTGGCATCGGTGGCATCCCAGATGGCGATCACCGCGTCTCCGGTTTCCGTCGCCGTTGTGTCGCTGGTCTCCATCCTGGCCGCACAGCATGGGATTGGGCACGCGTGGGGGATCCTGGAAATCCTCGCCGTATCGGTTCCCGCTTCGCTTTTCGGCGTCGCGATCGCGGCCCTGTGGAGTTTACGTCGGGGGAAAGATTTAGCTGACGACGGGGAGTTTCAGGAGAAACTGAAAGACCCCAAACAGCGCGAGTTTATCTATGGCGGCACGGAGACGTTAATGAACCAGCGTTTTCCGAAGCAGGCCTACTGGTCGACATGGATTTTCTTTGCCGGCATTGCGGTGGTAGTCCTGCTCGGGGCTTTCCCCGAACTGCGCCCGGCCTTCGAGCTGAAAGGTAAAATGACGGCCCTGTCGATGAACCTCGTCATTCAGATGATGATGCTCATCGCCGGTGCCGTGATGCTGATGGCCTGCAAGGTCAATGCCTCAGCCATCTCAAACGGTGCGGTATTCAAGGCCGGTATGGTGGCGATCTTCTCGGTGTTCGGGGTGGCGTGGATGAGCGATACCTTTTTCCAGGCGCATCTCGATGAGTTAAAGCTGGCGCTGGAAGGGGTGGTGAAAAGCCATCCGTGGACGTATGCCATCGTGCTTTTCCTGGTGTCGAAGCTGGTAAACAGCCAGGCGGCGGCCCTGACGGCCGTGGCGCCGATGGGATTGATGTTGGGCATCGATCCAAAAATGCTGATCGCCTTCTTCCCGGCGTCCTACGGCTATTTTGTTCTGCCGACCTACCCGAGTGATTTAGCCTGCATCGGCTTTGACCGCTCGGGAACAACCCGCATCGGCAAATTCATCATTAACCACAGCTTTATTCTGCCGGGGCTAATTGGCGTGAGCTGCGCCTGCGCGGCGAGCTACCTGCTGGTCCAGACCTTCTTTTAACGTTTTCAACGGGCGACACGCGCGGTCGCCCGTTCGCGTTTTAATGAGACTCGCCCTGCGGCGTAAAGCGCAGTTCAATCAGCGCGATGGCTTTCTGGATCGCGCGAAGCGTCACCGGGTCGGCAGCCGCGGGATGGCTGGCAAAATCGATGTTTTTCAGCTGCGTGGACATCTTCTCGCGCACTTCAACCGGTGCAATAACGTCCAGAACATCAAGAATTTGCTTGATAACCAGCTGACAGGCGACAACGTCAGAGACCAGTTCCTGATCGGCGCTCAGGTTTTGTGACATGGGGGTTTCTCCTTATTCAAAGGCCGCCATAGTATCAAAACGTGGCCCGTGACATCTGCCCTTCATTGCCGCAGGACACAAAAAAACCCGCCGAAGCAGGTTTTTTTTATCAGAACATGGCGCCAGGCGGCACGTCTTTAAAAGTGCGGCAGTAATTGGCCCACATACTTTTCAGGATTTTGCGCAGTTTCATTGTGATGCTCCATTAACTTGTTATACAACTTTATAGTCAATGTGCCTATAATATGACCATCGTCACAAAAATCAATATTTTTGTGACGCATATCACAATTTAAACTGCGCAGTGCGCATTAACCCACGATACCGCGAACAAAATCCTCGATCACCTTATCCTGGCAATTTTCAAAGAAGCACTGCTGGAAACGCGGGCCGGAAACAGCGGTCTTCACCAGCTCAGGATCGATGGCGCGCAGCGAGTCAAGATAGTTATCTTTTACCACGGCCGCTTTTACCTGGTTCAGAATACCGGCATTACGCACCTGCGGCTCTTTACGCTCTGGAGGATAACCCTCCCCTTTTCGGCCGGTAAACGCCTTTTCAAAGATAAAGCGAACGTTTAGCTCCGCTCCCCAGCCAAACCCTTTGGCAAAAGGCAGCGAGAGCGCATTGCCGTTATTGATTTGCGCGAAAAGAAACGCGTCTGCGGGATCGATGCAGTAGCCGCAAATCACGCCAGGGTGGATGTTTAACGACATCAGCGCCCCCTGCCCGGTGCCGCAGCCGGTGACCACAAAATCCACCGCTTTCGCATTCAGCAAAATGCTCGCCATAATGCCCAGGTGGATGTAGGTCAGGTGATGATCGTTTTCGTCGCTCATACCCACGTTGTAAACCGGGAACCCTTTTTCATCGGCTACCGTTTTCAGCTCTTTTAATATGACTGGGTTTTTAGCCGCCTGGCTGTTTTCCATCATCAGTGCAATTTTCATCTTGTCTCTCCAGAATGCGCTGCGGGCGCTCCCCGCCATGGATACCTGTTCCCGTTCATTCTGGCATCAAATAAACAGACTTTCAAAGTAAATGAAATGGAGTTTTAAAAATCAAATGCACGCTCACAATTTTGTGAAGGGGAGGATCTACGCCGTCCGTTGCAAAGAGTGAGGGTAGATCGTCCGGCTATTCCTGGCATTGCAGCGGGCATCTGCGGGTACGATAACGTATTTCCATCCACTCAGAGCGAACCATGAAAAGAGCCATCGTAGCCGCTACAGTCCTGCTGCTCGCGGGATGCAGCGTTAATCGCCAGGCGGAAATCAGCAGCCTCGACGCGCCGAACGGCATTGTCCGCCTCGACTATGGCCAGGCCGTGCTGCAAAACGCCTGGTCCGATGAATATGTTAATAACGGTACCGCGGTAAAAGCCTGTCAGAACATGGGCTATGCCACCGCCTCTGCCTACGGGCAGCCGGTCAAAACCTGTACACTGACAAGCGGCTCTTTGTGCCTGAACGAGAGCGTTACTATCCAGTATAAGTGCATGGGGTATGCCGTTAACCCTAAGGCAAATAATCCCTGGTATTAATCAAAGCTGCCAGCGTTTGCTGGCGCTTTATTTAACTAAGAACAAAAATAATTCGCATTAATAAAAATAAATATCGCCAATGCGTTTTATTCCCATTCGTATTTTAAACGAACAAATATTTAATTTTACGTTTTGCAAATAATTAAATAACAAATTATAGTGTCGCTCATTATGAACCCGTAATAATAATCCGGAGCGCCACCATGCTGAAAACTGAAATGATCGACAAGCTCAATGCACAAATGAACCTTGAGCTCTATTCATCCCTTCTCTACCAGCAGATGAGCGCCTGGTGCAGCTATCACAGCTTTGAAGGTGCGGCCGCGTTTCTGCGTCGTCACGCCCAGGAAGAGATGACCCACATGCAGCGCCTGTTTGATTATCTGACCGATACGGGCAGCCTGCCGCGCATTGAGAACGTGGCCTCGCCTTTTGCTGAATATAATTCTCTCGACGAACTGTTCCGCGCCACCTACGAGCACGAACAGCTGATCACCCAGAAAATTAACGAACTGGTTCATGCGGCAATGATCGGCCAGGATTATCCAACCTTTAATTTCCTGCAGTGGTACGTTGCGGAACAACACGAAGAAGAGAAGCTGTTTAAATCCGTGCTGGATAAATTATCCCTGGTGGGTAAATCCGGCGAAGGACTTTACTTTATTGATAAAGAACTGTCGACTCTCGATACGCAGAATTAATATCAGCGCGGTGCCGGTTTCCGGCGCCGCGTTAATTTACCTTTCCCCTGCATTAAAACACGCATTTTATTCCCCGTACGCCTTATTTACGTCACGCCTGACCGTCGCCCCATTCAGGATGGGCAGTAGCGCAATACGTAAACCTTTCATTACACGCCTTGTAACGGTGGTTTGACGAATTACCGCTTTTGCCTTACTCTGCGCCGCAGATTTTGTTGCGGTTAAGCGTCGTTGTAGAGGAAAGCGTGAAGAACAGAACCCTGGGAAGTATTTTTATCGTCGCCGGAACGACGATTGGCGCAGGAATGCTGGCAATGCCTCTGGCTGCCGCGGGAGTGGGATTTGGGATGACCCTGCTGCTGCTTGGCACGCTCTGGGCATTAATGTGCTATACCGCACTGCTGCTGCTTGAGGTTTACCAGCATGTGCCCGCCGATACCGGGCTGGGTTCGCTGGCGGCGCGCTACCTGGGACGCTACGGCCAGTGGATCACCGGCTTTAGCATGATGTTCCTGATGTACGCCCTCACGGCCGCGTATATCAGCGGTGCCGGGGAGCTAATCGCCTCCAGCGTCAACGACTGGTTTGGCTCTGACATTACCCCTGCAACGGGTGCTATCTTCTTTGCGCTTATTGGCGGCGGCGTGGTCTGCGTGGGCACATCGCTGGTCGATCTCTTTAACCGTTTTCTGTTCAGCGCCAAAATTCTGTTTCTGGTTGTCATGCTGGCGCTGCTGGCACCGCACGTGCACAAGGTGAACCTGCTGACGCTGCCGCTGGAGCAAGGGCTGGCGCTTTCCGCCATTCCGGTCATTTTCACCTCGTTTGGCTTCCACGGCAGCGTGCCGAGCATCGTCAGCTATATGAACGGCGATGTCCGCAAGCTGCGTCGTGTGTTTGTTATCGGCAGCGCCATTCCGCTGATCGCCTACATTTTCTGGCAGCTGGTGACGCTGGGTAGCATTGACTCTTCAACCTTCGTCGGGCTGATGGCGCAGCACGCTGGCCTGAACGGTTTTCTGTTGTCGCTACGCGAGGTGGTCACCTCGCCGCACGTGGAGCTGGCGGTTCACCTGTTTGCCGACCTGGCGCTCGCGACCTCGTTCCTGGGCGTAGCGCTCGGCCTGTTCGATTACCTGGCCGACCTGTTCCAGCGTCGCAATACTGCCGCCGGACGGTTACAGACCGGAGCCATTACCTTCCTGCCGCCGCTGGCGTTTGCGCTGTTTTACCCTCGCGGGTTTGTGATGGCGCTGGGCTACGCGGGGGTGGCGCTCTCTGTCCTGGCCCTGCTGCTCCCTTCCCTGCTGGCGTGGAAAAGCCGTCAGCAACATCCTCAGCAAGGATATCGCGTCGCGGGGGGAAAACCGCTGCTGTGCGTTGTGTTTGGCTGCGGGGTAATGATTATTCTGGTGCAGGTGTTGATTGCAGCCGGGATGCTGCCGGAAGTGGGTTAATGATAAAAGGGGCTATCATCAGCCCCTTTTTTTATCAGTGCAGGCAGCAGCTCTTAAACTTCTTCCCGCTGCCGCAAGGACACGGATCGTTACGCCCCACTTTCGTGCCGTTCACGACAGGCTTCTTCGCTTCCGGCTGCTGCGGGTTCTCCACCCAGTAGTTGTATAAACGCAGGGCCGCAGGCTGGATGCTCTCGATGCTGGCGATATACTCCTCTTCGGACAGTTCATCCAGCTTCTCGCTGTTCTCTTCCGTTCCGTGCAGGGCAATCACGTCGAGATCGGCCTTCAGGGCTTCCGGCAAGGCTGACCAGTCCGTCAGCGCCACGCCGCGCATGTAGCCATAGCACCACTCTTCGACAACGGTGTAACTCTCACCGTCAACGTCGTTATAGCCGAACAGCGGCTCAAACTGATCCGGGTATTCACTCAGGCGCTCCGCAATATCGTTCATATGCTTAAAGCAGAGATCGATAAAACGGTTCATCTCGCGATCGTTTTTCCAGCGCGGGATGTACTTCTCCCCGCCCCACACCGCCACCAGCCAGGCTTCTGGCTCAACGACAACAGGGCCGGAAAGCACTGCAGTAAGCATGCCGTCCAGTTCGGACACGTCAATCACGGACGCATCGTCATGACCGTAAGACATTAGTGTCTCTTCCAGCCACGCCATTTCGCTTTCATTTAATGGACCTTCCGTCATCGCGGACACTCCTGATAAAAAAGGAAAGGATCCTACCACAGATCGCACGTCTGCCCTGGCTGAAGTTTAGGTCTTTATTGCTGCAAAAGTGTGCAAATCGTGACCATTGCACAACTTATGGGCTTTATTGTTAACGATGTGTGATCTCCGCTGTAAATTCTTCTCCTGGCGCAGGGCGGGATAACGCGGCGCTCTATACTCAAACATGTCATAACCCCGTCAAGGGGTTAACCATTCTGGCAACGTTTTTGCTTGCTGTTCTTCGCGCGACGCTGCGCATGGAAACCTCGCCGTATCACGCAGGATGCCGTTCGTTTAGTGCATTTTGTTCTTGCTCGTGTTTTTGGATTGGCTGCGCCCTGGGCGTTCAGGCTTACGCCGTGGTGCAAAAACCTCTTTGCTAAGGAACATAATAATGTCGCTGAAATTTATCAAAACGCCTGTTTCTCTTGTGCTGGCCGGTTGTCTGGTAACGGCATTTTCCGCCCGGGCAGATATCGTGATCGGTGTCGCCGGACCGTTCACGGGCCCTAATGCCACCTACGGCGATCAGTACTGGCACGGCGCAACGCAGGCCGCCGAAGACATTAACGCCGCAGGCGGTATTAACGGTGAGAAGATCAAACTGGTTCAGGGGGATGATGCCTGCGAGCCTAAGCAGGCGGTGGCCGTCGCCAACCGCTTAGTCGACCAGGATAAGGTCAACGCCGTGGTCGGCCATTTCTGCTCCTCTTCCACCATGCCCGCCTCCGAGGTGTATAGCGACGCGGGCATCATCGCGATTACTCCCGGCTCAACTAACCCGCAGATCACCGAACGCGGCATGAGCGACATGTTCCGCATGTGCGGCCGCGACGACCAGCAGGGTCAGGTCGCCAGCGACTTCATTATCGACAAGCTAAAAGCCAAACGCGTGGTCATCATTCACGATAAAGACACCTATGGACAAGGGCTGGCAGACGCCACCAAAGCGGCGCTGGCGAAGCGCGGGGTGAAGGATGTGATGTATGAAGGTTTATCCCGCGGTGAAAAAGACTTTAACGCGCTGGTGACGAAGATCGGCGCGCAAAAACCGGACGTGGTGTTCTTCGGCGGCTGTCACCCGGAAGCTGGCCCGCTGGTTCGCCAGATGCGTGAACAGGGGGTGCAGGCGAAATTCTTCTCCGGCGACTGCATTGTCAACGAAGAGATGGTGACGGCAGCGGGCGGCCCGCAATATACCAACGGCATTTACATGACCTTTGGTAAAGATCCGCGCCTGATCCCGGACGGTAAAGCGGTTATCGACAAATTCCGCGCCGGTAAATTCGAGCCGGAAGGTTATACCCTCTACTCCTATGCCTCCGTACAGGCTATTGCCGCAGCCTTCAAGGCCACCGGCGGCAAGGATTCCGCGAAAGCCAGCGAGTGGCTGAAAGCCAATTCCGTCGACACGGTGATGGGCAAAAAAGCCTGGGACAGCAAAGGCGACCTGAAAGTGTCTGACTACGTGGTTTACCAGTGGGACGACAAGGGAAAATATAAGGAAGTGCAGTAACGGGACGGAATCACGCTCAACGTCGGCGGGCTTGCCCGTCGGCGCGTAATAAACATCAGGCTGCGCGCCTCGCGCAGCCTATAAAACGAGCGCGCTAAGATGAGTACATTCTTCCTGCAGCAGTTAGTCAATGGCTTAACGCTGGGCTCCGTCTACGGCCTGATCGCCATCGGCTACACCATGGTGTACGGCATTATCGGGATGATCAATTTCGCCCACGGCGAAGTGTATATGATTTCCGCCTATCTCTGCGCCATTGGTCTGGCGCTGCTCTCTTTCTTCGGGCTTGAATCCTTCCCCCTGCTGATTCTGGGTACGCTGGTGTTCACCATCGCGGTAACTGGCGTGTACGGCTGGACTATCGAGCGTATCGCCTACAGGCCGCTGAGGAACTCCACGCGCCTGGCGCCGCTTATCTCCGCCATCGGGATGTCGCTTATCCTGCAAAACTACGCCCAACTGAGCCAGGGCCCGCGCCAGCAAGGGGTGCCGACCATGCTCGACGGCGTGATTCGCCTGCATCTTGGCGACGGGTTCGTGCAGATAACCTACACCAAAGTGTTTATTCTGCTCGCCTCGTTTGCCGGCATGCTGGTGCTTACGTGGATAATCAACCATACCCGGCTGGGGCGGATGTGCCGCGCGGTACAGCAGGATCGCAAGATGGCCTCTATTCTGGGGATCAACACCGACCGGATTATCTCCCTGGTCTTTGTTATCGGCGCGGCGATGGCCGGCCTGGCGGGCGTGCTCATCACCATGAATTACGGCACCTTTGATTTCTACGTCGGGTTTGTGATTGGCATTAAGGCCTTTACGGCGGCAGTGCTCGGCGGTATCGGTTCCTTGCCCGGCGCCATGCTCGGTGGCCTTATCTTGGGCGTCGCGGAAGCCCAGTTCTCGGGCATGGTGAACTCGGACTATAAAGATGTCTTCTCGTTTGGCCTGCTGGTCATGATCCTGATTTTCCGGCCCCAGGGTCTGCTCGGGCGTCCGGTTGTGGCCAAAGTGTGAGGAAGAGAATGATGACATCGCACGGTTTTTCTCTAAAGCGCTGCGTTCTGGACGCGATTTTTTCCGGGCTGATTGCCCTGATTATCTTCGGCCCGATTGCTGGCGTGGTGCTGGACGGGTACAGCTTTAACTTTGCCGGACAACGGCTGGCCTGGATGGTCGGCATTGTAATGCTGGGGCGTTTTCTCTTGAGCGCTTTTTTGGGTACTGCCGTGGGCGCTCGTTTCCAGGCGCGCTTCGAAGCCGATAGCGCGGGCGTCTATGTTAGGCCTCCGGACTACAAAAGTCGCATGCGCTGGATTATTCCTCTGGTGATTGCGCTTGCGGTTTGCTTCCCGTTTGTCGCCACCAAGTATGTACTGACCGTCGCCATTCTCGGGCTGATCTACGTGCTTCTCGGTCTGGGGCTGAACATCGTCGTGGGGCTGGCCGGCCTGCTGGACCTGGGGTACGTCGCCTTCTACGCGATTGGCGCGTACGGTCTGGCGCTGGGATACCAGTATCTGGGGTTAGGCTTCTGGAGCATGCTGCCGCTGGCGGCAATCATGGCCGCCGCCGCCGGTGCCCTGCTCGGTTTCCCGGTACTGCGCATGCACGGCGACTATCTGGCGATCGTCACCCTCGGGTTCGGGGAGATCATTCGCCTGATCCTGAACAACTGGCTGACCTTCACGGGGGGGCCAAACGGCGTGTCAGCCCCTCCCCCCACCTTTTTCGGCCTGGAATTTGGACGACGCGCGAAAGAAGGCGGCGTGCCTTTTCACGAGTTTTTCCACCTGACCTACAACCCGAACATGAAGTTTATCTTTATCTATACCGTACTGTTTCTGGTGGTGATGCTGGTGCTCTACGTCAAACACCGCCTGACGCGGATGCCGATTGGCCGGGCGTGGGAAGCCCTGCGAGAAGACGAAATTGCCTGCCGCTCGATGGGGTTGAATCACGTCCTGGTGAAGCTCTCAGCCTTTACGCTGGGCGCGTCGACCGCGGGGATTGCCGGGGTGTTCTTCGCAACCTATCAGGGGTTTGTGAATCCGACCTCCTTTACCTTCTTTGAATCCGCGCTGATCCTCGCCATCGTGGTGCTGGGCGGCATGGGCTCGACCCTTGGCGTGGTGCTGGCCGCCTTTGTGCTTACGGTAACGCCGGAGCTGCTGCGCAGTTTTGCGGAGTACCGCGTCCTGCTGTTTGGCATGCTAATGGTGGTGATGATGATCTGGCGTCCACGCGGCCTGATCCGCATTAACCGCAGCGGGTTTGCCGTGCGTAAGGGCGTGGCGCCATGAACGGGACGATATTGCGCGTGGAACATCTGATGATGCACTTCGGTGGGATTAAGGCGCTTAACGACGTTAATCTGGACGTGCAGCGCGGCTCCATTACCGCCCTTATCGGGCCAAACGGAGCGGGAAAAACAACCGTGTTTAACTGCCTGACGGGTTTCTATAAGGCCTCCGGCGGCAATATTTTATTTTCTACCCGCACTAAAACGACCAACGTTATTCAGGTCCTCGGACAAAAATTCCAGCCGGGCGACTGGATTAACCCCGCGCAGTTCGGGCAGCGCCTGTTCTACAAAATGTTTGGCGGAACGCACCTGGTGAACCGCGCCGGGCTGGCGCGCACCTTTCAGAACATCCGCCTTTTTCGCGAGATGTCTGTCGTGGAAAATCTTCTGGTGGCCCAGCATATGCGGGTTAACCGCAATCTTCTCGCCGGGATCTTAAACACGCCGGCATATCGGCGGGCGGAAAGCGATGCCCTGGACAGGGCCTTCTACTGGCTGGAGGTGGTGGACCTGGTGGAGTGCGCCAATCGCCTGGCGGGAGAGATGTCGTACGGGCAGCAGCGGCGTCTGGAGATCGCGCGGGCAATGTGTACCGGGCCCGAGATGATCTGTCTGGATGAGCCCGCCGCCGGGCTTAACCCGGTCGAAACGCATAAGCTGAGCAGCATTATTCGTTTCCTGCGCGATCGTCATGACATCACGGTCTTACTGATTGAACATGATATGGGGATGGTGATGGAGATTTCGGACGACATTATCGTGCTCGACCACGGCGATGTTATTGCCAGAGGGAAACCCGAACAGATTCAGCATGATGAAAAGGTGATTGCTGCCTACCTGGGTACGGACGAAAGCGAGGTGTCCCTATGACAGAACCGCTGCTGGCATTTCGCGAGGTGGATGTGTTCTACGGTGCCATTCAGGCGCTGAAGCAGGTCTCCCTGGAGGTCAATAAAGGTGAGACCGTGGCGCTGATTGGCGCGAACGGCGCGGGTAAATCCACATTGCTGATGTCTATCTTTGGCCAGCCGCGCATCCGGAGCGGGCACATTCTGTTCAATGGTGACGACATCAGCCATCAATCCACCCACTACGTCGCCTCCGGCGGCATTGCGCAGGCGCCTGAAGGCCGGCGTGTCTTCCCGGATATGACCGTCGAAGAGAACCTGCTGATGGGAACCATCCCCATCGGCAACCGGTTTGCGGCTGAAGATATGCAAACCATGTTCGACCTGTTCCCTCGCCTCAAGGAGAGGCGCAAGCAGCGCGCGATGACCATGTCCGGCGGGGAGCAGCAGATGCTGGCGATCGCCCGGGCGCTGATGAGCCGTCCCAGGCTGCTGTTGCTGGATGAACCGAGCCTGGGCTTAGCGCCGATAGTTGTGAAACAGATCTTCCAGACGCTGCGCGAGCTGGCCCGCAACGGCATGACCATTTTTCTGGTGGAGCAGAATGCGCACCATGCGTTGAAGCTTTCCGACCGCGGATATGTGATGGTTAACGGGCAGATCCGGCTGAGCGGCAGCGGCGAGGAGCTGCTGGGAAATCAGGAGGTGAGGAAGGCGTATTTGGGCGGATATTAAAACGCCCGCGATAGCGGGCATAAAGATGCCGTATGGATTAACCAAACACCATTATCCAAACAGATAGTGGTTTAATTTCGCTCACCCTTATTTACAAAAAACTGCAACTTACAGGCGTAATGTTTCCCTTGTTAACCATTAAGTCTATAAGGGATTAAATTATGTGGAGTGCCCATAAAACCAGCGTATGCAATATACAGGCATGACTAACATGAAAAAAATAATTCTTGCTGCCCTGCTTCTGCCCACTCTCGTATCAGCTGCACAGAAGCTACCCCCTGAGGCATCCGCCGCCCTTCAGTTTAATAAGTGGTACATCTCGCAGATTCTTAGCGGGAAAGAGCCAATAAAACACTATGAAGCGCTGAGCCGATACGTTACCAGCGAAACAATCAGTAAACTCAAAGCCATGGATAAGCTGGATCCGGAAGAATATGACGTGCCTGACGTCGATATGTTCATAAAGGCCCAGGGATATGATGATGACTGGGGCATCGTCAGTGCGCGGGCATTAGATTACGATGCCGCATGCATGCAGGTGTATATATCATTCGGCAAAAAGCGGGATCACACCGTGATTGACTGCATGGTCAAAGAAAATGGCGCATGGAAAGTTCAGTCCGTGGCAAGCGTGAATATTTCTGACAACCTGAGCGCAGAATGATATCGGCGATATGACAGGGGTACAGATGCAATGCATCTTCGCGAATCCCTGTCGTATCGCCGACAAATACACCTTCGCTCTGAATAACTGAATAACTGAATAACTGAATAACTGAATAACTGAATAACTGAATAACTGAATAACTGAATAACTGAATAACTGAATAATAACAATGATGCAAGAAAGTGGATTTCAGGCACAAAAAAACCACCTTTCGGTGGTTTCACGACACTGCTTATTGCTTTGATTATTCTTTGTTTCCCATGGTACCCGGAGTGGGACTTGAACCCACACAGCGCGAACGCCGAGGGATTTTAAATCCCTTGTGTCTACCGATTCCACCATCCGGGCTCGGGAAGAAAGTGGAGGCGCGTTCCGGAGTCGAACCGGACTAGACGGATTTGCAATCCGCTACATAACCGCTTTGCTAACGCGCCGTAAAACTTTTCTAACTGACACCCGCTATTGCGCATGTCTTTAATCTGGAGCGGGAAACGAGACTCGAACTCGCGACCCCGACCTTGGCAAGGTCGTGCTCTACCAACTGAGCTATTCCCGCATGTTATCAAGTTAACTGCTAACCACTTGATTTCATTATCGTCCGGCTTGCTGTGCCGCCGTTCGATGCGTTGCATTCTACTGATATGACGTGATGAGTCAACGTTATTTTTTGCTTGTCTGGATTGTTTGCTGAAAATTACGGCGAAACGATCACTGATCAAGCAAATCCCCGCGCGCAGCGTTCAAATATTGCAGCATTGACCACAGCGTCAGCACTGCCGCCACCCACAGGAGGCCAATCCCCGCCCACTCAACCCAGGCGTTCGGACGCCAGAGCATCCAGACCAGCGCCGCCATCTGCGCCGTCGTTTTCACTTTACCAATCCAGGATACCGCCACGCTGCTGCGTTTCCCCAGCTCCGCCATCCACTCACGCAGCGCAGAGATGATGATCTCACGGCCAATCATAGTTGCGGCGGGCAGCGTCACCCACCAGGTATGATAGTGCTCAGCCACCAGCACCATCGCGATCGCGACCATCACTTTATCCGCTACCGGATCGAGAAAGGCGCCGAAACGGGTGCTCTGGTTCCAGCGGCGCGCCAGATAGCCATCAAACCAGTCAGTTACCGCTGCGATAAGGAAGATCAATGCGCAGGCGAACGGTGCCCAGACGACCGGCAGGTAAAACGCCAGCACAAAGAACGGAATGAGTACAACACGAAAGAGAGTGAGCAACGTAGGGATATTATATTGCATAGTGACGGTAACTATTTGTTGTCAGTAAAATTTAGCTCTATGTTGCTACAGAGCCCTCAATGTTTCAACGAGTAGTAGATCTTTTCTGCCAGCCCTTGCGAAATACCCGGCACTTTTGCAATTTCCTCCATACTGGCGTTGAGTAATCCTTGCAATCCGCCCATATACTTCAGCAGCATCTGGCGGCGTTTTGGCCCAACGCCCTCAATAGTCTCAAGCGTGCTCGTGTTTTTGACCTTCGCCCGTTTTTTGCGGTGGCCGCTGATGGCGTGATCGTGTGATTCATCGCGAATATGCTGAATGACGTGCAGCGCCGGGGAGTCTGGCGGCAGGCTGAAGCCCTCACCTTCCGGCTCAAAAAACAGCGTTTCCAGACCGGCCTTTCGATCGGCCCCTTTTGCCACGCCTAACAGCAGCGGATGGTTTTTGTCCCACTCAACGTCGAGCGACTCGAATACCGCTTTCGCCTGACCTAGCTGCCCTTTCCCACCGTCGATAAGAATCACGTCCGGGATCTTGCTCTCTTCAATCGCTTTACCGTAGCGACGGCGCAGCACCTGATTCATGGCAGCATAGTCATCACCCGGCGTGATGCCGGTGATGTTATAGCGGCGATACTCGGCGCGCAGCGGGCCGTTGGCGTCAAATACCACGCAGGACGCCACCGTCTGCTCACCCATCGTATGGCTGATATCGAAACATTCCATTCGCTTCACTTCCGGCAACTTCAGGAGCGTCGCCAGCGCGGTTAAACGCTGGCTCACCGTCGATTGCTGGGACAGTTTAGTGGTGAGCGCCGTCGCCGCGTTGGTCCGCGCCAGCTTCAGATAGCGTGCACGGTCGCCGCGCGGTTTGGTTTGAACATTGACCCGGCGCCCCGCCAGTTCAGAGAGCGAATCGGCCAGCAGGGTTTTATCATCGAGGCTAAAATCGAGCAGGATCTCCGAGGGCAGCGTACGCATCTGGCTGCCCTGAAGATAAAACTGGCCAACAAAGGTCTCCACCACTTCACCCAGCTCAGTGCCGCCAGGCACCTTCGGGAAATAGCTGCGGCTGCCGAGCACTTTGCCCTGGCGAATAAACAGCACATGCACGCAGGCCATGCCGGCGTCGAAGGCCACGCCAATAACGTCGAGATCGTCGCCGGTATTTGAGACAAACTGTTTCTCAGTGACTCTGCGCACCGCCTGGATCTGGTCGCGGATCCGCGCAGCCTCTTCGAACTCAAGCGCGGCGCTGGCTTTTTCCATTCTGCCGATCAACTGGGTTAAAACCTGATCGTCTTTGCCAGCTAAGAACAGACGTACATACTCTACCTGCTGCGCATACTCGTCTTCACTGACCAGCCCGGCAACACAGGGGCCAAGGCAACGCCCAATCTGGTACTGTAAACACGGGCGCGAGCGGTTGCGGTAGACGCTGTTTTCACACTGGCGGATCGGGAAGATTTTTTGCAGCAGCGCCAGCGTCTCCCGCACGGCATAGCCATTCGGGAAGGGGCCGAAATATTCCCCTTTCGCGTGTTTTGCGCCGCGGTGCATCGCCAGGCGCGGATGGGTGTCACCACTCAGAAAGATAAACGGATAGGATTTGTCGTCCCGCAGCAGCACGTTATAGCGCGGCTGGTAGAGCTTAATATAGTTGTGCTCAAGCAGCAGCGCTTCCGTCTCGGTATGCGTCACGGTGACATCAATATTCTGAATGAGTGAGACCAGCGCTTCGGTCTTACGGGAGGCAAGGTTGCTGCGGAAATAGCTGGAAAGACGTTTTTTAAGATCTTTGGCCTTCCCCACATAGATAACCGTACCGCCAGCGTCATACATCCGATAGACGCCTGGCTGGCTGGTTACGGTTTTCAGAAATGCTTTTGAATCGAATACATCACTCACTGACTTAACAACGTCTCCGCGTTACATAAACCGTGCCGGATGGCCAGATGAGTCAGTTCAACATCACCATGAATGTTCAGTTTACTGAACATACGATAACGATAGCTGTTGACCGTTTTCGGGCTGAGATTCAGCTGCTCTGAGATCTCATTCACCTTCTGACCCTTGGTGATCATCAGCATAATCTGCAATTCACGCTCAGACAAACTGGCAAACGGTGATTCCGTTTTCTCGGGTTCGATCTGGCTCAGCGCCATCTGCTGCGCAATGTCGGAGGCAATGTAACGCTGCCCGGCAAATACAGAACGGATAGCATTGACGACCTCCTGCGGTGCTGCGCCTTTGCTCAGGTAACCAGCTGCCCCCGCCTGCATCACCTTCGCGGGAAGCGGGTTTTCAGTATGCACGGTCAGCATGATGACTTTTGTATCAACAAAGGTACGCGCGATTTTGCGTGTTGCCTCAAGGCCACCGATACCGGGCATATTCATATCCATCAGCACCACATCGGCCGAGTTTGCGCGGCACCATTTTACGGCATCTTCCCCACAGCACGCCTCACCGGCAACTTTAATACCTTTAATATCTTCAAGAATGCGTCGTATCCCTGCGCGCACCAGTTCGTGGTCATCAACAAGAAGGACGTTGATCAAAGGAAATGTCTCCAGAATAGGGATAACGCTACTGAGTGATAATTTGGCTTATATTAACGGTTTTCATCACAAGATTAAAACGTTAAAAAATCGGCTATTCGATTTTGCTCTCGTTTTTGGAAATTAGCCTGTACAGTCCCTGGAAAGAGAGCCCTTGCCATCAGAGCTTTTGCGGCTTTTTTTAAGCATCTGTATTCAAAAAGTTACAAAAAGCTTGCACGCTTTCCTCGCGGAAAAACTGTTCTCAAATTTTTGTAACAATAATTAACGGCAGGTAAACCAGGCGCAAACAATTAATAGTCATACCAAAGCATCAGTTTACCGGCTGGCTCTGTTTACGCAAATAAACACTGGCGTAAAAGTACGAAAAACAACCGCTGCATTTTTTGCTGCAGCTTGTGGTATACTCCGCCGCCTTGACTTTCGTCGTCGCGCTTTAGCGCCGTTTAATAATGAGGAAAATAAATGAGCACACCTGAATTTGCCACTGCGGAGAATAACCAGGAACTGGCACAGGAAGTAAACTGCCTGAAAGCGCTGCTAACGCTGATGCTGCAGGCGATGGGCCAGGCTGATGCTGGTCGTGTGATCATTAAAATGGAAAAACAAATCGCGCAGATGGAAGACCAGGCGGAATCGGCCGTATTTGCTAACACCGTTAAGCAAATCAAACAAGCGTACCGCCAGTAACAAAAAACGGCTGGATGCAGTGCATTCAGCCGTCCACTCGTCTGTCACGCAGAACGTACTCTCTAATCAGATCAGTCCCGTAGCCGCCGCATAACAGGCAATCTGCGTCTTGTTTGGCGCATTAAATTTTTTCTGCATATTCTTCTGATGGAAGTTAACCGTATTCTCTGAAATAGAGAGAATGATCGCTATTTCCGCCGACGTCTTCCCTTCCGCGGTCCATTTCAGAATTTCTCGTTCGCGTTTGCTGAATTTCATCTCAGGCGGCATAACCATCTTATCTTCAAAACGCAGCAGCGCGGTTAATGCCATTTGCACCAGCATCTGCAGCCGCAGCTCTATTTCCTCGCCGGCAAACGGTCCTTCCTGCGCGCGAGTACGGGAAACAGAGAGGAAGCCGAGCGCATGATTAGGCAGCATCAGACACTGCGTTATTCCCGAACGTAGACCGAAGTCCTGCGCCCTATGCCATAATTCCTGAGCATCCGCGAATAATTCGTCCGTCCAGGGTAAATGCCCCTGAATGAAATTCTCCGGCTTTAGCACCGGATCGATGGTGAAATAGTTCTCTGATTGATATTGCGCCAGCCACTGTTGCGGATAAGTGGCATGCACAGCAATTTTAGGCCGCGTAAACGGCACCGGATGGCGCACACAGAGTGAGTAATAATCGAATTCCAGCGCCTGAGTTTGTCGCTGAAGTTCATGATATACCTCGGCGGCACAGGTCAATTCCTGAAACCGCAGGGAGCAATCCCGTCGCCAGGTGAAAAAGTCTGAATCCTTCATACTTACTAAAAGAAGCCTCTGAAAAGATAATCATTATTATGGTGAATATAACCTAACACATAAAACTTATTTCTAACTACAAAATATCGGCACTAGCACAATTAACTGTGCTATGGATAAGGATTATTCTGTTCGGGTGGAATAAAAGAACACCGTTTAAGGCGGAGAACGAGAATAATTTGCTCCAGAAGAACTTTCTGGAGCAAATGAGTACATAAATGCTACTGCATAAGGAATTTTTCCAGGAACTGACGGGTTCGTGGTTGCTGAGGGTTAGCAAATAAGCTTTTCGCCGGTCCCTGCTCCACAATCCGCCCCTGGTCCATAAAGATGGCTCTGTCCGCCACGTCGCGCGCAAAGCTCATTTCATGGGTCACGATAACCATCGTGCGTTTTTCCTGCGCCAGCTGGCGGATGGTGTTCAGCACCTCACCCACCAGTTCGGGATCGAGCGCGGAGGTCGGTTCATCAAACAGGATCACGTCAGGGCGCATCGCCAGCGCGCGCGCGATGGCCACGCGCTGCTGCTGCCCGCCCGACAGGCGGCGCGGATAGCTGGTCTCTTTCCCTGCCAGCCCGACTTTGGCGAGCAACTCGCGGGCGCGTGCCGTCGCTTCCTCTTTGGGCTCACCTTTTACAATGACCGGTCCTTCAATAATATTTTCCAGCACCGTGCGGTGCGGGAATAGATTGAAGCTCTGGAACACAAAGCCAACATGCTGACGCAGGCGGCGAATCAACCCTTTCTGCTGGCTGATGGATTTACCGGTATCAATCGTTATCTCCCCAACCCGAATGGTGCCCCCTTCCGGCTGCTCAAGCAGGTTGATGCTGCGCAGCAGCGTGGTTTTCCCCGACCCGCTCGGGCCAATAATCGCCACGACTTCGCCCTGCTCAACTTCCAGGTCGATGCCGTGGAGCACCGTTTGCCCGTGGAATTTTTTCACCAGGTTTTTGACGTCAATTGCACTCATTTTGGATCACGCTCCTGGCGGTTAAGCTGGTTTTCAAAGTAGTTTTGCAGAGCAGACAACACCGTCGCCATCACCCAGTAGATCAGCGAGGCGGCCAGATACATGGTGAAAACTTCAAGGGTGCGCGAGGTAATGAGCTGCGCCTGACGGAACAGCTCCGGCACCTGAATGGTTGCCGCCAGAGAGGTATCTTTCACCAGGCTGATGAAGCTGTTGCTCAGCGGCGGAAGCGCTACCCGCGCCGCCTGCGGCAGAATGGCGCGTCGCAGCGTCTGCCACGGCGTCATCCCGATACTGGCCGCCGCTTCCCACTGGCCTTTATCAATCGACGAGATCGCCGCGCGCAGGGTTTCGGAGGTATAGGCCGCCGTGTTAAGCGACAGGCCAATCATCGCCGCCGGGATCGGATCCAGCTCGATGCCGAACTGCGGTAAACCGTAGTAGATCATAAAGAGCTGAGCGATAAGCGGCGTACCGCGAAACACGGAAATATAAAAGCGCGCCA
Organism: Enterobacter cloacae complex sp. P6RS; assembly: GCF_014982245.1. Lineage (NCBI taxonomy): Bacteria > Pseudomonadati > Pseudomonadota > Gammaproteobacteria > Enterobacterales > Enterobacteriaceae > Enterobacter > Enterobacter cloacae complex sp. P6RS. The sequence goes on from NZ_JADCLB010000020.1 coordinate 351,346, forward strand.
GCCAGCGTACCGGCAGGATGGGCGACATGCGCATTAAGGCCAGTACAAAGCCCAGCACAAGACCGAAGAACATCCCGCCGATACTGAGCTGTAGCGTGAATACCGCACCTTTCAGCAGGAATGGCAGGGAATCAATAACCAGTTGAATACTTTCTTGCATTATTATTTTTCGACCTGATTTTTAGACATGAGGATGATAAGCAAACAGCGCGGGCGCCCCGCCGGTGTGCACAAATAAAATCGGCCCTTCATCCTTAAAGCGTTTCTGCGCAATGCCATCGATAAGCCCGGCCATCGCTTTACCCGTATAGACCGGATCGAGCAGTATACCTTCAAGGCGCGCCAGCAGCTTAACGGCTTCCATCCCCTCTTCATTAGGCGTGCCGTAGCCCGGCGCAAAATAGTTATCCCAGAGCAAGATCTCGGCCCTGGCCTTCAGCTCCAGCTGCTCTGCCACCGCCTGTTGCAGCGCCACTACTTTTGGCTTCTGGTCCGCGACGCTGCGGGAAACCGTCACGCCAATCAGCTCGACATCCGGCAGAAGCTGTTCCAGCCCCACCGCCAGCCCGGCATGCGTGCCCGCGCTTCCGGAGGCGACAACGACCGACGAGAGGCTAACGGCGCCCTCGCACTGCTGGGCGATTTCCAGCGCACTTTCCACATAGCCCAGCGCGCCCAGCGCGTTCGAACCGCCGACGGGAATAACGTAGGGACGGAAACCCTGCGCTTCCAGACGCGTGGCCAGATCGTCGAGCTGCGCGGTCGGGTCGGTCAACGCATCCACCATCTCCACCTGCACGTTAAACAGATCCAGCAGCAGACGATTACCGTTGGACAGATAGTTTTCAGCCCGCGTGCCAATCGGGTTTTCCAGCAGAGCCACGCAGTGAAGCCCGAGTTTTGCCGCCACGGCGGCCGTCTGACGAACATGGTTGGACTGAATGGCTCCGGCAGTAATAAGCGTATCCGCGCCTTCGCGCAGCGCGTCGGCCGCCAGAAACTCCAGCTTGCGCAGCTTATTGCCCCCCATCGCCATCGGCGTCACGTCATCGCGCTTAATAAAAATATCGCGTCCCAGATAATCAGAAAATCGCGGCAGGTACTCCAGCGGCGTCGGCGCACCGATAAATTCCAGACGGGGAAAGCGCGTTAAATTCTGTAGTGACATGGACTCTCCGGTAACTCAGACAAAATGTGATATTTTTCATTATGCACGCAGACGCGTAAGAAATAAAAAAGGCGCTTTTAAAAGCGCCTTTTTTCCAGGTCACCGACTTATTTGGTGACGTCTGCCCCGAACCACTTCTCAGACAGCGCCTTCAGGCTGCCGTCTTTCTGCATGTCAGCAATCGCGGAATCAATGGCTTTCACCAGATCCTCGTTGCCTTTACGGACGGCCACGCCGGATTCCTGACGAGAGAACGCATCACCCGCTACTGCCAGGGTATTGTTGGTTTTCTTCACCAGATCCAAAGCGGCCAGACGGTCAACCAGAATGGCGTCGATACGGCCTACGCGCAGGTCCTGATATTTCGTCGGGTCATCATCATAGGTGCGGATGTCCACGCCCTGAACGTTCTGGCGCAGCCACTCTTCGTAGTTAGTTCCCAGACCGACGCCGACTTTTTTGCCTTTCAGATCGGCAGCGGATTTAATGGAGCCTTCGTTACCTTTCTTCACCAGCGCCTGAATACCGGACACGGTGTACGGCGTGGAGAAGTCATACTTCTTCTTACGCTCGTCAGAAATGGTCACCTGGTTAATCACCACGTCAATGCGTTTTGAATCCAGTGACGCCAGCATACCGTCCCATTTGGTCGGTTTCAGGGAGGCTTTAACGCCGAGGTGCTTCGCCAGTTCTTCTGCAAATTCCACTTCAAAACCGGTCAGCTTGCCGTCATCGCCCTGGAAGCTGAACGGAGGATAGGTTCCTTCCAGCCCGACCAGCAGCGTACCGCGCTCTTTTACTTTATTCAGCAGGTTTTCTGCGGCGAACGTTTTCACGCTCATGCCCGCAACCAGCGCGACGGCCATAACACCCATCAGCGCCTGACGACCCAGAAGTGCAAATTTCATAAATACCCCGATATAGTGGAATTTTTACGTAGTGTAGAGAAATCGCCTGCAACGTCAAAGGCGACTGCGCTACATCTTATTCTTTTTTAATATATATCAGAAGTTGTTCCGGCGAGCGCTTTCTGCTTCACGGAACCCGGCATTTGCACCTTATATTGCGCATACTTGCGCAGCGCAATACGGTAGTTGTTGGTGCTGGTTGCAGGCAGCCACGGCTCCAGATTTTCATCCAGATAACCGGTCTTCAGCAGATCGCGAGAGATATTGTTAACGCTCAGATGCTGCCCAAGACGGCGCAGGCGAACCACATATTCGCGCACGGTGCCGTGGCTCATCTCCGTTTGTTCAAACAGGAATTGTTTGAAGCCGATGATATCGAAGAAGTCGCTTTGCTCTTTGCAGTGGAGATCGCCACAGAAACGGCAAAGCGCCACCCACTCTTTTTGCTCTTCGAGCCACGCGGCTTCATCCATTAACGTGTCGAGGCGAGAGATAGCGATTTTATTCACGATCTCGCCCCGGCGAACCAGCGTGATACGATCGAGTAATTTGTTACAGTGGGCGCAATGCGTCTGGCTGTGTTTAAAGTCTTTCAGGTAGCGGCTTAAAGGCCGTCTTTTAGATTGCTGCACCGTCATGATAACTCCTGGTTGTCAATACGTTGTGCGGCATTTTTCGGGTGATTGGATCACCTATAACTTACCCAGTTTGGTTCGTAAGCGTTTAATGGCCTGGCTGTGCAGCTGGCTAACCCGCGACTCCCCCACCTCCAGAACCGCGCCAATCTCTTTGAGATTAAGCTCTTCCTGGTAATAAAGGGTCAACACCAGCTGTTCGCGCTCGGGCAGAGCTTCAATCGCTTCCATTACGCGCTGGCGTAAATTCCCTTCCATTAAATGGTGTAACGGGTTTTCCTGCTGGTGCTCGTCCGTCACCAGCTCGATGCTATCGCCATGCTCTTCGCGCCACTCGTCATAGGAGAAGAGTTGGCTATTATTGGTATCGAGCAACATCTGACGATACTCTTCAACAGCAATGCCAAGACGTTCCGCCACTTCGGTTTCCGTTGCGTTGCGTCCCAGTTCCTGTTCCAGCTGTCCCATCGCATGCGCCACTTCGCGCGCGTTGCGGCGAACGCTGCGCGGCACCCAGTCGCGGCTGCGCAGCTCGTCCAGCATCGCACCACGAATACGCTGAACTGCGTAAGTCGTAAATGCCGTTCCTTGCAGAGCGTCGTATCGGTCAACTGCATTTAATAACCCGATACCGCCCGCCTGTAGCAGATCGTCAAGTTCCACGCTCGCCGGCAAACGCACCTGGAGGCGCAATGCTTCGTGACGCACCAGCGGGACATAACGCTGCCACAGCGAGTGTTTATCCATTACACCTTCAGCGGTATAGAGTGAATTCACGATAAACAGCCCTGCGTTAGTTGAGTTATCGGCATGATTATCCGATTCTGCAGGGCGTTCAATTGGATGAAAAAGGGGGATAAAGTGAGGTTATTCTGAGGTTGCCCGCAGCAGGGGCAACTTTTCTGGCTAAATTAACAGTTGTAACAATGAAAGATCGTCGCCCAATTTGACGCTATCTATATGTTGATGAAAGAGCTTTCCTGCTTCCTGATTATGCTGGCTCAGTGAGTGGAAGCTGTAAATAACGTCAATAATATTGTCTTGTTCAATTTTCCCCGCCACGATGGCCTGACCGGCAAGCAGCGATTTGAGAAAATAGAACTCCGCAACGATTAAATAAAGATTATTCAACATGCTGCGGCCATTGCTCTGCGGGAAGCCCTGCTCCCAGAGCTTGTATTTAAAAAAGTTCTTAAAGAGGTGATCGTTTGCCGCGATGTAACCGCCCGCCACATCGCGCCAGACGGACTCGATGTTTTCCATGACCTTTTCTGCCGAAACGGTATCATCGACAGATTCAAACTGTTTATAAAGCTGATCAAAATAACGGTTTAATACGGCGCCACCGCGGGCCGTCGCTTTCTTCGTAAAGTAGCTTTGGATGAGCGAGATTAACGCGAATTTCAGGCTGTAGTTCTGATTAAACCCGCCTAACTCCGTCTTGATTTTACCGCTCACCAGCTCGTTCACCAGCGAATAATAAACCGTTTCGAGCGTACTGATATTCTCTTCCAGGTTTTCGAGCTTTTCAGCCACCATGAGGAATTTCACCACGGCATAAACTTGTTCTTCAACGCTCACCGCCTCAACGCTGAAGAGGTTCTGGCAGAAGAGATTGATGACCTTAATCTTCAAATCCATCGCTGGCGCATTATTCACGTCCTGCTGAACGCTGATGGATTCCATCATCGACATCGATGCCCGATCGTTCAACAGCAGTCGAGTGACTTCCGGACACGAGAGATTAAGTGATTTTTCAATTTCATTTTTATAGACCCGGTTTGTCCGCGGGAACGTCGAACAGGTCGGGCTTAACGCCTGAGCGCCCATGGCGCTATGAATAGAACAGAGCTTTTCCGTATCCATAAACGGGCAGTTTTTACTCTCCGTATGGAAAATCACTTCGCCCCAGTTGCCATACTGTTTTTTTGTGACTTTTATAGCCTTCTTTGCCGTGTGACGAATGGCGGCATTTTTACTGTTCAGATAGCGGTTAACGGAGGATTTATCAAACGCGATGGTCCAGCCCTGACAACAATGTTCACGGCATTCCCCACCGACACAGGAAAAATCTGCGACCAGTTTAGGCTGGGTAATAACGATCTGTTTCACGGGCGGATCCTCAAAATTCAGAGACAAAAAAACCCCGCCGAAGCGGGGTTTGATGCGTAAAATTAACGCAGCAGAGACAGAACGGTCTGTGGAACCTGGTTTGCCTGGGACAGAACAGAAGTACCAGCCTGCTGCAGGATCTGCGCGCGGGACATGTTGGAAACTTCAGTTGCGTAGTCAGCGTCCTGGATACGGGACTGAGCAGCAGACAGGTTGTTAGAGGTGTTGTTCAGGTTGTTGATTGCAGAAGTGAAGCGGTTCTGCACAGCACCCAGACCGGAACGAGCGGTATCAACTTTAGCGATAGCTTTGTCAATGGTGTCCAGATCGGTCGCAGTCATTGCTTTCAGGTCGATAGCGTTCACGCCCAGAGTCGTGGTGTCAGCTTTAGCACCGCTCAGGTCCAGATCGATGGTGTCGCCGTCGTTCACGCCAACCTGAATTTTAACCACACCAGCAGTACCTGCAGAACCGTCCAGCAGTTTGATGCCGTTGAAGTCAGTTTTGCTGGCAACACGGTTGATTTCAGCCAGACGAGCGGTAACTTCATCCTGCAGAGAAGCCAGGTCAGACGTGCTGTTGGTGCCGTTGCTTGCCTGAACAGCCAGTTCACGAACGCGCTGCAGGTTGTTGTTGATTTCGTTCAGGGAACCTTCAGCAGTCTGCGCCATGGAGATACCGTCGTTGGCGTTACGTGCTGCCTGAGTCATGCCTTTGATCTGAGCGGTCATGCGGTTTGCAATCGCCTGGCCAGCGGCATCATCTTTCGCGCTGTTGATACGCAGACCTGAAGACAGACGCTCAATAGCAGTGCCCAGAGAAGACTGAGATTTGTTCAGGTTGTTCTGAGTAGTCAGGGACAACAGGTTAGTATTGATAACTGCCATAATTTTCTTTCCTTCAAAAATTGGGTTTTAGGTCCGGTGCCTAACACTCACAGCGTCTCTCACCGTCAACAAGGTTATCGACGGGTCCCGAAAAGACTTTAGAATCAATTTCGAAAAAATTATAACTCAATGATTATTAATGGTTTTATTTTTAAAAAATCAATTAAGGTTCATCATGAGGTTATTATTTACGGCTTTTTATTACGCGGAATATGCCAAAAAAGGCACACATTTATCTGTGTTATTGACGCACTAAAAATCGTCCCAAAGTGCAATCGTTTCATTTAACGCGCCAGGACATGCCTATTCTTTGGATTATTTTTTTCTCACCATCGTAAACTTTTACTATTCGAGGCCGATAAGAGTCCTGAACTACTTTCGTATTTAAGGAAAATATGCATGGCTACTATCAGTAACCTCGGGATAGGTTCTGCAGGACTCGGGGAATTATATAATCAGTTGGATGCAGCAGAACGAACCAAGCTGACGACGATTACTACCCAGCAATCAACGTATAACGCACAGTTAAGCGCGTACGGCAAGCTGCAGAGTGCCATGACCTCGCTGCAGACTGCGACCGCTGCGCTGGGTAAAGCGACCACATGGAACTCAACCGCCGTAAGCAGCACCAACACGGCCTTTACGGCAACCACGACCGCAGACGCATCCGTCGGCTCTTATGTGGTTAATGTCAACCAGGTGGCAAAAGCACAGGCGCTCACGACGGGCTCCTATGCCACCAACACGGAGCTGCTGGGCGATACGACCGGCACGACGCGTAAAATTACGATTACCCAGCCGGGGACAAAAACGCCTTTAGAGGTGAACCTGGCCGATGGCGATACGTCGCTTGCCGGGATCGCGAGCGCGATTAATAAAGCGAACGGCAACGTCACCGCCAGCGTAATCAAGGCGAAAGACGGCGATTACCGCCTGATGCTCTCCTCGAAAACCACCGGTACGGATGGCGAGATGACCATCAGCGTCACCGGGGACGACAAGCTGCAAAGCGTAATCGGCTACGACTCAACCGCCAAAACCGGCGCGCTGGCGGTAAATACCGCGGCCCAGAATGCGATTGTCGTTGTGAACGACATCAAGATTGAGCGTCAATCGAACACCATTTCCGATGCGCTGCCGGGGATGACCTTCACCGTGAAGGCAGAAAGTAAAGCGGATGAAATGCTGGAAGTGACGCGCGCCACGGACGCAAACCAAAAAGCCGTAACGGACTGGGTAACCGCGTATAACTCGCTGCAGTCCACCATTAACAGCCTCACCAAATATGTGCCGGTCGACGCAGGTTCTGGCAGCCAGTCCACCAGCAACGGCGCGCTGGTGGGTGATGCAAACGTGCGCGGGATCCAGTCTCAGCTGCGCGGTCTGCTGACCGAAGTTCAGGCTGGCTCCGTTCAGATCATGGCTCAGCTGGGGATTACCCAGGATCCGGTGAAAGGTGCAGACGGTACGGTCGGTAACCTCAAAGTGGATTCCGATAAGCTGAAAAAAGCGCTGACCGACAACCCGACCGCCGTACAGCAGTACTTTATCGGTGACGGAAAGAAAACCGGTCTGGCGACCCAGATGAACAACACGCTGACCACCATGCTCAGCACCAGCACCGGCAGCGCGGGCGTGATCCAGAACGCGAAAGACGGTATCAACAAAACGCTGAAAACCCTGGGCGAACGTTACGACTCTATGGAAGCCTCTATTGATGCCACCATGGCGCGTTACAAAGCGCAGTTCACCAGCCTGGACGTATTAGTCACCAAAATGACCAGTACGGCCAACTATCTGACCCAACAGTTCTCACAAAAATAGTCGTAGCCTTCAGGAGTGGATATGTATAAGACCTCTGGTGTTCAATCCTATCAGCAGATAGGAGTAGAAAGCGCAGTTATGAATGCCAGTCCACACCAGCTGATTGTCATGTTGTTCGACGGGGCGCATAGCGCCCTCGTCCGCGCGCGTTTGTTCATGGAAGCCGGACAAATTCGTGAAAAAGGCGAAGCGTTATCGAAAGCCATTAACATCATCGACAACGGTTTAAAAGCAGGACTGAACATGGAGGTTGAGAGCGAGCTGTCCAGTAATCTTGCCTCCTTGTACGAATATATGGTTCGACGTTTATTACTGGCGAACGTCAGTAATGACATAGACGCAATTGTTGAAGTCGAGGGTTTATTAAACAACATTGCGGATGCGTGGAAGCAAATCGGCCCCAATGCGTCCTCTATTTCAGGATAATTTTGATGAATAATCCCAGCGCAGCGCTTAGCCACTGGCAGGCGTTACATGCTCAGAGCATTGCTATGCTAAATCTCGCACATTCTGGTCAATGGGATGCGCTTATTGAGCAGGAAATGCATTACGTTCAACTGGTGGAAAGGATTTCGCAAACGCCCATCATGTCATGCCCCCCGGCTCAGGTTGAGCAAGCGCGTGCGCTGCTGGAGATGATCCTCGACAATGAGAATACGTTAAAGGCGCTGCTGAAAGTGCGGATGGACGAACTGCGTAATCTCATCGATCAAACCGGCAAACAGCAATCCATCACCTCTACCTATGGAAAGCTGTCAGGGAATATTCTTTATCCAGAAAGTGTTACCCGCGACACACAATTATGATTTCTTCATCCATACTCCAGAAGTCTGCCATATGGCTTCTGGAGCACGGACGATGAAAAATCCCACCCTGTTACAATGCTTTCACTGGTATTACCCCGCTGGCGGTGAATTGTGGCGAGAAGTCACGGCGTTAGCCCCCAATCTTAATGAAATCGGCATCAACATGATCTGGCTGCCGCCCGCGTATAAAGGGGCTTCCGGCGGGTATTCGGTTGGCTATGACTCTTACGATCTGTTTGACCTCGGCGAGTTTGACCAGAAAGGCAGTATCGCCACGAAATACGGTGACAAAGCGCAGCTGCTGGAAGCCATCGACGCCCTCAAAAGCAACGAGATTGCCGTCCTGCTGGACGTGGTGGTGAACCACAAAATGGGGGCAGATGAGAAAGAGCCTGTCCGCGTGCAGCGCGTGAACGAACAGGACCGTACACAAATTGATGATGAAATCATCGAGTGTGAGGCCTGGACTCGCTACACCTTCCCCGCCCGCGCCGGGCAATATTCGCAGTTTATCTGGGATTACAAATGCTTTAGCGGCGTCGACCATATTGAAAACCCGGATGAAGACGGGATCTTTAAAATCGTCAACGACTACACCGGCGAAGGCTGGAACGATCAGGTTGATGATGAGATGGGCAACTTCGATTACCTGATGGGCGAAAATATCGACTTTCGCAATCACGCCGTCACCGAGGAGATCAAATACTGGGCCCGCTGGGTCATGGAACAGACGCGCTGCGACGGTTTTCGTCTGGACGCCGTCAAGCATATTCCCGCCTGGTTTTACAAAGAGTGGATTGAGCACGTTCAGGAAGTCGCCGAACAGCCGCTGTTTATCGTGGCGGAATACTGGTCCCACGAGGTGGATAAACTTCAGGCCTATATTGACCAGGTCGACGGTAAAACCATGCTGTTTGATGCCCCCCTGCAGATGAAATTCCACGAAGCGTCGCGCCAGGGACGAGATTACGACATGAGCCAGATCTTCACCGGCACGCTGGTGGAGGCCGACCCGTTCCATGCGGTCACCCTCGTCGCGAACCATGACACGCAGCCTCTGCAGGCGCTGGAAGCCCCGGTCGAAGCCTGGTTTAAACCGCTGGCGTACGCGCTGATCCTGCTGCGGGAAAACGGCGTGCCGAGCGTCTTCTATCCGGATCTGTTCGGCGCAAGCTATGACGATACGGGAGGGGACGGTGAAACGTACCATATTGATATGCCGGTGATTGAGCAGCTTCACGAGCTGATCCTCGCCCGCCAGCGCTTTGCCCACGGCGTGCAGACGCTCTTTTTTGACCATCCTAACTGCATCGCCTTCAGCCGCAGCGGCACGGAAGACGATCCCGGCTGCGTGGTGGTGATGTCGAACGGCGACGATGGCGAGAAGGTGATTTGCCTGGGGGAAAACTACGGCAACAAAACGTGGCGTGATTTCCTCGGCAATCGTGAAGAAACGGTCACCACCGCGGCGGATGGCGAAGGCACCTTTACCTGTAAAGGGGGAAGCGTCAGCGTGTGGGTGATTGAGGATGTGCTGTAGAACGGGAAACGTGCGGCCTGATGCCCTCACCCCGTCCCTCTCCCACAGGGAGAGGGCGCAAACACCAAAAACGGCAACGAGGTTGCCGTTTTGCTTTTACCCTTAGGGCAGTTTACTCTCCAGCGGATTCTTGCTCAGGTAATCCGCACATTCCACCGTTGGTCGGTCAACCTTCTGCAGCTCCATCCCGTCATATTCAAGCGTAGCGCCGTCGCGATCCAGCGGATAGATATCCAGCTTGCGTGTGACGTTGTAATAGCTGTCTGAACGCAGCATGATCTTACCCGGTACGGCAATCACGCGCTGCCACTGGCGGCAGTCCAGCGTATCGCCCTCTTCCGTCACCACCAGTGTGGCAATCGCTTCAGGGCTGACCAGACTGCTCTGCGGCCCTTTCGACTGCCAGTATCCCGCCAGGTTCGCCGGGACGGGATGTTTGATCACGTCATTATAGTTATCGACCTGAACGCACCCGGTCAGTGCCAGCAGCGCGCCAGCAATTGCTATTTTTTTCATCATCTTTCCTGCATTCGAAGAAAAAAATATTGTGGCATTAAAGCGCCGAGGCTGCCAGCGAAGATCGAGGGGGCTTAAACACAAGAAGGACAGGTTTACTGAAATCTGATAAAACCCCGTTTAAACGGGGTTTTGTATGACAGCATGTTGGAAATTAATACAGACTCGAGATAAACGCGCTTACAGGTTCTGGTAACAAATCCTGTGGGTGATCGCCACCGAAGGTAGCCCACTTGCTTTTGCCATTGATAATTGTTGATGCAACACGACTATTGGATTCACTATTATATACAGTGATTTTCACTTCAATCTTGTCTGGAATGCCGGACCACTCAGTTGCACGATCTTCCCAGTGCAATATCTGTGGGACCACATAATAACCGCGGCTAAGTGTATGGCGGCTTTTGAGACAGGCAAGATCATCACAGTCGGCAAAAACTGTCACATTATCTGAATGTCGCAAAAATGCAGCTTTTACAGCGTCTGCCGTAGCTTTGCCAGACCCCGAATAAGTGTGTGTTTCATATACACCGTCAGTTGGTTGAGAGATCGCAACTGGGGAATCTTTTAACAGGGGCTCGGTACGCTCCTGAATATTATTTGTGCTGTATTTGGCGGAACAACCTGCCAGTAAAATTGCAGAAAAAAACAGAAACAAACTTTTCACTTTTCTATCCCTGTAAAATAAAGGAGTTACATTTTATCAGGCCAGTCCAGGTGAAACATATGTTTGCATCATGAAGACGTGACAAAACTGGTGAAATGCGTCGAGGAGGCACAGTTCTGGAAGGCGAAATTGACCGTATGAGACGCCTGTCCAGAACGAAATGTAATTAGCTTTGTCCCACCCATGTCCCATAACATGTCTGAGAGCAATCATTAACTATAAATTTCATCAGGTTTGATTGCTTAAACCTGCATCCCCATCACTTCCTGATACGCCGACACCAGCTTGTTACGCACCTGGATCCCCATCTGCAGGGAAACCGAGGCTTTTTGCAAATCGGTCATCACATCATTGAGCGCCACGCCCGGCTCGCCGAGGGTGAACTTCTCCGCCTGCGTACGCGCAGCGGTCTGGGTATCGCTGATACGGTCAAGAGCGGCATGCAGTTGCCCCGCAAAGCTGATGGTCGGCTGCTGTTCTGCCACATTCTGATTACGGGCCGTCATCGCCGTTGCCTGCAACTGACTGATGACCCCTTCAATGCCCTGTATAGCCATGACTCTCCCCTGGATGGTTTTTTACGGGGTCAAGACTAACAGCTTGTCAATAAGATAATGGCGGTAAATAGCGTGAAAAAACCAGGTTATTTGACGCATAGAAAATCCGGAATCGTCAAATAATGGCAGGGCCATCAATATGGAACTTTTGTCGTGTTTGCCGACCCGGGAGTCAGTTTTGTTTCTCTACACGAATAACGTAAACCACCAGGATTTAAGAGGTGCGCAATGAGTGCAACAGCATCGACAGCGCCACAAAATAAATCACTCGAGTGGATGAACCGCCTTCGCGCGAATCCTAAAATCCCGTTGATCGTGGCAGGCGCTGCCGCAATTGCGATCCTTGTAGCGATGGTTTTATGGGCGAAAAGCCCTGATTACCGCACGCTCTACAGCAACCTTTCCGATCAGGATGGCGGCGCCATCGTCACCCAGCTTACCCAGATGAACATCCCGTATCGCTTTGCCGATAATGGCGGTGCGCTTGAGGTACCGGCGGATAAAGTACACGAGCTTCGTCTGCGTCTGGCACAGCAGGGCCTGCCAAAGGGCGGCGCGGTCGGCTTTGAGCTGCTGGACCAGGAAAAATTCGGCATCAGCCAGTTCAGCGAGCAGGTAAACTACCAGCGTGCGCTGGAAGGCGAGCTGGCTCGCACCATTGAAACGTTAGGCCCGGTGAAGAGTGCCCGCGTGCACCTGGCAATGCCTAAACCCTCTTTATTTGTTCGTGAACAGAAATCCCCTTCAGCTTCCGTTACCGTGAACCTCGAGCCCGGCCGCGCGCTGGACGAAGGGCAAATCAGCGCGGTAACGCATCTCGTCTCCAGCGCCGTCGCCGGCCTGCCGCCGGGTAACGTGACGCTGGTGGATCAAAGCGGACACCTGCTGACGCAATCCAATACCGCCGGGCGTGACCTCAACGACGCGCAGCTGAAATACGCCGCCGACGTTGAAAGCCGTCTCCAGCGCCGTATCGAAGCGATCCTCGGCCCGGTGGTGGGTAACAGCAACGTCCACGCCCAGGTTACCGCGCAGATTGACTTCTCTAATAAAGAACAAACCGAAGAGCAATACAGCCCGAACGGCGATGCGGCTCAGGCGGTCATGCGTTCACGCCAGATCAACTCCAGCGAACAGATCGGCGGGGCCTACCCTGGCGGCGTGCCGGGCGCGCTCTCTAACCAGCCAGCGCCGGCAAACGCGGCGCCGATTTCCACGCCGCCGGCCAACCAGCAGAACGGTCAGCAAAATAATCAGCAGACCACCTCAACGACCAATAACGCCGGTCCGCGCTCCAGCAGCCGTAACGAAACCACGAACTATGAAGTGGATCGGACGATCCGCCACACTAAACTGAACGTGGGTGATATTCAGCGTCTTTCCGTTGCGGTGGTGGTGAACTACAAAACGCTGCCGGACGGCAAACCGTTGCCGTTAACCGCCGAGCAGATGAAGCAGATTGAAAACCTGACCCGCGAAGCGATGGGCTATTCCGAGAAGCGCGGCGATACCCTCAACGTGGTGAACTCTCCGTTTAACTCGGTTGAAGAGACCGGCGGTGAACTGCCGTTCTGGCAACAGCAGGCGTTTATCGACCAGCTGATGTCCGCAGGCCGCTGGCTGCTGGTGCTGATTGTCGCGTGGCTGCTGTGGCGTAAGGGCGTTCGTCCTCAGCTCCAGCGTCGTGCGGAAGCCGAAAAAGCGGCTCGCGAGCAGATGAATACGCGTCAGGAAACGGAAGAAGCGGTTGAAGTTCGCCTCAGCAAAGATGAACAGATGCAGCAGCGTCGTGCTAACCAGCGCATGGGCGCTGAGGTGATGAGCCAGCGCATTCGCGAAATGTCAGATAACGATCCGCGCGTCGTAGCGCTGGTCATCCGCCAGTGGATGGGTAACGAACATGAGTAATACGCTTACGGGCACCGATAAAAGCGTCATCCTGCTGATGACCATTGGCGAAGATCGCGCGGCAGAGGTGTTTAAACACCTCTCCCAGCGAGAAGTGCAAATTCTCAGTGCGGCGATGGCCAACGTGCGTCAAATCTCCAACAAACAGCTGACCGAAGTGCTGTCAGAGTTTGAACAGGAAGCCGAACAGTTTGCCGCGCTGAACGTCAACGCCAACGACTACCTGCGCTCCGTGCTGGTCAAGGCGCTGGGCGAAGAGCGTGCCGCCAGCCTGCTGGAAGACATTCTGGAAACCCGCGATACCGCCAGCGGTATCGAAACGCTCAACTTTATGGAGCCGCAGAGTGCCGCCGACCTGATTCGCGACGAGCACCCGCAGATTATCGCCACCATCCTGGTTCACCTCAAACGTGGCCAGGCGGCCGATATTCTGGCCCTGTTCGAAGAGCGCCTGCGTCACGACGTGATGCTGCGTATCGCGACCTTCGGCGGCGTTCAGCCGGCCGCGCTGGCGGAGCTGACCGAAGTGCTAAACAACCTGCTCGACGGCCAGAACCTCAAGCGCAGCAAAATGGGCGGCGTGAGAACGGCGGCGGAAATCATCAACCTGATGAAAACGCAGCAGGAAGAAGCCGTCATTTCGGCGGTTCGCGAATTCGACGGCGAGCTGGCGCAGAAAATCATCGACGAGATGTTCCTGTTCGAAAACCTCGTCGAAGTGGACGACCGCAGCATCCAGCGCCTGCTCCAGGAAGTGGATTCCGAGTCGCTGCTTATCGCCCTCAAAGGCGCCGAACAGCCGCTGCGCGAGAAGTTCCTGCGCAACATGTCTCAACGTGCGGCCGATATCCTGCGCGACGACCTTGCCAACCGTGGCCCGGTGCGTCTGTCTCAGGTGGAAAACGAACAGAAAGCCATCCTGCTTATCGTTCGTCGTCTGGCGGAAACCGGCGAGATGGTGATTGGCAGCGGAGACGACACCTATGTCTAATGAGCTGTCGTGGAAGCGCTGGACGCCGGACGATCTGGCCCCTCCCCTTGCCGAATTCACGCCTGCGGTGGTCTCGCCCGCAGAACCCGACGCGGACGTTGAACAGCCCGAGCTGAGCGAAGAGGAGCAGCAAGCGCAGATGCTGGCGCAGCTGCAAATGCAGGCGCACGAGCAAGGCTATAACGCCGGTCTGAACGAAGGCCGCCAGAAGGGGCACGATCTGGGGTACCAGGAAGGCCTGGCGAAAGGGTTAGAGCACGGCATCGATCAGGCGCGCCAGCAGCAGGCGCCGATCCATGCCCGCATGCAGCAGCTGGTCAGCGAGTTCCAGCACACGCTGGACGCGCTCGACAGCGTGATTGCCTCGCGTCTGATGCAGATGGCGCTGGAGGCGGCGCGTCAGGTTATCGGCCAGACGCCCGTGGTGGATAACACCGCGCTGATCAAACAAATTCACGGTCTGCTTCAGCAGGAGCCGCTGTTCAGCGGCAAGCCGCAGCTGCGCGTCCACCCGGACGATCTGCAGCGCGTTGAAGAGAGCCTGGGCGCAACGCTTAGCCTGCACGGCTGGCGTCTGCGCGGCGACCCATCCTTACACCACGGCGGATGCAAAGTCTCTGCCGATGAAGGCGACCTGGATGCCAGCGTCGCCACCCGCTGGCAGGAACTGTGTCGCCTGGCGGCACCGGGAGTCGTCTGATGACCGCACGCCTTACCCGCTGGCTCACCACGCTCGACAACTTTGAGACGAAGATGGCGCAACTGCCATCTGTTCGTCGTTATGGGCGACTGACGCGCGCCACCGGTCTGGTACTGGAGGCCACCGGCCTGCAGCTTCCCCTGGGTGCGACCTGCGTCATTGAGCGTCAGGATGGGCAGGAAACGCGTGAAGTGGAAAGCGAAGTGGTCGGGTTTAACGGCCAGCGCCTGTTCCTGATGCCGCTTGAAGAGGTGGAAGGCATTCTGCCCGGCGCGCGCGTATACGCGAAAAACATCAGCGGCGACGGGCTGCAAAGCGGGAAACAGCTGCCGCTTGGCCCTGCCCTGCTCGGCCGCGTGCTGGACGGCAGCGGGAAGCCGCTGGATGGCCTGCCCGCGCCGGACACCACCGAAACCGGCGCGCTGATTACCCAGCCGTTCAACCCCCTGCAGCGTACCCCTATTGAGCACGTGCTGGATACCGGCGTGCGTCCGATTAACGCCCTGCTCACCGTAGGGCGCGGACAGCGCATGGGCCTGTTCGCCGGTTCCGGCGTCGGGAAATCCGTCCTGCTCGGCATGATGGCGCGCTATACCCAGGCCGACGTGATTGTCGTGGGGCTGATCGGCGAGCGTGGTCGCGAAGTAAAAGACTTTATCGAAAACATTCTGGGTGCGGAAGGCCGCGCCCGTTCGGTGGTGATCGCCGCGCCGGCGGACGTGTCGCCGTTGCTGCGTATGCAGGGTGCCGCCTACGCCACCCGTATCGCCGAAGATTTTCGTGACCGCGGCAAGCACGTGCTGCTGATCATGGACTCCCTCACCCGCTATGCGATGGCGCAGCGTGAAATTGCGCTGGCCATCGGCGAGCCGCCGGCCACCAAAGGCTATCCGCCTTCGGTCTTCGCCAAACTTCCGGCGCTGGTAGAGCGTGCGGGGAACGGAATCAGCGGCGGCGGCTCCATCACCGCGTTCTATACGGTGCTGACCGAGGGCGACGACCAGCAGGACCCGATTGCCGACTCCGCGCGCGCGATCCTGGACGGCCATATCGTGCTGTCGCGCCGCCTGGCCGAAGCCGGGCACTACCCGGCGATTGATATTGAAGCGTCCATCAGCCGTGCGATGACGGCATTGATTACCGAGAAGCACTACGCCCGCGTGCGTAACTTCAAACAACTGCTTTCCAGCTTCCAGCGCAACCGCGATCTGGTCAGCGTGGGGGCGTATGCCAAAGGCAGCGACCCGATGCTCGACAAGGCGATTAGCCTGTGGCCGCAGCTGGAGGCGTTTTTACAACAGGGCATTTTTGAGCGTGCCGACTGGGAAGATTCAATCCAGGCGCTGGAGCTGATTTTCCCGCAGGTGTAACACAGGTGGAGGGCGAAGGTCATGGCGCAAAACAGCGCGTTATCAACGCTGAAAGATCTGGCTGAAAAAGAAGTTGATGATGCCGCATTGCAGCTTGGCGCAATGCGACGCGGGTGCCAGCAGGCTGAAGAACAGTTGAAGATGTTAATCGACTATCAGCATGAATATCGCACCAACCTCAATACCGATATGACGCAGGGCATTGGCAGCCAGCGCTGGATTAACTATCAGCAGTTTATCCAGACGCTGGAGAAGGCGATAGAGCAGCACCGCCAGCAGCTAAACCAGTGGACCCAAAAAGTCGATACCGCGCTGAATTTCTGGCGCGAGAAAAAACAGCGGCTGCAGGCCTGGCAGACCTTACAGGACCGGCAGATAGCAGCCTCGACCCTGGCGGAAAACCGCCTGGATCAGAAGAAAATGGATGAGTTTGCCCAGCGCGCATCAATGAGGAAACCGGAATGATCACACTGCAACAACTGCTCATGAGCGACAGCGACCCGTCAGGCGGGATGCAAACAGGGAAAGGCACCGAGGGTGCACAGGACTTTCTCTCCCTGCTAGCGGGCGCCCTGACGGACGCAACGGGCAAGGGCAACGATGCGCCGCTCACCCTGGCGGATCTGAAAGCCGCCGGCAGCAAGCTGTCGAAGGTCGCACAGGATGCCAAAGGCGATACCGCTCTGCAGGCCAAAATTGCCGACCTGCTCTCGCGTCAGCCTGCGCTGAATGGCGTTGAAACGTCGGAGTCCGCGCCGCTTGAAACGTTGGTCTCCGGGCTGGTACCGCTGTCAAAGGGCGACGCGCTGAAGACGCTCACTGCGGCCAACGGTAAAGATGACGCTAAAACCGAGCTGAGCGAAGAAGAGCTGGCGGGGCTAAGCGCGCTGATGGCGATGCTGCCGCACCAGCAGACGACCGCCTCTCGTGCGGCAGGCAGCGACGGCGTTGACGCCACCGCGGCGCTGAGTTCAGCAACGCTTTCGCAAAACGGTGCTAGACAGCCGCCGTCCCTGAACGCGCCTGCGGGAAGCCATGATAAAGCGCCTCTTTCTGCGTCCTATCAGAGCCAGGCGAAGAACAACGGTCCGGATCTCGCCGCCAACGCGCCAGCCACACCGGTCGTGGCCGCAGCCGCTGAGAAACAGGACTTCGCCAGCGCCTCTTCGTCATCTTCGCCGACCGCTACCCTGGCGCCGATTATCTCCAGCCATGCGGCCAGCCAGCCTGCCGCTACCGTTGCCACCGCCCCGGTGCTAAGCCAGCCTCTGGGCACACATGAATGGCAGCAGTCCCTGAGCCAGCACATCACCCTGTTCACTAAGCAGGGCCAGCAGACGGCGGAGCTGCGCCTGCACCCGGAAGATCTGGGCCAGGTGCAAATCTCGCTCAAGCTGGACGATAACCAGGCACAGCTGCAGATGGTCTCTGCGCACAGTCACGTGCGCGCGGCGCTGGAAGCCGCGCTGCCGGTCCTGCGGACCTCGCTGGCGGAGAACGGCATTCAGCTTTCTCAAAGCAGCGTCAGCAGCGAGAGCTTTGCCGGGCAACAACAGTCTTCATCCCAGCAGCACCATGCTTCACGCCCGGGCCAGCACGGCGGTTTTAATGAAGAGAGCGATGAGCTCCTGCCGACCCCTGCCGCCCTGCAATCCGCGGCGCGCGGTAACGGTGCCGTAGACATCTTCGCCTAAACGCCAGAGGTAGCGTGATTATCCCCGTCTTTTCCACGCTTTGACGACGGCAGGACACGGGATAATCACCTTATTAAGCTGTACCGAAACAGGAAGCTCGTATCAGATGACAGACTCCGCTATCACCAAAAAAAGCAAGCGTTCCATCTGGATCCCGCTGCTGGTGTTGATCACGCTCGCCGCCTGCGCTACCGCGGGCTATAGTTACTGGCGTATGCAGCAGGAACCTTCAACCGCTGCGGCCAAAGCCGAACCTGCCCCACCGCCGGCGCCGGTCTTTTTCCCTCTGGACACCTTCACCGTTAACCTCGGTGATGCGGATCGCGTGCTGTATGTCGGTATTACGCTGCGCCTGAAGGACGAAGCAACCCGCGCGCGCCTGAACGATTATCTGCCGGAAGTGCGTAGCCGCCTTCTCCTGCTGTTTTCTCGTCAGGACGCCTCCGCGCTGGCTACCGACGTGGGTAAGCAAAAGCTGGTCGACGCCATCAAGCAGACGCTGGCCACCCCGCTGGTAAACGGTCAACCTAAGCAGGAAGTCACTGACGTTCTGTACACAGCCTTTATTCTGCGGTAACGACATGGGCGACAGTATTCTTTCTCAGGCAGAAATCGACGCGCTACTTAACGGCGACAGCGATAAGAGTGACGACCCGCAACCGGGTCTCACCGGCGACGATAATATTCGTCCTTACGATCCCAATACCCAGCGTCGCGTGGTACGTGAACGTCTGCAGGCGCTGGAGATCATTAACGAACGTTTTGCACGTCAGTTCCGTATGGGGCTGTTTAACCTGCTGCGTCGTAGCCCGGATATCACGGTCGGTGCGATCCGCATCCAGCCGTATCATGAGTTTGCCCGCAACCTGCCGGTGCCAACCAACCTTAACCTGATTCATCTGAAGCCGCTGCGCGGCACCGGTCTGGTGGTGTTTTCCCCAAGCCTGGTGTTCATCGCGGTGGATAACCTGTTCGGCGGCGACGGGCGTTTTCCGACCAAAGTGGAAGGTCGTGAATTCACCCACACCGAGCAGCGCGTCATTAACCGCATGCTGAAGCTGGCGCTGGAATCCTACAGCGACGCGTGGAAAGCGATTAACCCGCTGGAAGTGGAGTACGTCCGTTCTGAGATGCAGGTGAAATTTACCAATATCACCACCTCACCGAACGATATCGTCGTCAATACGCCGTTCCACGTGGAGATCGGTAACCTGACCGGTGAGTTCAACATTTGCCTGCCGTTCAGCATGATTGAACCGCTGCGCGAGCTGCTGGTTAACCCGCCGCTGGAGAACTCACGCAACGAAGATCAGAACTGGCGCGAAAACCTGGTACGCCAGGTGCAGCACTCGCAGCTGGAGCTGGTGGCGAACTTCGCCGACATTTCGATGCGGTTATCCCAGATCCTGAAATTACAACCCGGCGACGTTTTGCCGATAGACAAACCCGACCGCATTATTGCCCACGTGGATGGTGTCCCCGTACTTACAAGCCAGTACGGCACGATTAACGGTCAGTATGCGCTACGCGTTGAGCACTTGATCAACCCGATTTTGAATTCGCTGAATGAGGAACAGCCCAAATGAGTGACATGAACAATCCGTCCGATGAAAACAGCGGAGCACTGGACGATCTGTGGGCTGACGCGTTAAACGAGCAAAAAACGACTCCGACAAAAAGCGCGGCGGACGCGGTATTCCAGCAGTTAGGCGGCGGCGACGTCAGCGGCACGCTGCAGGACATCGACCTGATTATGGACATCCCGGTTAAGCTGACCGTTGAACTGGGACGCACCCGGATGACCATTAAAGAGCTGCTGCGCCTCACGCAGGGTTCAGTTGTGGCCCTTGACGGCCTGGCCGGCGAACCGCTGGATATTCTGATCAACGGTTATCTGATTGCCCAGGGTGAAGTGGTGGTGGTTGCCGATAAATACGGCGTGCGCATCACCGACATCATCACCCCGTCTGAACGCATGCGTCGTCTGAGCCGTTAAGCATGAAAACCCAGGCAACACTATCGCAACCTTCCGCCGTACCCGGCTCCCCGCTGCTCCAGGTGAGCGGGGCGTTGTTCGGTATTATTGCCTTTATTCTGATCGCCGCCTGGCTGGCAAAGCGTTTTGGCCTGGCGGGTAAAACTGCCGGCACCCGCGGCCTGAAGGTCAGCGCCAGCACGACGCTTGGGCCGCGCGAACGCGTGGTCATCGTCGATGTGGAAGATGCGCGTCTGGTACTGGGCGTAACCGGCTCAAACATCAACGTATTACATAAACTGCCGCCCGCCCCGGTCACGGTGGACGAGCGCGCACAAGCCCCTGCGGATTTTCAGTCCGTCATGAAGAGTTTGCTTAAGCGTTCCGGGAGAACCTGATGCGCCGTTTGTTATCCCTGACGCTTGCGGGCGTTGGCCTGTTTGCTCCTGCAGTTTATGCGCAACTGCCCGGTCTGGTTTCCACGCCGATCGCGGGTGGCGGCCAGAGCTGGTCGCTCCCGGTTCAGACGCTGGTCTTCATCACCTCGCTGACCTTTATTCCGGCCATTCTGCTGATGATGACCAGCTTTACCCGCATCATCATCGTTTTTGGTCTGCTGCGAAACGCGCTGGGCACCCCTTCGGCGCCGCCAAACCAGGTGCTTCTGGGCCTGGCGCTGTTTTTGACCTTTTTCATCATGTCGCCGGTGATCGATAAGATTTATACCGACGCCTACCAGCCGTTCAGCGAAGATAAAATTTCGATGCAGGAGGCGCTGGAAAAAGGCGCGCAGCCGCTGCGAGAATTTATGCTGCGCCAGACGCGCGAGGCGGACCTGGCCCTCTTCGCCCGCCTGTCCAACACCGGCGAGCTGCAGGGGCCGGAAGCGGTACCGATGCGCATTCTGCTGCCGGCCTATGTCACCAGCGAGCTGAAAACCGCGTTCCAGATTGGCTTTACCATCTTTATCCCGTTCCTGATTATCGACCTGGTGATCGCCAGCGTCCTGATGGCGCTCGGGATGATGATGGTGCCGCCCGCCACCATTGCCCTGCCCTTTAAGATCATGCTTTTTGTGCTGGTCGACGGCTGGCAGCTGCTGGTCAGCTCGCTGGCGCAAAGTTTTTACAGTTAAGGAACGGCAATGACACCCGAATCGGTCATGATGATGGGCACGGAAGCGATGAAAGTCGCGATTGCCGTTGCCGCGCCGCTGCTGCTTGTCGCGCTGGTTACCGGCCTGATTATCAGTATTCTTCAGGCCGCCACGCAGATTAACGAAATGACGCTGTCGTTTATCCCGAAAATCATCGCCGTGTTCGTGGCGATTATCGTGGCCGGACCGTGGATGCTGAACCTGCTGCTGGACTATATGCGCAACCTGTTTACCAATCTGCCGTACATCATCGGCTGACCTGACGATGCTGCACTTCACCAGCGACCAGTGGGTTCAGTGGCTCGGCGTCTATTTCTGGCCGATGCTGCGCATTCTGGCGCTGATCTCCACCGCCCCCATTCTCAGCGAGAAATCGATCCCCAAGCGCGTTAAGGTGGGGCTGGGCATTATCATCACCATTATCGTCGCCCCTTCCCTGCCACCCGTGAATATTCCCATCTTCTCGGCTAACGCGGTATGGGTCGCTTTACAGCAGGTGATGATTGGCGTCGCCGTGGGCTTTACCATGCAGCTCGCCTTCGCCGCCGTGCGCACGGCCGGTGAGTTGATTGGCCTGCAGATGGGGCTATCGTTCGCCACGTTTGTCGATCCCGGCAGCCATCTCAACATGCCGGTGCTGGCGCGCATCATCGATCTGCTCGCCATGCTGCTGTTTCTGTCGCTCAACGGTCATCTGTGGCTCATCTCCATGCTGGTGGATACTTTCCATACGCTGCCGATCGGTGATAACCCGGTCAACAGCAATGCCTTCCTCGCGCTGACCCGCGCGGCGGGGCTGATCTTCCTCAACGGTCTGATGCTGGCTCTGCCGATCATCACGCTGCTGCTCACCGTCAACCTGGCATTAGGCTTGCTGAACAGAATGGCTCCGCAGCTCTCGGTGTTTGTGATTGGTTTTCCGCTAA
The DNA here is from genome assembly GCF_014982245.1 of Enterobacter cloacae complex sp. P6RS. Taxonomy (NCBI): domain Bacteria; kingdom Pseudomonadati; phylum Pseudomonadota; class Gammaproteobacteria; order Enterobacterales; family Enterobacteriaceae; genus Enterobacter; species Enterobacter cloacae complex sp. P6RS. Next base: position 373,686 of record NZ_JADCLB010000020.1, read on the forward strand.
CGTTGACGGTCGGAATTTTATTAATGTCATTACTGATGCCCCTTATCGCCCCCTTCTGTGAACATTTATTCGGCGAGATATTCAATCTGTTAGCGGATATTGTCAGCGAATTGCCACGTAAATAATAGTCCTCACGATCGCTATTGTCTTTCTGAGGATATTCCTAAAATAAAACGCGAAAAACATCTTCCAGGATATATCTGACGCGGTTTAAATGTTTCTAACCACCTCACAATACTTAATATTTACTTTACTTTAAGAAGATTCCTGGCAAATTATACGTAACTTTACGGGATAGTGAGTCCGCCTGAAAGTCTTTGTCATGCTCACAGGTTTATTATTTTTTTCCATCCCGTATGGCTGTTTTGAGCTCTCAGGCAGATGGTGAATTATCGTTACGCATTGAGTGAGGGTATGCCATGTCAACGATCATTATGGATTTATGCAGCTACACCCGGCTAGGGTTAACCGGGTACCTGGCAAGCAGAGGGGTAAGAAAGAGAGACATCAACGATGCACACACCGTTGAAGAACTCGCAGCCGCTTGTGACGAACTCAAACCAGGCGTGGTGTTTATTAATGAGGACTGTTTCATTCACGATCCAGCCAACAGTCAGCACATTAAGCAAATCATTAATCAGCATCCAAAAACCCTGTTTATTGTTTTTATGGCGATCGCGAATATCCATTTCGATGAGTATTTGTTGGTCCGTAAAAATTTATTGATCAGTTCTAAGTCGATTAAACCCGAGTCGCTGGATGACATTCTGGGTGATTATTTGAATAAAGAAGTTAAAAATGTAGGAGCGGTTAACTTACCCACCCTTTCATTAAGCAGGACTGAATCAAGTATGCTGCGAATGTGGATGGCTGGACAAGGAACTATTCAGATCTCCGACCAGATGAATATTAAAGCGAAAACCGTTTCGTCACACAAAGGAAATATTAAAAGGAAAATTAAAACGCATAATAAGCAAGTGATCTATCACGTGGTACGTCTGACCGATAATGTGACGAACGGGATTTTCGTCAACATGCGTTAGTGGCTTAAACCCCTTTGCACCCTACCTTTGATCTCTGGCCTGGCCAGAGATTTTTGCTTTTGCGGACGTGGTCGGGCACGCGCAATGCCACCCGACGCCGTACTACTCCGCTTTCTCAACAAAAATGCCGTCCGGATGCCCCAGTTCGTTAAAAAACCAGATGCCGAGCGGGTAGTCTTCCAGTGAGACCAGGTACATTGTGCCTTCACTAAACTCTTCAATTGCCAGCACCACCCCCGGGCGGCGCGGCCCACCGTCCGTTTTAACCGTTACCCGATCGTTGACCTTCATACATTCCTCCTCTGGTTTTGAGCCAGTGTAGAACAAAACGCAAAAACACACATCGCCGCACGGCGTGAATGGCGTTTTTATACACAGTCTATACTTACCGTGGACACGGTTTAATGAGGAGCCCCGTAATGAAGACCGATAAAGAGTACAGCGACACCATCAAACGCGAGGTCGAGGTGGATGTCGATGCCCTGCTGGCCGCCATCAATGAGATCAGTGAGTCAGAAGTCCGCCGCACGGACGATGGTTCGGACCACGTCATTGTTAACGGGAGGGATTATCACACCTACCGCGAGCTGGCGGAGGCCTTCGAGCTGGATATTCATGACTTTAGCGTGTCTGAAGCAAATCGTTAGCACGAAAAAAATCCCGGTCATGGGGATGGCCGGGATCAAAACTTGCTTATGCAAGAAGCACTTGAAAATTCGTTACACCAGGAAATCTGATGTACAAACAACACTATCCCCAACGATTTTGCATGACAAGCATATATTCTTACGATGAATATAATATTTTTAACATAATCGTTTTGGTTATGAGCAACAACATGCGCCGAATGCGGGTTTGGCTGGATCGGTTCTCCTCAATCCGGTTTAAGCCCAGATATTTTTTAGGAATATTCTTAGATTAAGGCTCATTCGTTTTCGGGAGTTACTATGCTTTCACTCCGGGGTCCCCTGCTGATTTTTTCCGATTTGGATGGGTCGCTGCTGGATATTCATACCTATGAGTGGCAGCCCGCAATGCCGTGGCTGGATAAACTGCAGGACAACCAGGTGCCGGTGATTCTTTGCAGCAGCAAGAGCGCGGTAGAGATGCTGGATATTCAGCAGGATCTGGGTCTGGAAGGGTTACCGTTTATCGCTGAGAACGGCGCGGTGATTCAGCCTGACGTGCGCTGGGAAATGGGTCAGCGCCACATCAACGGTATAACGCACCGGGAGATTCGTCCGCTTATTGAGCAAATCCGCCAGCAGGCGGGCTTCAAATTCACCACCTTTGACGACGTGGACGACCGCGTCATTAGCGAATGGACGGGGATGACCCGCTACCGTGCGGTGCTTGCCCGCAAGCATGACGCCTCCGTCACGCTCATCTGGCGTGATTCCGACGAAGCCATGGCCCGGTTTGAAGCGGCGCTGGCGCAACACGGGCTGAAATGCCTGCAGGGAGCCCGTTTCTGGCATATTCTCGATGCCGGCTGCGGTAAGGACGTTGCGGCTAACTGGCTAATCGCGCAGTACCGTGAACGGGAAAATATTGAACCCACGACCCTGGGGCTCGGCGATGGGCCGAACGACGCGCCGCTGCTGGACATCGTGGACTTCGCGGTGGTGATTAAGGGGATAAACCGGCAGGGTATTACGTTACGGGACGATAACCCCCGTCGGGTTTATCACACCCGGCAGGCGGGACCGCTCGGCTGGCAGGAGGGGCTGGATCACTTCCTGTCCTGATCCCGCCACTCGACCCGGTTACGCCCGCCCTGCTTGGCCTGATAAAGCCGGGCGTCCGCCACGGACTGCAGCTGTTCAAAATCGTAGTTACCCGTTTCATCCGCGCTGCTGACGCCCAGTGACGCGCTGATGCGCAGGGTGGTGCTTTTCTTCACCAGGATCTCCTTACTGTTGATCCGGCAGCGTATACGGTCGGCGACGCCTTTCGCCTCCTCCAGACCGATCCCCGGCAGGACGACACAGAACTCTTCTCCACCGACGCGCCCGGCCACATCATTCTTGCGTAACGCGCTGGCAATCACGCCTGCCGTATGGGAAAGCACCTTATCACCGGCCTGATGGCCGAAACGGTCGTTGATGTTTTTAAAATGGTCGAGATCGATCTGAATCACCGAGAACGGCAGCGACTGCTGACGACAGGTTTCCGCCAGCAGTTTTGCGCGGTCGAACAGCGCGCCGCGGTTATTGAGCCGGGTCAGCGGATCGTGCCAGGCCTGCCACTGGAGCGAGTGCTGAAGCGTATACATGTTACTCACCATCCGACGGATCACCAGCCACGAGATCAACAGCATGGCGGTAAAGAGCGCCCACAGCAGCGCCAGCACGATGCTGATACTGCCGAAATCGTCCTGTACCCCTTCATGCAGCGTGTGGATCCGCAAGACGACGCCATCGAAGTGATCGAGCCGCTCCCAGGTAATAAACCGGCTCCCGAGGCGGATACCGCCGCCGGTATCGTGCTCAATCGCGTGGGCAATCTGCGCCGTTTCGCGTTCGTCAAACTGGTTAACCGGGCTTCCCGCATGGGCTGAGGTGGCAATCATATTGAGCCGGGTATCGTACAGCTGATACTCCCCCTCCGTCCGCTCTTCCGTCGCGTCGGTCAGCAGACGCTGCATCGTGTCTAAGGTAAAATCCATCGCCACGACGCCATACCAGTAATGATCGAAGTAGATGGGGACGCTGGCGGTGATCGTTCGTTTATCCCCGGTCCAGAATGAGGCTGTGGAGATAAACCAGCGCACGGCGCGCGCGCGATTGTTACGCTCTGACTGCTGGGTAAACCAGGACTGCGTGACCAGATGATAATAGCGGGCGGTAATATCATCCTCCCGATCCGGCGTATCCGTGGAAAGGTAAAACCCGGCGCGAGAGACGTAGAGCACCCGCGTTTCCGTTTGCGCTCTCGATGACGCCAGCCTGAGCAGATACCCCACTTCAAGCGCGGCAGAAATTTCATGACTGATGCGATCGGCGTCCCGATTCAGAAGCGTGGTTTTATCCACGAACGCGTCCGAGACCCCGTTAATGGGAAGCGTGCGCTTTTTATCAACGGCAAGCTGCCAGGTGGGAAGCATGCGGACGGCATTAAAGCGTGACACCGCGTCCTGTAAGACATCAAAGGCCAGCGGCGTCTCGATCGCATCACGCATGCCCTGGCGAAATAACAGCATCCTGTCGACGCTGTTCTGTAACTGCCTGTCCAGCGAGCTGGCCACGGTTTCCAGGTGGTTGCGCTGGCTGGAGATATACGCCTCTTCGAGGACCACCACTTCACGCCAGGTCAGGAGGGTTGAAAACACCAGAACAGTGATAAAACAGAGGTTAACAATCAAACCCGGATTGCTACGCTTATGCAGCCATTGCAGAAAAGTTCGTCTTACAACAAAGGTATCGCGCTGCACACACACTCCCTGATTACTGCCTTACACCCGGTACTTCAGGTAAAAACGCCCGGCAAAGCCGGGCGTTATGTGATTAAGCCTGATCGTGCTTGCGCTGGCCGTCACCCGGCTGAAGCTCATCTTCACGAAAGGCTTCCTGCTTAATGCTGTAGCCATCATGCCACCGACATTCCACCATTCCGCAGGAATACCCGGTGACAATCATGCGCGGGCCGCCCTTCTTAGGCTTAACTTCATCACTGACCAAAAAGACCATACCTGCCTCCTGTATCAGGGTGAAACTGTTTCAATTTAGACGAGGAATGGTCTTTTTGCACCCTGCGACGGGTAACAATTAGTGCGCCGTACCGCGCATTTTTTCGATCAGTTTCACCGCCGCCACCACGATAGCGCCAACGATAAAGCCCAGCACCAGATTAAGCAGCGTGGGCAGAATCGCTGCCACCACACTCCCCTGCGCCGAGGCGAAATGTTCGATGGCATGGTGCAGCGGCGCAATGCCGTGGACCACAATGCCGCCGCCCACGAGGAACATTGCCAGGGTACCCACCACGGACAAGCTCTTCATCAGCCACGGCGCCAGCGTCAGTAAGCCTTTGCCGATGCCTTTAGCCACCGCGCTGGATTTCTCCTCCAGCCAGTAGCCGATATCATCCAGCTTCACGATCAGCCCGACCAGGCCGTAAACGCCCACCGTGACCAGAATGGCGATCCCGGAGAGGATCAACACCTGATTCAGCAGCGGCGCATCGGAGACAATGCCCAGCGTAATGGCAACAATTTCAGCCGACAGAATAAAGTCGGTGCGAATGGCGCCTTTGATTTTATCGCGCTCGAAAACTTTCGGATCCTGCGCGGCAAGCGCTTCAAGGCGCTGCTGGCGCGCCTCCGGGGTATCCTTCTGCTTGCGCGAGCTCAAAGAGTGCAGGACCTTCTCCACGCCTTCGAAGCACAAGAATGCCCCGCCAATCATCAGCAGCGGCGTGATGGCCCAGGGGATGAATGCGCTAATCAGCAGCGCCAGCGGCACCAGGATCACTTTGTTCAGAAACGAGCCTTTTGCCACGCCCCACACCACCGGCAGCTCACGGTTAGCCCGTACCCCGCTCACCTGTTGGGCGTTAAGCGAGAGATCGTCCCCCAGCACCCCTGCGGTTTTCTTCGCCGCCAGTTTCCCCATCACGGAAATATCATCCAGTAAGGTGGCAATATCATCCAGCAATGTTAATAAGCTACTTCCTGCCAAAATGGTGATCCTTCTTTTTTTGGTAATTAAGTGAATAGTATGGAGCAAAAGCGCAATCGCGGAAACAGGCAGCTTTCGTCAACAAAAAATTCACATCAACAACACAATTAAAGGGCTCGCCAGCGCGATAGTTTTCGCGTTTACTATCAGCGACCTTTTTATTTCGTCGTGAGGGATTATGCGTTTCCGGCAACTGCTTCCGCTTATCGGGGCACTTTTTTCGCTGTATATCATCTGGGGTTCCACCTATTTTGTCATTCGCATCGGCGTGGAAAGCTGGCCGCCGCTGATGATGGCGGGCATTCGCTTCCTCTCGGCGGGTGTGCTGCTGCTGGCCTTCCTGCTGCTGCGCGGGCATAAGCTTCCACCGTTCCGCCCAATGCTGAACGCCGCCCTGATAGGCATGCTGCTGCTGGCGGTCGGTAATGGCTTTGTGACCATTGCCGAGCACCAGAACGTACCGTCAGGGATCGCCGCCGTGGTCGTTGCCACCGTACCGCTGTTTACCCTCTGCTTCAGCCGCCTTTTCGGCATCCGCACCCGCAAGCTGGAGTGGCTGGGGATTGGCATCGGCCTTGCCGGCATCATTCTGCTCAACAGCGGCGGTAACCTGAGCGGGAATCCGTGGGGCGCAGTGATTATCCTTATCGGCTCGATGAGCTGGGCGTTTGGTTCCGTATACGGTTCGCGTATCGAACTGCCGACCGGCATGATGGCGGGGGCAATAGAGATGCTTGCGGCTGGGATTGTGCTGCTGCTGGCCTCAGCCCTGACGGGAGAGGAGCTGACTACCCTGCCGCCGTTGTCGGGCTTCCTGGCGGTAGGCTATCTGGCGCTGTTTGGCTCAATCATCGCCATCAACGCCTATATGTTCCTGATCCGTAACGTCTCACCGGCGGTTGCCACCAGCTATGCCTACGTCAACCCGGTCGTGGCCGTGCTGCTCGGCACCGGGCTTGGCGGTGAAACGCTCTCTCCGGTTGAGTGGTTAGCTTTAGGGGTGATTGTTTTTGCCGTCGTGCTGGTGACCTTAGGCAAATATTTGCTGCCGGCAAAGCCCGTGGTTACGCCTTGCGAGGTGGAGAAACCGTAAGCGCGTGGATCCCCTGGGTGTCGATCTGCGCGGCCTGGCCGCCGCCGCAGATCCACTCTTCCAGCCGTTCGCTCAGATCGGCATCGTTCAGCTTTAACCGCCCTCTCAGCGCACATTCCCAGACGATCAGCACTCTCCAGCCCTGCGCGACAAGCGTGGCGAGATCGCGCGCGTCGCGCTCAACGTTCTTGCCAATCTTCTCCAGCCAGAAATCGGTGCGCGTCGCCGGAACTTTAAACAGGTAGCAGTCGTGATGATGCCAGAAACAGCCGTGGGTGAAGATAATGCACCGATACGCGTCAATGACGAAATCCGGGCGACCCGCAAGTGCGGGATCCTGCACGCGAAAGTCGAAGCCCGCCTGCGTCAGAAGCCCGGCCAGACGCTTTTCTATCGCGGTGTCACGCGTGCCGATGGCACGCATGTTTTTGCTCCGCGTGGCCTTATCGTGAACGTCCGTCATTGACGGCCTCACCCTGGCGGAGCGCCACCGCCTGTCTGATGCGCGAGGCCAGCAGTTTTGCCACCGCCGCGAACGCGGGCACCACCACCGAGTTGCCAAACTGACGGTAAGCCTGGGTGTCCGAAACCGGAATGCGAAAGCGGTAGCCCTGCGGCGTTTCAAAGCCCATCAGTCGGGCGCACTCCCGCGGCGTCAGGCGACGCGGACGGTGACGCTGGTTTTGCGGATCGTCGAAATCTTTCTCGCCCAGCGCTTTATCCCAGCCTCTGTCGATCAGGATTTCCGCGCCGTCTTTATAGTAGCGAGCGGACAGCGTGCGGGTCACGCTGTGCGGATCGTTTGGGTTCACCATGCCAAACCCGAAGCCGTTGCCTTTGGCCTGATGCTTTTTGGCATAGCGGTAGAGGTATTTCCACAGGATTGGGGTAAGGATAAATTTCGCGTCGACCACCGGCTCCAGCAGGTCGGCAATCGTTGGACGACGCTCGGGGTATAAGGAGGGAATATCCCGCAGGGTGAAATCCCCCTTCAGATTGAGATCGCGGCGGAAACCGACGAGCACAATGCGTTCGCGATGCTGGGGCAGGAAGTGTTTCCCGTCGATAATTTTCGGGTCATCCGCGCCCATGTCCTCGGAATCAGCCACGTCATAGCCCAGCTCGTCCAGCGTTTGCATGATAATGCGGAAGGTCTTTCCACCGTCATGGCTCTTTAAGTTCTTGACGTTTTCCAGCACGAATATGGCCGGGCGACGGGCGTCAATGATTCGGGCCACATCGAAAAACAGCGTTCCCTGCGTATCGCAGGCAAAACCATGGGCACGCCCGAGGGCATTCTTTTTGGAGACGCCGGCCAGCGAGAAAGGCTGGCACGGGAAGCCCGCCAGCAGCACGTCATGCGCCGGAATCGTCTGGCGAATGTGCTCGGCGGCTTGTTCATCCGTGACGCCGCTTTTATGGCTCAGGGTAACGTCGCGGATATCGGCGTTGAAATGATGTTCATGCGGATCGCAGTACCAGTTCGCTTTATAGGTGCGTACCGCATGTTTGTTCCACTCGCTGGTAAACACGCACTGACCGCCGATAGCTTCAAAGCCGTGCCGGATGCCACCGATGCCGGCAAACAGATCGATAAAGCGGAAGGCATAGTTCGGGTGCGCGGCAGACGGCCGCGGAAGCAGGTCTTGCAGATAACGAAACTCGCTTTCGCTCAGGCGGCGCCCTGCCCGATCGCTGGTCAGCAGTCGCTTAAGGATGGCCGGGCTCCAGTGGCTCTCGCCGTGCGCCACCAGCTGGTTTGCCAGCGTTTTAGCGTCATAAATATCCAGCAGCTGGCGCAGTAATGCCTGCACCGTTGCCGTTGACTTCTCAGCCTGCTCAGGCGCGGGCTCTGTCACTGATCGATTTTCCTGCATTCTTTTAACCGGGCAATAAAGACTGGAAACAGATTACCACAGTTCACTTTCGCAAACTGCGACGGAAGCGGTGTTGAATCTGGCTATCCAGCCCGATGCAGTCGCCCTGTAATTCGGCACTGAGTTTCGCCATAAACTGAATCAGAAAATCGGCGTTGTGCTGCGCGAGCTCGCGCCCGACGTCGGTTTGCATTGTATCAGGCAAGCGCAGCAGCTTGGTCTGAAAATGATCGAGCGCAAACGCCCGGTCATCAAGCGGGCGCGCGTCGGCAAACGGATCGTCCGCGTCAAAAAGCGGTACGCCCAGCGCGCCTGACACGGCAAACACGCGCGCCAGGCCAATCGCCCCCAGCGCCTCCAGACGATCTGCATCCTGGACAATTTTGGCCTCAATCGTGTACGGCGTCAGGCCGGCGCTGAAACTGTGCGCCTCGATGGCGTGCTCCACGGCGGCATAGCGATCGGACGGGAAGTCAGGGAAATCGCGGTGCAGAATGTCCCGCGTTCTGCGGGCAGCCAGACGCGACGACTGGCTGCGTTCAGGATGATTTTTCGGCAGGCTAACGATGTCGTGAAAATAGCAGGCGGTCAGGATCGTCAGCGGGTCGACGTGGTGATGAACCATGATTTTCTGCGCCGTCAGCCAGACGCGACGGAAGTGTGAAATATCGTGCGCGGTGTCGTCGGTCGCGTGATGTTCATCAAGCCAGGATTCAAAGCGCTGCTGCCACTGTATGAGTTCCATCATCCTTTCCTGTTACGAAAATGGGCACTGAATTATAACATAGCTAAATAAAATAAATTAAAAAATAGAACCCCGAAATACTTAATAATAATTACCCGCAATACTTTCAAGCGATTAATTCATTTGAAAAATAAAGAGATCCTTGGAAATATTTTGTAATATTTTCACTGGTTTAATTACATTTATTTTTGAACCAAATTTACGAGCCATAGAATAGTATCAGACACGTAATTACGGAGGGTGATTACATATATTCATATAAATTATCTTTAAAGGGAATATATAATGAAAAGAAAAGTTCTGGCAATTCTTGTACCCGCATTATTAATGGCTGGCGCGGCAAACGCGGCTGAAATGTATAACAAAGACGGCAATAAAGTTGACCTGTACGGCAAGGTTGACGCGCGTCACACCTTCTCCGACAACGCGGGCGACGACGGCGACGAAACCTACGTGCAGATTGGTTTCAAAGGCGAAACACAGATTACCCGCGATCTGGTCGGTTACGGTCAGTGGGAATATAAAACCTACGCAAATGATACCGAAGACGCCGGGGATACCTCTTTCAACCGTCTGGCCTATGCGGGCCTGAAATATGGCGAATACGGTTCATTTGATTATGGCCGTAATTACGGCGTCGTGTATGACGTTGAAGCCTGGACCGATATGCTGCCGGTATTTGGTGGCGATTCCTACACCTGGACTGACAACTATATGGTTGGCCGTACCAACGGTGTTGCGACCTACCGTAATAATGATTTCTTCGGTCTGGTTGATGGCCTGAACTTCGCGCTGCAGTATCAGGGTGCTAACGAAGGCGCAAACGCTAACGAAGATCAGGAAGGCACCAAAAACGGTCACGACGACGTACGCTTCCAGAACGGCGACGGCTTCGGTATGTCTACCACCTATGACTTCGACTTCGGTCTGACGCTGGGTGCGGCGTATTCTTCCTCTGACCGTACCAACGATCAGGTTGCTTATGGTGCGGGCAACTATAACCGCTTCAGCAAATACGCAGGCGGTGACCGTGCAGACGCATGGACCGTTGGCGCAAAATATGATGCTCAAGGCGTCTACCTGGCGATGATGTACGCGGAAACCCGCAACATGACGCCGTACGGCAGCGACGGCATCGCCAACAAAACGCAGAACTTTGAAGCCGTAGCGCAATACCAGTTTGACTTCGGTCTGCGTCCATCCCTGGCATGGGTCTATTCCAAAGGCATCGATCTGGGCGGTAACGATTATCACCCACGCAATGGTTATGACTATGTAGACCAGGATCTGGTTAACTACATCGACCTGGGCATGACCTACAACTTCAACAAGAACTTCTCCACCTACGTTGATTATAAAATCAACCTGCTGGACGAAGATGACGCCTTCTACAATGACAACGGTATTGCAACCGATGACATTGTTGGCATCGGCATGATCTACCAGTTCTGATCCCTGAAAATATTAAAGCCCGCATTTGCGGGCTTTTTTGTTTCAAGGGACACTATTTTTCGGCGCTTCCTGCAGCGCCACGCGGATAAACCCGTTATTCTGCGCCAGCAGCTCATGGGCTTTCCACGCATCCAGACCGGTCAGCACCATCAACACCGCCGTTTTACAGTGGTGGTTACAGCTCTCCAGCGCGGCTTTTGCCTGCGCTCGGGTGCATCCCCCCGCCTCCATCACGATGGCGATCTGCCGTTCGGCCCATTTGGTATTGCTTGCCTCAAGATCCACGCGCAGGTTGCTGTAAACGCGCCCGGTACGAACGGCCAGCGCCGTGGTAATCATTGAGAGGATCATTTTTTGCGCGATCCCCGATTTGGTGTTGAGATAGCCGGCCACCACATCGGCACCCAGTTCGGGAGCAATAACCATACTCGCCAACTGCGCGGCTTCACTTTGCGCATCACCGGTAATAATGGCGACCGGTGAACCCAACGACCATGCATGCCGCATTGCCCCCCAGACCCACGGCGTTTTTCCGCTGACGGTCACGGCAAGCATCATATCGTGCTCATCAAATTTAATGGCCTGCAGATCAGCCACCCCGCGCTCGTAGCTCCCATCCCCCTCTTCTGCCGTCACGGCAATTACCGGCGTTTTACCCGGCGCATACTCATCTGCAGCCTGTTGTGCGATGCAGCCTGACGGGCCCGCGCCGACAATCACCAGACGGCCGCCGTGGTTGAGCGCCGAGGAGGCGTTATCCACCGCACGGGCGATTGTCGTTAAGCAGGGGGTTATAGCAGCAGAAATGCGTGCATCTTCCTCGTGGATAACCTTCAGCATGTCCAGCGTGGACAATCTATCTATATTCATCGTGCTGGCGTGCCGTCTTTCCTTGACTGAACCGGTAAGCGTAATGCTCATAAACAGCCTCCTTATTATGAGTACCCACACACTATAAAGTGTTTTATATAGATGACCTGCGAGTGGGGTCACGAAAAGAAGAGTAAATCGACGCTTTTACATGGCTTTAAGAAAAGCCCATCATCAGCGATAATCACTCCCTTTCTTAATCATCGCGGAGTGTTGATGAGCGATCTGCAGCCTTTCCCTCTGACGCGCAAGCGCCCCATGAAACTGTACACGCTGGTCACGTTGATGGTGTCCGCGATTATCGCCTCTGTGCTGCTGGTGGTTTTTGCGCTCTATTCCGTGCAGATCACCCGGGCGACCCGCGATGATGTAAAAGATACCGCTCTGGGCATCGCCCGCACGCTGGCCGACAGCCCGGAGATCCAGCGCGGCCTGATGCAGTCGCCGCAGGCCGACATCATTCAGCCCATCGCCAAAGCCGTTACCCAACGCAACGATCTGCTGCTTACCGTGGTGACCGACATGCGGGGGATTCGCTACTCGCACCCTAACGAGGCGCTCATCGGCCTGCATTTTATCGGCAACGATCTGGAACCCGCGCTGGAAGGCAAAGAGAATGTCTCGGTTAACCGCGGCGCCCTCGCCGAGGCGCTTCGCGTTTTCACGCCGGTCTATGACAGCCAACACGATCAGATCGGTGTCGTCGTGGTGGGGATTTCCCTCAAAAAGGTGGAAGACCAGATAGCCCGCGGGCGGCTGAACGCGCTCTGGACGATTCTGTTCAGCATATTTATGAGTTCGATGGCGATTTGGGGTCTGGTACGGGTGCTGAAGCGCATTCTTTTCGGGCTCGAACCCTATGAAATCTCCGCCCTGTTCGAACAGCGCCAGGCGATGCTGCAGTCGCTTCGCGAAGGGGTGCTGGCCGTCGATATTCACGGCCGCGTGACGATGATTAACCACGCTGCCAGAGAGATATTACTTCTTCCCTCCGGCAAGCAGACCGAAAACACCAGCGAGCCGCTGCTGGCAAACCTGCGTGAGGTATCGAAAACCGGGGTTGCGCGTCAGGATCAGGAGATCAGCTGCAACGGACGACTGCTGCTCTGCAACATGGTGCCGGTCAAAAGCCAGAATCGGGTGATCGGGGCTATCAGCACCTTCCGCGATAAAACGGAAATCAGCCAGCTGATGCAGCGTATTGATGGCATGGTCAACTACGTCGACGCCCTGCGCAGCCATACGCACGAGTTTATGAATAAACTGCATGTGATCCTCGGCCTGCTGCACATGAAGCGCTACGACAAGCTGGAGGAGTACATCATCCAGACGGCGCATAATTACCAGACGGACATTGGCACGATCCAGAGCAAGGTAAAGTCCCCGGTCGTTGCCGGATTCCTGCTGGGTAAAATCAACCGGGCGAAAGAGGCCGGCGTCACCCTGACGCTGGCGGATGAAAGCCTGATACCGGATACCGCCAGTGAAGAGCAGGTTGCGGTGCTGATCACCGCCCTTGGTAACTTAATCGAAAACGCGCTCGACGCGATGGCAGGACAGCAGGAAGGCGAGATTGGCCTGCTGCTGCATTATCAGAATGGCTGGCTCAGCTGCGAAGTCAGCGACGACGGCCCCGGCATTGATCCCACTCAGCTGGAGGCTATTTTTACTAAGGGGTTCTCAACAAAAGGTGAAAACCGCGGCGTTGGGCTGTTCCTTGCTCGCCAGCAGATCCAGAACCTGGGCGGCGATATTACCGTCGAGTCTGAGCCTGGCGTATTTACCCAATTTTTTGTTCACATCCCCTGGGATAGCGAGAGGAATATCGCGTGATAAATGTATTAATTGTCGATGATGACGCCATGGTAGCCGACCTCAACCGTCTGTACGTCAACCGTGTTGAAGGCTTCAGCTGCTGCGGCGTCGCCTCCACGCTCAATCAGGCCAGGGCCTTTATCAATAACCCCAGCCAGCCTGTCGATCTGGTGCTGCTGGACGTCTACATGCAGCAGGATAACGGGCTGGATCTGCTGCCCGATATTCGCGCGTCAGGCCGCCCGATTGATGTGATAATGATCTCCTCGGCCGCCGATGCCGCCACGATCCAGACCTCCATCCACTACGGCGTGGTGGATTATCTGATAAAGCCTTTCCAGTTCCCGCGCTTTGAAGAGGCGCTGAACGGCTGGAAGGCAAAGCACAGCCTGATGGGCTCGCACCAGTATTACGAGCAGGCGGACGTCGACAGGCTGATCCACGGCGGCGCGCCGGAGCTGGCGGACACTAAAAAATTGCCGAAGGGGTTAACGCCGCAAACGCTGCGCACGATTTGCCAGTGGATTGATGGCCACCCGGAGACGGAATTTTCCACCGACGATCTGGCTAACGCAGTCAATATCTCCCGCGTCTCCTGCCGTAAGTACCTGATTTGGCTTGCGCAGATCAACATTCTGTTCACCAGCATTCACTACGGCGCCACCGGGCGTCCGGTGTATCGCTACCGCTTACAGCCGGAACAGATCGGGCTGCTCAAACAGTACTGCCAATAACGCGGTAGCTCTCGTCCAGAAGGGTAAAACGGAAGTGGTGCATCGAGGAGATCACCACTTCTTTTGTTTTGGTCACAAAGATAGCTTCAATATCGGGGCGCGCGCGCAGGGCGGCACAGCCCTTTTCTACCCCCATGCCGTACATCAGCGTGGTCCAGATGTCGCCGTCAATGGAGTCTTTTGAAATGATAGTGACGCTCTCCAGCTCGTTGTCGAGCGGATACCCGGTGCGCGGATCGAGAATATGGTGATAGCGCTTGCCGTTCTGCTCGAAGTAGCGCTCGTACGTTCCCGAGGTCACCACGGAGAGGTTCTCCACCGTCATCGCACCGATCAGCGCGTCACCGGCGAACGGTTTTTTTAGCCCCACACTCCAGCCCCCTTCCGGCGAGCCTAACGTCTGGATGTTTCCGCCGAGGTTGATCAGCCCCAGCTCAGCACCCTCTTTGCGCAGGTAGTCCCGCACCCGGTCGGCGATATAGCCTTTGGCGATGGCACCCAGATCAATCTCCATCCCCGATCTGGTCAGAAACACGCTGGTCTGCGCCTCATCAAGGATGACCTCCTCGGGCCGGGTTATCGCCAGCAGGGACGCAATGTCATCGGCAGGCGGAACGCTGTCTCCCTGAAAGCCAATCTTCCAGCGCTTCACCAGCGGGCCGATCGCCAGGTTGAACGCGCTGTCTTTTAGCATGCTTGCCGCTTTGGCACAGCGGATCAGTTCAAACACCGGACGACTGACGGCAACCGGATGCTGGCCCGCCGCATGGTTGATGTCCATCACCTGGGAATGCGCCCGGTTAACGGTGAGGAGATCTTCGTACTGTTTGATCAGGCGGAAAACGCGGGACGCGAGGGCTTCGTCATGGGAGAAGAGCTTCAGGAGAATGGGCGAGCCCATCAGAACGGCGGAGTAGCTGTAAACGCGATGGCTATCAGGCATTGCATGTGTCCTCAGATGTAGCCCCGGCAGGCACCGCGCCGCCGGGGAGACAGGAGCCTTACGTTCTTTTTGAGCGCATCGCCGCCTGATGTCCTGCAAGGGTACCAAAAATAATGATATCCGCCACCGCGTTACCGCCGATACGGTTGCCGCCGTGGATCCCCCCGACCACTTCACCCGCCGCAAACGCCCCCGGCAGTACGTTGTGGTTGCTGTCCAGCACGCAGGTTTCGGTGTTGATGGTCACGCCGCCCATGGTGTGGTGCACGCCTGGCGCAATCTGAATAGCGTAGAAAGGCCCTTCGTTGATAGGCGCACGCAGCGCGGTGGTACGACCAAAATCGTCATCGTGCTGTTTTTCAACGAAACCGTTGTAACGTTCCAGGGTCGCGAGAAAAGCGTGGTGATCCATACCGAGCGCTTCCGCCAGCGCTTTTGGCGAGCTGGCGCTGGTCACGAAGCCTTTCGCAATGTACTCATCCGCGGCTTTGTTTTTGGCACGTACGTGCTCGTCAAAGACGATGTACGCGTATTTTTCCGGCAGCGCGATGATTGACGCCGAGACTTTATCGCGGGTCGACATTTCGTTGTAGAAGCGCTCCCCTTTCTGGTTGACCAGAATCGCCCCGCCCCCGCGGATGGATTCGGAAATCAGGTAAGAGGTGTTTTGCTCAACGGTTGGGTGAATTTGAATTTCGCCCATATCCACGGTGCCTGCCCCGATGCGCTCCAGCAGCGCGATGCCGCCGCCGGTCGCCCCTTTATGGTTGGTGGTAACGAAACCTTCCAGATCCGGACGGTATTTGACGACCATCTGGCTGTTGGCGCTGAAGCCGCCCGTCGCCACGATCACGCTTTTCGCTGCCACGGTGACGGTTTCGTTCTCTTCAGTGGTCAGGCGAACCCCGGTCACTTCACCGTTCTCGAAGATGATGTCGCTGACGGAGGTATCCAGCATCACCTCGATGTTGCGTTTGTTGACGTTACGCACCAGGCCGCTGATCAGGTAGCCCCCCACCGCAGAGCCGTCTTTTGGACGGTGAGTACGGTCGATGCTCATCCCACCGGTGGTGGTGATGTCGTTCAGCATGATGCCGCGCGTTGCCAGCCACTCGATCGCCTGCGGCGCGTTCTCGACAAAGCGGCGCAGCAGTTCAGGGTTGTTCTTGTTGCCGCCGCCTTTCAGGCTTTCCTGGTAGAACAGCTCTTTGCTGTCCTGAATGCCCTTCACGCGCTGGAAGCGGGTTTCGGCGGCATTCATACCGGCAGAGGCTTTAATGGTGTTCCCGCCGATGGTCGGCATCTTCTCAACAATCAGCACGCTCGCGCCTTCGTCGTGAGCCTGAATCGCCGCCGCCAGACCGGCGCCACCACTACCGACCACCACCACGTCCACGCTGCGGGTTTCGTTCGGGTCAACGCCCTCTTCCGCTGCCAGCGCTTTGCTGGATTTCAGCATCGCTTTAGAGACCGCTTTCTTCACCGCTTCACTCTGGCTGGTTGCACCGGTGATGGCATCCACGTGCGGGGTATTGGCGTCCAGAATGCGGGTACGGATCTCTTCAAAGCTGGTGACGAACTCAACGTCATCGCTCGGGCCAGAGGCCAGCTCGATGTCCGCAATGCGGTCGGTTTCCAGACTGACGTTAATCACCAGCTCGTTCGCGTCGTCCTGCACCTTCTCGGTGAACATGCCCGGTTTGAATTTCGATTCGCCCATGCTCATGTCGCGGATCATCGCTTCCACCAGCGAGAAGCGCCACAGCGGTTCAGGAATGCTCAGTTCCTCGCGTTTGGTGCTGTCCATAAACAGCTCAAGGCTTTCACCCGTCGCGATGCGGTCGGTCCAGTCCGGGTAGGCAATAGTGGCGCGGCCAACGGCAATCAGGTCGTAACCGTGATCCAGCGCTTCATTCACGTCTGACGCATTCACCACGCCGCCCACGCCCATCACCGGAACCTGCGCCAGCGTTTCAGAACGCATCGCGCAATATTTTTCGATCAGCGGCGTCGGGTCCTGGGTGTCGACAATGGACGGACGCAGGGTCGCGCCGACGGAGAAGTGCAGGTAGTCCACGCCGCGCGCCGCCAGTTTTTCCAGCAGGTACATGGTGTCTTCAAAGCGGATGCCCGGCACTTCCAGCTCTTCAGGGGAGAAGCGGTAGCCAATAATAAACGCGTCGTCCGCGTACTGGCGCACCATTTTGTGGGTGATGTCCAGCACCGCCAGCGGGAACTTCGCGCGGTTGTCGCGGCTGCCGCCCCACTCGTCGTCGCGCTGGTTAGAGTTTGGAGAGTAGAACTGCTGAATCAGGTAGGTGTTCGCCCCGTGGATTTCCACACCGTCAAAACCGGCCTGGATGGCGCGGCGCACGGCTTCACCAAACTTGCCGATCATGCCTTCCACTTCTTCGGCGGTCAGGGCAACCGGCGTTGCGGCACCGTCACGCGGCGCGGCCACGGCGCTTGGGCCAACCGGGGTACGGCCACCGATCAGTTTCGGATCAACCATGCGGCCACCGTGGTAGATCTGCAGCAGGGCCTTAGAGCCTTTGGATTTAATGGCCTTGGCGATTTTCGCCAGCCCGGCGATTTTCTCGTCGTTATCAATACCAATTGCGCCCGGGAAGGCGAGGCCGAGATCGTCGACGAAGCAGCACTCCACGATGATGGTGCCAATGCTGCCGGAACGGGCCCGATAGTACTCCACCAGCTCGCTGGTGACGGTGCCGTCATAATAGCCGGTACAGGTGGTCATAGGGGCCATTAACAAACGGTTTTTCAGTTCAGTGCCATTCGGTAATGTGAAGGGGCTAAGAATGCGTTCGTTAGTGCTCATAATAGAAACTCCAAACTTTTAAAAATTGAGAATTCGTTATCGGATTAATTTTTTTATTTCGTCGTTCTTTGCCGATGTCATGATATTAATATAATGATTTTTTTAGTTTCTAAAGCTATTACGTTAGTTAAAAAACTATTTAATCCCTGTAATAACACTAATAATACATTGGTGTTAGCGATTGTCATTCAGGCATTCACAATATTTTAAAATACGTTAAATAAAAAATGGTAAAACCATTACACCAAAAACCAAAAACACTCTTTAAAATCAACTAAATAGCAATTATTAAAAATTCAAATTGTTACAGAAATGATAAAATAAACCCGCAAAAAAGATAATAACCACATACGCCAGAGTGGTTATTAATAAAAGCATAAAAATAACGCTGCAATTCTGTTTTTTTGATCTCGATCAATAGTCATGGCATTTAAAAGCGCAATATAAAAAACATCATCATTTTTTAATTTAACGCACACAAAAAAGCGTTAAATCGCTATTACTGAAAATACAAAAACGCACCTTTAATAACTAAAAAAAGCAAAGAAACTTAAGAAAGCAATTTTGACTTTTCAGTGCGACCGAATTTTTGACAACTTAAGACGTGAAACTATGAATACAAAAACTGCTGTAACGCCCCCTGTGGCGAACCAGGCATCAAATGGAAACGCAAAACGTCTGCTGATGATGGCACTGCCCGTCATCGTCGCCGTACTGCTGCTGTTTGTTCCCGTTCCTGAAGGGCTGCCGCCTTACGCGTGGCACTACTTCGCCATCTTCGTCGGCGTGATCGTCGGTCTTATCTTCGAACCCCTGCCGGGCGCGGTGATCGGTCTGACCGGCGTGGTCGCCATTGCCCTGTGCAGCCAGTGGGTGCTGTTCAGCCCTGAACAGCTGGCTGACCCGAAATTTAAGCTGGCGGGCGCCTCCTTTAAATGGGCGGTGAGCGGGTTTGGTAACTCCACCGTCTGGCTGATTTTCGGTGCCTTTATGTTCGCCGCAGGCTATGACAAAACCCGCTTCGGCCGCCGTCTGGCGCTGATTCTGGTGAAGTACCTTGGCCGCCGCAGCCTGACGCTCGGTTACGCGATTACGTTTGCTGACCTGCTGCTGGCACCGTTCACCCCGTCCAACACCGCGCGCAGCGGCGGGACCATCTACCCGATCATCGCTAACCTGCCGCCGCTGTACGGTTCAAAACCGAACGACCCTAGCGCGCGTAAGATTGGTTCGTACCTGATGTGGGTGGCGATCACCGCGGCCTGTATCACCAGCTCAATGTTCCTCTCCGCCCTCGCGCCAAACCTGCTGGCCCTGGCGCTGGTGAAAAGTACGGTTGGGATCGACATTTCCTGGGGGACCTGGTTCCTCGCCTTCCTGCCGCTGGGCATCCTGCTGATTCTGACCATGCCGCTGCTGGCCTACTGGTTCTACCCGCCAGAAGTGAAGGTGAACAACGAAGTGCCGCTGTGGGCGACCCGTGAACTGGAAAAACTGGGCAAACTGTCCCGCAATGAAATCCTGCTGCTGGTGTTCGTATGTTGCGCGCTGCTGATGTGGATCTTCGCCGCCGCGTGGATTGAACCCGCGATGGCGGCCCTGCTCATCGTCGGCCTGATGCTGTGGACCGGCGTGCTGGAGTGGAACGATATCACCGGCAACAAAGCGGCGTGGAACACCTTCGTCTGGTTCGCCACCCTGGTGGCGCTGGCGGATGGCCTCTCCTCTACCGGCTTTATCAGCTGGTTAGGTAAAGAAGGCGGCCTGCTGATGAGCGGTATCTCTCCGGGCGTGGCGACCATCGTCCTGCTGCTGGCGTTCTACCTGCTGCACTACCTGTTTGCCAGCACCACCGCGCACACCACGGCGCTGCTGCCAGCGATGCTGACCATCGCCTCCACCATTCCGGGCATGAATATGGAAGTGTTCGTTCTGCTGATGGTGACCTCGCTGGGCGTCATGGGGATTATCACCCCGTACGGCACTGGCCCAAGCCCGATTTACTACGGTAGCGGCTACCTGCCAACCAAAGACTACTGGCGCCTCGGCACCATCTTCGGTGCCATCTTCCTGGCGGCCCTGCTGCTGATTGGCTACCCGTGGATGTCCATGATGTTCTGATTCCTGACCGCCGGACTTCTCCTCCGGCGGTTTTATTTTTGTGGAGCAATACTATGTCGAATAAACCGTTTTTTTATCAGAACCCCTTCCCTCTTTCGCATGACGACACCGAATACTACCTGCTGACCAACGAGCATGTCTCCATTGCCGAATTCGACGGCCAGGAAGTGCTGAAGGTGGAGCCCGAAGCCCTGACCCTGCTGGCGCAGCAGGCCTTCCACGACGCCGCATTTATGCTGCGTCCTTCCCACCAGAAGCAGGTTGCCGCCATTCTTAACGACCCGGAAGCCAGCGAGAACGATAAGTACGTGGCCCTGCAGTTCCTGCGCAACTCGGAAATTGCGGCGAAAGGCGTGCTGCCAACCTGCCAGGATACCGGCACGGCAATCATTATGGGTAAGAAAGGCCAGCGCGTCTGGACCGGGGGCGGTGACGAAGCGGCCCTGAGCCAGGGCGTGTATAACACCTATATTGAAGACAACCTGCGCTACTCGCAGAATGCGGCGCTGGATATGTATAAAGAGGTGAATACCGGCACCAACCTGCCCGCACAGATTGACCTCTACAGCGTCGACGGTGACGAGTATAAATTCCTGTGCATGGCGAAGGGCGGCGGCTCTGCCAACAAAACCTATCTCTACCAGGAAACCAAAGCGCTGATTACCCCGGCGAAGCTGAAAAACTACCTGGTTGAGAAGATGCGTACCCTGGGGACCGCAGCCTGCCCGCCGTACCATATCGCGTTTGTTATCGGCGGCACCTCAGCGGAAGCCACGCTGAAAACCGTGAAGCTCGCCTCCACCCGCTACTACGACGCGCTGCCAACCGAAGGCAACGAGCACGGCCAGGCGTTCCGCGACGTTCAGCTCGAACAGGAACTGCTCCAGGAAGCACAGAACCTCGGCCTCGGCGCGCAGTTCGGCGGGAAATACTTCGCCCACGATATCCGCGTGATCCGCCTGCCACGCCACGGTGCCTCCTGCCCAATCGGCATGGGGGTCTCCTGCTCCGCCGACCGCAACATCAAGGCGAAGATCAACCGCGACGGGATCTGGATTGAGAAGCTTGAGCACAACCCGGGTCAGTATATTCCTGAATCCCTGCGCCAGCAGGGCGAAGGCAACGTGGTGAGCATCAACCTGAACAAGCCGATGAACGAGATCCTGGCGCAGCTTTCCGCGCACCCGGTCTCTACCCGCCTGTCGCTGAACGGCACCATTATCGTGGCGCGCGACATTGCCCACGCGAAGCTTAAAGAGCTGCTGGATAACGGCGAAGCGCTGCCGCAGTACGTCAAAGATCATCCGATTTACTATGCGGGTCCGGCAAAAACCCCGGAAGGCTACGCGTCTGGCTCACTCGGCCCGACCACGGCGGGGCGCATGGACTCGTATGTAGACCTGCTGCAATCCCACGGCGCGAGCATGATCATGCTGGCAAAAGGCAACCGCAGCCAGCAGGTAACCGACGCCTGTCATAAGCACGGCGGCTTCTACCTGGGCAGCATTGGCGGCCCGGCGGCGGTGCTGGCGCAAAACAGCATCAAGAGCCTGGAGTGTGTGGCCTATCCTGAGCTGGGTATGGAGGCGATCTGGAAAATTGAGGTGGAGAACTTCCCGGCGTTTATTCTGGTGGATGATAAAGGCAACGACTTCTTCCAGCAGATCCAGAACAAGCAGTGCAAAGGCTGTTCACAGCGCTGAGTGCTTCCATACGTCCGGCAGGAGCGACAGCGTTTCAGCGATCGTGCTGCGCTTGTCGCTCCCCGGCTTCCAGATGGTGACCATCGTCTGACCAATCCCCTGGCTGCCCACTTCGGTGTGCAGCCTTTTTACGTTTTGCCACTGACCGGCATGAAAATGCGTCGGTAAGAATCCCCAGCCGCAGCCGCGCTCCAGCAGACCGCGCAGCATCTCCGGTTCGTTGGTAAAGAGGGTATGCCCGGAGATCTGCAGGCGGCGCGCCACCGGCTCGTCCGAGGCGGGGTGCATGACGACCTGGGGCACCAGGGAGAGATCGAGCAGCGACAGTGGGGAAGCACTGTCCGCAAACAGCCCGCGGGCGGCATAAAAATCCATATCAATGGCGCCGAGGGCGCGCCACTCCATGTCATTGCCCACGCTGCGGTTGCGCGCCTGGCAGATGGCCAGATCCGCGTCGGTGTTCGCCAGCAGCCGTTCCGATTCATCCCGAGAGGTGCAGATAAGGCTCAGCCGGATGTTTCGCGCGGCCATTTCAGCAATCACCCCGTGCAGAAAGGCTCTGGGCGTAAAAGGATCGTAGGCCAGCGTCAGGTCCTGCGTGGCACCGTGCGGCACCTCTCTGGCAAACGCCTCAAAGGCTTTTACCTGCCGCATCAGCAGGTGCGCCTGGCGCTGAAGCTGTTCCCCTTCGGGCGTGAGCCGCAGGGTGCGGCCGTCGCGAATAAACAGCGCGTAGCCCAAGCCATCCTCAAGAAAATCAACCAGATCGCGAAGCGTCGTGCGGTCCTTCTTCAGCGCCACCGCGGCTTTACTCAGGCCCCCGTTCTCGGCCACGGCGGTAAATGCCTCGAGCTGTGCAAAAGAGTAAATCAGTCCCGCCACGCTACGCTCCCTCTGTTTTATAGGGGGATTTTCCCCCACTACGCGTTTTTTATTATAGCCCCCGGGTTTTTAAACTGAAGCCGTTCTTAACCTGAAAGAGACGGATATGAAAAACAGAAAAGTAAACCATGCCCTGCTGGCGGGACTTGTCTTCAGCGCCCTGCTCTCCCCTGCGGCAGTGGCCGCCTGCAAAGGCACCGACCTTAGCGCCTGCCCTGCCCCCTTTGACGCCGCGCTGCCGGACACCCATAAGATGCTCACCTGGAGTCAGGCTGACCGCGTGGTGGGCTTTCGCAATGACTACCGCAACTACGCCGGGGATGTTTTCCGCCACGGTAGCGCCGTGGCGCTGGAAATGTCGGATAAGCCGCTCACTGACGCATGGTATCAGGTCAACGGCAGGCGCTACGGCCTTCAGGAGTACCTTAAACGCCAGAACGTAAGCGGCATGCTGGTGCTGAAGGACGGCAAAATCGCCTGGAAGTACCTTGGAGAGGGCAATACCGACTCCACGCTCTGGACCTCGCGCTCGGTTGGGAAATCGGTGGTATCGGCGCTGGTGGGCGTGGCCCTCAAAGAGGGAAAAATTCACTCGCTCGACGACCTGGTCACGCGGTATGAACCCGACCTGAAAGGCACCGCGTGGGACGGCGTGACGCTTAAGCAGCTTATCACCCATACCTCCGGCGTGGCGTGGAACGAGGATTACACCAACCCTAAATCCGACTTCGCGCAGCTCACCGAGTGCGAGGCGAAGCCGGGTACCTATGACTGCGTGCGCAAGCTGGTGAAGGGGTTACGCAGGGCGCACCCGGCCGGAGAGACCTGGTCTTACTCTTCGGGCGGCGCCTGGCTGCTGGGTGACGTGCTGGAGCGGGCCACCGGCATGACGCTGGCGGCCTATCTGGAGAAAAGCATCTGGCAGCCTTACGGCATGGCGAGCGACGGCGTGTGGCATGCCTACAGCAAAGGCCAGCACGACGTTGGCGCGCACGGCTTTAACGCCACGCTGGAGGACTGGGGACGCTTCGGGCAATTTATCCTGAACAACGGTACGCTGCCGAACGGTAAGACCATCCTGCCGGAAAACTGGATCCAGCAGTCGTCAGACTGGACGAAGGCCAAAGGCTCGGTCTCAGACGCCCATCCCGAGGGGCTGTACGGCTATCAGTGGTGGAACAACGAAGTGCCCGCCAACGCCACGGGCGTAGAGCCGACGGCCCAGGATTCGCTGAAAGGTTCACTCTGGGCGCTGGGCATTTTCGGGCAGATGATTATGGTGAACCCGAAGGAAAATCTGGTCATCGTCCAGTGGTCTATCTGGCCGCAGGCGGAACCGTCCTTCAGCGCCCAGCCGCTGGAAGCCTCTCTGATGTTTAGCGCGATTGCCAGGGCGCTGCGCTAAATGGCCTCCGCCGGGTAACGACGCGGTTACCCGGCTCATTCTAAAACGCGCCTCTGCGCTACATCACAAAATCGCAATATCAGAGACTTACAGAATGTTGGTGAATAAAAAGCCAATATTTTGTTAAGTTATTGTTGCCATTAATTGTATTTATTCGCCGGATTATATTCATGCAAGAAATGCATCAGTCGATGCGGCATTTGCGCTTATCTAATTCCTCATCCTGATCCAGTTTTCAGAAACAGACGCGTAAAACGTCAACAATAAACTGGAGATAACCATGTTTTCCTCAACCTCACCTGCAACCGTACGCTCTAAGGCGGGCGCGATACTTCGCGTGACGTCCGGCAACTTTCTTGAGCAATTCGATTTCTTTCTTTTCGGCTTCTACGCCACCTACATCGCCCACACGTTCTTCCCGGCGAGCAGTGAATTTGCGTCGCTGATGATGACCTTTGCCGTCTTCGGCGCGGGCTTCTTGATGCGTCCAGTCGGGGCCATTGTGCTGGGGGCTTATATTGACAAGGTGGGTCGCCGCAAAGGGCTGATCGTGACGCTTTCCATCATGGCGGCAGGCACCTTCCTGATCGTGCTGATCCCGTCCTATCAAAGCATCGGGCTTTGGGCACCGTTGCTGGTACTGACGGGCCGTCTGCTGCAGGGCTTTTCCGCCGGTGCGGAGCTTGGAGGCGTCTCGGTCTATCTCGCTGAAATCGCCACGCCGGGCCGCAAAGGGTTCTATACCAGCTGGCAGTCCGGCAGTCAGCAGGTTGCCATTATGGTCGCCGCGGCGATGGGTTTTGCCCTGAACGCGCTGATGGAAGAGAGCGCAATTCGTGAATGGGGCTGGCGCATCCCGTTCCTGTTCGGCTGTTTAATCGTGCCGTTTATCTTTTTCCTGCGCCGCAAGCTGGAGGAGACGGAAGAGTTCAGCGCGCGCCGCCATCATCTGGAGATGCGTCAGGTCTTTAAAACGCTGCTTGGCAACTGGCAGGTGGTGGTCGCGGGCATGCTGATGGTGGCGATGACCACCACCGCGTTCTACCTGATCACCGTCTACGCGCCAACCTTCGGCAAAAAAGTGCTGATGCTGAGCGCCTCGGACAGCTTGCTGGTCACGCTGCTGGTTGCGATCTCTAATTTCATCTGGCTGCCGGTGGGCGGCGCGCTGTCGGACCGCTTCGGGCGTAAACCGGTGCTGATTGCCATGACCCTGCTGGCGCTGGCCAGCAGCTATCCGGCCCTGACGCTGCTGGCTGATGCGCCAAGCTTCTCCATGATGCTGAGCGTCCTGCTGTGGCTCTCCTTCCTGTACGGGCTGTATAACGGGGCGATGATCCCGGCGCTGACGGAAATTATGCCCGCTGAAGTCCGCGTGGCAGGGTTCTCTCTGGCTTACAGCCTCGCAACGGCGATCTTCGGCGGCTTTACCCCGGTGATGTCCACCGCGCTGATTGAATACACTGGTGACAAAGCCTCGCCGGGCTACTGGATGAGCTTCGCCGCGGTGTGTGCCCTGCTGGCAACCCTCTACCTCTACCGTCGTCGCGCGGTTTCGGTGCAAAACACCGTTAAGTCGCAGGGGGCCGCATGACTCGCACTTCTCGTTATGCCGCCACCGCGCTGATGCTGACGTTCCTGAGCGCCAATGCCTGCGCTCAGGAGGTGAAAGTGATGATTTCAGGCGGTTTCAAAGCCGCCCTTGAAAAGCTGGCACCGGAATATGAACGCCAGACTGGCGATACCATCGTGATTATTCCCGGTCCGTCAATGGGCGCTACGCCGCAGGCGATCCCAAACCGGCTCGCGCGCGGCGAGAAAGCCGACGTGGTGATTATGGTGGGCGATGCGCTGGCGAAGCTCGAAAAAACCAGCCAGACCCAGCCGGGTTCGCGAACGGAACTTGCGGACTCCCCCGTCGGAATGGTGGTGAAAAAAGGGGCGGATGTCCCTGATATCAGCAGCGAGGCGACGCTACGTAAAGCGCTGCTTCAGGCCAGCTCCATCGCCTACTCAGACAGCGCCAGCGGCAGATATGTCAGCCAGACGTTGTTCAAAAAGCTGGGGATTGAAAAGGAGGCGGCGGCTAAAGCAACGATGGTCGAACGCATTCCGGTTGCTTCAGAAGTGGCAAAAGGGAAATACGCCGTGGGCTTCCAGCAGGTGAGCGAGCTACTGCCGGTTCAGGGCGTCACTTTTATCGGTAAAATCCCGGATAATCTGCAGTACATCACGCGCTTCGCGGGCGCGGTCACCCGTCACGCTGAACATCCTGACGAGGGTAAAGCGCTGCTGACCTATCTCGCCTCACCGCCCTCACGCGCCGTCATCGAGAAGACGGGGATGATCCCCGTTACGTCCGGCGATACCGCTCGGTGATCTCTTTTTCCAGTTCAGCCGCGATATAAGACTGGATGCGCCCCCGGCGCCGGATAAGCCCAACGGTGCGTTTCACTTCCGGCGCCACGAGCGGCAGGTGCGTCAGCGGCGTGTGCTCTGAGGTCGGCATTGACATGGCGGGAACGGCGGCAATGCCGATCCCCGCCTCTACCATACCGAGCATCGTGGTGACGTGGCGCGTTTCGCAGACGCTGGGGCGCTCGGGAACGATCTCCCCCAGCATCCGATCGAGCAGGTTGCGGTTGCCTGACGTTTTATCGAGGGAGATATAGTCTTGCTGGTAAAACGCCTGCCACGTCAGGTGACTCTTCTGCGCCAGAGGGTGATCCTTTCTGCACGCCGCAACGTAGACATCCTCCACCAGCGGGAAAAATTCGATTTCAGACGGCAGGTTTCCTGCAAAGCAGATGCCAAAATCCGCCTGGCTGCGGGCCACGGCGTCAATCACATTCCCCGCGCTGCTGTCGATGAGCTTAATGCGAACGCGCGGAAAGCGAGACTGAAAGCGACGGATCACATCAGGCATAAAGTAACAGGCGGCGGAAGGTACCGCGGCGACCGTAATCAGCCCCGTCCGCTCTTCACTGGCCTTATCGACATCCGCCAGCATTGACTCAACGCTGTCGAGCAGCTGCGCGGAGCGCTCAGCAAAGTTTTGCCCGTATAACGTCAGGGCGACGCGGCGGGTGGTTCGGTCAAACAGCCTGGTTCCCAGCGCGGCTTCCAGCTTTTCGATCCTGCGGCTCAGCGCCGACTGGGATATGCAGATTGATTCAGCGGCGACACGGAAGTTACCGTATTCCACTAACGCCCTGAAGGCATAGAGATCGTTAAGGTCGAAATTCACGGGCATAGCGTCTGGATGTCCTGGCAGGGAAAGCAACAAAGTCAAAAATAATAGCGTCTTATTGACCTTCCGCAACCGGCGCGGTGTTGAAATAGGTCAGAGGTCGTTGAGATTGAGGCGAATGCGCCCGGCCTGGTCAGCAATCGCCCGCCGTTCCTCTTCCTTCATATCCGCAAGCTGTTTATAGACAATGCCCAGGCGGGGATTGTTACCGAGGCGCGCCCGGTTGCGCGCAAAGAAATCCCAGTAGAGGGCATTGAACGGGCACGCCAGCTCTCCGGTGCGCTGGTTGTGCTGGTACCGACATCCCTGACAGTAATTACTCATCTTATGAATGTAGGATGCGCTTGAGACATAGGGCTTACTGGCCAGTAACCCGCCATCGCCAAACTGGCTCATGCCGAGAGTATTGGGCAGCTCCACCCATTCAAACGCATCAATATAGACCCCCAGATACCACTCATGGACCGCCTGCGGCGACAGACCGCTGAGCAGACTAAAGTTCCCGATCACCATCAGGCGCTGGATATGGTGGGCGTAAGCCTCGGTAAGCGATTGCCCAACGGCATGCGCCAGGCAGCGCATCTGCGTTCTCCCCGTCCAGAACCAGTCCGGCAGCGGAGCGTGCTGCTCCAGGGCATTCAGCTCGCGATAGCCCGGCATTTGCGACCAGTAGATCCCGCGCACGTACTCCCGCCAGCCGAGAATTTGTCGGATAAACCCTTCAACGGCAGGCAGCGGCGCGTGGCCAGAACGCCATGCCTGCTGGGCGGCGGCCACCACTTCCCGGGGATTAAGCATTTTGGTATTCAGCGCAAAAGAAATTAACGAATGAAAAAGAAAAGGTTCCTCCGCGTGCATCGCATCCTGCCAGTTTCCAAACTGCGGGAGCACGTGAGAAATAAACGCATCCAGACTGGCTTTGGCTTCCGAACGGTTGAGCGGCCAGCGAAAATTGTCGGCCTGCGGTTCGCCGAAGGTCTTTACGCCGCAGCGTTGGATCTCTGCCCACAAGGCTGAACGATCGTGGCGGGGGCGCGAGTCACCCGGTGCGGGCGGCTCGCCGGACCAGCGCCTGCGGTTTTCAGCATCATAATTCCATTTCCCCCCTTCCGGCTCGCCTTCAAAGGTCAAGAGAATCCCGTGCCGACGGCGCATTTCCCGATAAAAGTATTCCATTCGCCAGCTTTTACGCGACGCAAAAAACACGCTTACCGCGTCGCGGGGGGTGAAAAAATGCTCGCTGCTGACGCAGGCTGTTTCAACGGACACTGTTTTCGCCCACGCCTGCAGCTGCACATCAAGACGCCATTCGTCGGGCTCCTGCCACAATACCCTGTCGGCGCTGTAATGCGTAACAAGCGCGTTGAGATTCTCTTCCAGCGCGCCGCGGTTTGAACCGTCAGAGAGCCGGACATACCTTACCCGATGCCCCTTCTCTTTCAACGCTGAGGCAAACGCCCGCATGGCGGCGAAGATAGCGATAACTTTCTGGGCATGATGCAGCACGTATGCGGTTTCCGCCCGCAGCTCCAGCATCACGTAAATGACGTTTGGGTTGCGGGTGTCAAACCAGCTGTGATGCGGATTAAGCTGATCGCCCAGGATCAGACGCAGCTCGGTCAACGCTGGCTCCTGCGGCAACGCTCGGAACAGTATTTGACCTCATCCCAGCATTTCGCCCATTTTTTGCGCCACGTCATCGGCCGCTGGCAGTGCACGCACAGCCGACTGGGCAGGTCCTGCTTGTTGCCTTTGAAATCGCTCATCTTTTCAATACCGTACTGATTTATTCACCCCACCTGCGGATAAAGGCTACGACAGACGTCACAAAATGAAGGTGATGCCTGCAAAGCGCTACCCACCGCTACGTACGAAATGATAGTTTATTCGGGCTATAAGTGTTGCAATGATAACGTTCCCCTTTGTGTTCAAGTGACGAGTTTGCGAGCAAAGCGATGATTAAGTGGCCCTGGAAAACGAATGAGGCTGGCCGGGATATGGCGCTGCCGTGGGATGACGCGCTGGCGATCCCTGTTCTGGCGAATCTTAAGCCGGATGAACAATCGAAGCTGGTTCAGATGGCGGATCGTTTTTTGCAGCAAAAACGTCTGGTGCCGCTGCAGGGGTTCGAGCTTGATCCGCTGAAAAACGCCCGCATCGCCCTGCTTTTCTGCCTGCCGGTGCTGGAGCTCGGCATTGAGTGGCTGGACGGTTTTCATGAAGTGCTGATTTATCCTGCACCGTTCGTCGTCGATGACGAGTGGGAGGATGATATCGGGCTGGTACACAACCAGCGGGTGGTGCAGTCCGGACAAAGCTGGCAGCAGGGGCCAATTATCCTCAACTGGCTCGACATTCAGGACTCGTTCGACGCCTCGGGCTTTAATCTGATTATTCACGAGGTGGCGCATAAGCTTGATACCCGCAACGGGGATCGCGCCAGCGGCGTGCCTTTTATTCCGCTACGTGAAGTCGCAGGATGGGAGCACGACCTGCATGCGGCAATGGATAACATCCAGGATGAGATCGATCTGGTGGGCGAAAGCGCGGCCAGCATTGATGCCTATGCGGCAACTGACCCCGCCGAGTGCTTTGCAGTGCTCTCGGAGTACTTCTTCAGCGCCCCCGAACTCTTCGCGCCCCGTTTCCCGGCGCTGTGGCAGCGTTTCAGCCAGTTTTATCAGCAGGATCCGCTCCAGCGCCTGCGGCAAAATGAGGGCGCTGGCGGCCCTTCATCCCACCACGTCCATTAATTTTTTTCGACAGGGGTACGCTCGGTTAACCGTACCCCGATGCTCAGCGCTAAAAACAGCGCCGCCACGCCAAAGGCCGCCGTCGTTAAATACTGTTCGCCGAAAAAGCGCGTCACAACGGGCACCAGCAGCGCGCTGACGCCATAGCCCAGCGTGTGGCTGGTCGCAATAGCGCCCGCCCCCTTCCCCGTGGTCAGGCGATCGTTCAGCAGCAGCTGATAGCCCGGCGTTGCCATTGCCGCGCCGAGCGAAGTGATAGCAATCCCCACGTAGAATAGCGCCAGTTCGGCGATACACATTAGCGCCAGCCCAGCCACCATCAGCACCGCCGCCATGCAAAGCAGGGTCAGCGGGCTGAAATGCTGCGGACGAACCACCAGGAACTGCGCCGCGAGCGTAGCCAGCGCGGCCAGGCTCAGCAGGAGCGCAACATGATGGCTGATATCCCGGGCGTTGCCGTCAAGCAAGGGGCTGAGGTGCGGTGACAGGCCGAGCTGCATCAGGCTCACCAGCGCCGCCAGCAGCATCGCCAGCAGCAGGAACGGCAGCATGGACATCTGCAGACGGGTCGCCTGGTGTGCCACCGGCGGCAGCGGCGGATCCGCCACCTCCCGCAGCACCAGCAGCAGAGCGATTAACGGCGCGATCGCCATCAGCCAGAGCGGCGCGACCGGGTTAACGCTGAGCATCAGCGCCGCCAGCGGAGGCCCCAGCAGGCGGCCGCAGCTGAGGCCGGAACTGATGGTTGCCAGCGCCGCCATGCGTTTATCCAGGCCCGCACGCTGAATGGCCCACGTCTGCGCGGCAGGCACCATGCCCGACACCGTCAGGCCATACAGCAGACGCGAGAGGATCAGCCCCGACAGCCCCCAGGTGCTTTCCAGCCTCCCTGCCGCCATCGCCCAGACCACCAGCGCCATGACGCCAAAGCTGGCGAGATAGCCGCTGAGGGAGGCCACCATAACGACCTTACAGCCGCGGCGCTCGCTCTGGCGTCCCCACCAGGGGGACGCGGGTAAAAAAAGCATTGAGCCGAACATCAGCAGCCCGGCCCAGACCGAGAGTGAAAGCCCGGTCAGGGTCACCAGCTGCGGAAGCATGACCAGCAAACCGTTTTGCCCAATGCCCAGCAGGCCCGCGCAGAGCGCCAGGGGCCAGTTGGCTTTGGAGGTGATATTTTCGGTCAACGTTTCAGAATCAGCGCGCATGAGAATGTGAACATAGTGTCAATAAATGTGTGGAAATTATGAAGTTAATGAAAACAAATATTGCAAAAATAGTTGCCACTGTAAACAGAATGAATATCATAACGAGAATTATTATCAGTCATGGAATGAGGTACATCTATGCGTGCTCTGCCCCGCTCTGCCGGTACAGACGTTGCAGCCCAGTGTTTTTTAAACGCCCTGTTACGCGAAACGAAGGACTGGCGCTATCTCCCTGCAGCCGCAGCGGATGAGTTAGCGCACATTCATATTCCACTCTCTTCCTCCCAGGCCCTTCGGGTTCCGGTACGCTATTTCTCCCCCACCCAGCACCATCAGTACCGTTTCCCGGCAACGCTTATTCAGAGCGATAGCGACAGTGGTGACGCCGTCACTTTCACTCAAATGATTGATTTAATTCTTGAAAAACCCTCAGTAAAAGGCTCACTGGATGCCGATACGCTGACGCGTTTTAAACAGCGCGCGCTGGAAAGCCATACCCATACCTGGCAGGCGATTGATTTGCGTCACGGCTGGGCAACGCTGCGCGACAAGCCGCTGACGTTTGCCGAAGCGGAACAGGCGCTGCTGGTGGGCCACGCGTTTCACCCTGCGCCAAAATCCCACGAGCCGTTCAACGAAACCGAGGCGCGCCGGTATCTGCCGGATTTCGGCTCCCGCTTCCCGCTGCGCTGGTTTGCCGTTGAGAGCACGCTCGTTGCCGGCGACAGCCTGAACGTCTCCCTGCGCGAGCGTCTGCTGCGCTTCGCCGCCCAGAGCGCACCCGATCTGCTCGGCCACTTCACCGACACCCGCTGGCTGCTGCCGATGCATCCGTGGCAGGCCGACTATCTGCTGGAGCAGGACTGGTGTCAGCGTCTGGCGGCAAACGGTTCATTACAGGATCTGGGTGAAGCGGGCGCACAGTGGCTGCCCACCAGCTCCTCACGCTCGCTGTACAGCGAGACCAACAGCGACATGATTAAATTCTCCCTCAGCGTGCGCCTGACCAACTCCGTGCGCACGCTGTCGGTCAAAGAGGTTAAGCGCGGTATGCGCCTGGCGCGGCTGGCGAAAACAGAACGCTGGCAAGATTTACAGGCCCGCTACCCGACCATGCGCGTGATGCAGGAAGACGGCTGGGCGGGACTGCGTGATGAAAACGGCGTCGTTCAGGAAGAGAGCCTGATGGCCCTGCGCGTTAACCTGCTGTTCGATACGCCAGACACCCAGACCAACGTGCTGGTCAGCCTGACGCAGGCCGCGCCGGACGGCGGCGACAGCCTGCTGGCCGCAGCGGTGCGCCGTCTTAGCCAGCGTCTGGATTTACCGCTCGCCCAGGCCGCCCGCTGCTGGCTGGACGCCTACTGCGACCGCGTGTTACTTCCGCTGTTCAGCGCCGAGGCGGACTACGGTCTGGTCCTGCTGGCGCACCAGCAAAATATCCTCGTTGAGATGCAGCAGGATTTCCCGGTCGGGCTTATCTACCGCGACTGCCAGGGCAGCGCGTGGACCGAAGGCGCCGACGCGTGGCTGAAAGAGGCGGGCGAAACCGACGTGGAAAACCGCTTCGGTGAAAGCCAGCTGCTGCGCTACTTCCCTTATTACCTGCTGCTGAACTCCACCCTTGCGGTCACCGCCGCTCTCGCCGCCGCCGGTTTCGACAGCGAAGAGCACCTGATGTCCCGCGTGCGTGACGCGCTGGCAGGGCTGCGCACGACGGCGAAGCAGACCCGCTGCCTCGACTACGTGCTCGACAGCCCGACCTGGAACTGCAAAGGCAACTTCTTCTGCTACCTGCACGATCGCAATGAGAACACCATCGTCGATCCGGCGGTGATCTATTTCGACTTTAGCAACCCGTTTTACAAGGAGAAGGCGTGATGGCCATCGCGAATATCGTCCATTCCGGCTACGGCTTTCGCTGCACCGCAACGGAACAAAACCTGCCGCTGACGCTGGGTCTTGACGGCAGCGCGGTGCTGGAGCGTCTGACCGGGATCCCGGCCGGCTGGCTGGTGGAAGCCCTCGATCAGCTGTTTGTTGCCGCGCCCGCCCTGACCGGCATTACCCTGCCGTGGGCGGACTGGCAGGATGAACCCCAGGCGCAGGCGCTGTTTAGCCAGGCCCACGGGGATTATCTGGCGCGAGAAACCTTCTGGCAGCTGCCGCTGTGGCTGCAAGGCGAACGTCCGCAGGCAAGCGGCGGGATGCAGTTTGATGAGAGCCGCCAACTGTACTTCCCGCTGCGTCCTCGTCGCCCGCAGGGCGAGGTCTATCGCCGTTACGATCCGCAAATCAAGCGCACTTTGAGCTTCCGCGTGGCAGACGTGGCGCTGGACGGCGAGCGTTTCACTCAATGGATGAATAACCCGCGCGTGAACGCCTTCTGGGAGATGGCGGGCCCGCAGGCCGAGCAGGAAAACTACCTGCGCCGCCAGCTTGACTCGACCTACTGCTACCCGGTTATCGGCTGCTTCGACGACCAGCCGTTTGGCTATTTTGAACTCTACTGGGCGGCAGAAGACCGAATTGGCCGCCACTACCGCTGGCAGCCGTTTGACCGCGGGCTGCACATGCTGGTGGGCGAAGAAAACTGGCGCGGCGCGCAGTATATCCGCAGCTGGCTGCGCGGCCTGAGCCACTATCTGTATCTCGATGAACCGCGCACCGCGCGCATCGTGGCCGAGCCGCGCTTCGACAACCAGCGCCTGTTCCGCCATCTGGCCTCCGCCGGTTTCGACACGGTGAAAGAGTTCGACTTCCCGCACAAGCGCTCGCGCCTCATCATGAGCCAGCGTCACCGCTTCTTCAGCGAGGTGGGCCTGTGAACGCGCTCTGGCAGAAAGTGAACCGCGAGATGGTGGCGAAGATCCTCGCGGAGCTGGAATACGAACGCACCCTGCGCGCAGAGCCGGTTTCGCCGGACGGCTGGCGCATCGTCATGGGCAACGAGTCCTGGCAGTTTCGCGCCGCGCGCGGGATATGGGGCTGGCTGCATATCGACCCGGACAGCCTGACCACCGCCAGCGGCGCCGCCATGGAAGCGGAAAGCGCGCTGCTGCAGCTGGCGACGGTGCTGGAGATGAGCGACGCGCAAACGGCGGAGCACATGGAAGATCTCTACGCCACGCTGCGCGGCGACATGCAGCTGCTGCAGGCGCGTGAAGCGCTGGACGCGGACGCGCTGATCCACCTCGACCCGGACGAATTACAGTGTCTGATGAGCGGCCACCCGAAGTTTATTTTCAACAAAGGCCGCCGCGGCTGGGGTCTGGACGCGCTGCGCCTGTACGCGCCGGAATACCGTGGGCGCTTCCTCCTGCACTGGGTCGCCGTCCAGCGTGAACATCTGGTCTGGAGCAGCGACGCCGATTGCGACATTCACGCTCTGCTGGCCAGCACCATGGACGATGCCGAGCGCGCCCGGTTTGACGCTCGCTGGCAGGCGCTGGGTCTCGACGACGGCTGGCTGCCCGTGCCGCTGCACCCGTGGCAGTGGCAGCAAAAAATTGCCATTCATTTTCTTGCGCAGCTGGCGCGCGGTGAAATGGTTGAGCTGGGCGAGTTTGGCGATGAGTACCTGGCCCAGCAGTCCCTGCGCACGCTCACCAACGCCAGCCGTCGCGCGCCGTACGACATCAAGCTGCCGCTGACCATCTACAACACCTCCTGCTATCGCGGCATTCCGGGCAAGTACATTGCCGCCGGTCCTCTGGCGTCGCGCTGGCTGCAGCAGCAGTTCGCCGCTGACGCCACGCTTGCCCGCTCTGGCGCGCAGGTGCTGGGCGAACCCGCCGCCGGGTATCTGTCGCATCCGGGCTACGCGGCGCTGCCGAAAGCGCCCTACCGCTATCAGGAGATGCTGGGCGTGATCTGGCGCGAGAACCCATCCTGCTATCTGCAGGATGGCGAACAGGCGGTGCTGATGGCGGCGCTAATGGAAACCGACAACGCCGGGCGTCCGCTGATCGACGCGTGGATCACGCGCTCGGGGTTAAGCGCCGAAGCGTGGCTGGAAAAGCTGTTTGAGGCAACGGTGATCCCGTTCTACCACCTGCTCTGCCGCTACGGCGTGGCGCTGATTGCCCACGGCCAGAACGTGACGCTGGTGATGAAGGACTACGTCCCGCAGCGCATCCTGCTGAAGGATTTCCAGGGCGATATGCGCCTGGTGGACGAGGATTTCCCGCAGGCGCAGAGCCTGCCGGAGCAGGTAAAAGCGGTGACGGCGCGCCTGAGCGCGGATTACATCATTCACGACCTGCAAACCGGCAACTTTGTGACGGTGCTGCGCTTTATTTCACGCCTCACGCTGCAAAGCGGCGTCAGCGAAAACCGCTTCTATCAGATCCTCGCCGGGGTGCTGCACCGCTATATGGCCGCGCATCCGGAGCTTGCGGAGCGCTTTGCGAAATTCGATCTGTTTAAGCCGCAGATTATTCGCGTGATCCTTAACCCGGTCAAACTGACCTTCTCCGAACACGACGGCGGCAGCCGCATGCTGCCGAACTACGTTACCGATCTTGATAACCCTCTTTTTCTGGCCTCCCGGGAGTCCGCGCAATGAAAACCTATGATTTCATCGGCATTGGTATTGGCCCGTTTAACCTCAGCGTCGCCGCCCTCGCAGAAGGTCTGGACGGCTTTAGCTCGCTGTTCCTTGAGCGTAAACCGCACTTCTCGTGGCACCCGGGCATGATGGTGCCGGACTGCCACATGCAGACCAGCTTCCTGAAGGATCTGGTCAGCGCCGTGGAACCGACCAACCGCCACAGCTTCCTGAACTACCTGGTGCAGCGCAAAAAGTTCTACCGCTTCCTGACCACCGAGCAGCGCACCGTCTCCCGCGAAGAGTTTGCCGACTACCTGTGCTGGGCGGCGGACAACCTCACCAATCTCGCCTTCAGCCAGCAGGTGCAGCAGGTGAGCTTTGATGAGCAACGCGGCCTGTTTGAGGTGGTGACCCAGCGCGACCGCTTCCTGGCGCGCCACGTCTGCGTGGGGATTGGCAAACAGATCAACCTGCCTGACTGCGTCACGGCGCAGGACGATACCTGCTTCCACGCCAGCGAGATGATGCTGCGCTCGCCGGACCTCGCCGGCAAGCGCGTTACCGTTGTCGGCGGCGGCCAGAGCGGCGCCGACCTGTTCCTGAATATTTTCCGCGGCGAATGGGGCCAGCCGCGGAGCCTGAACTGGGTCTCGCGCCGCAACAACTACAACGCGCTGGATGAAGCCGCCTTTGCTAACGAGTATTTCACGCCGGAGTATGTGGACAGCTTCTCCACGCTCGGTGAAGAGGCGCGTCGTCAGATGCTGCACGAGCAGAAGATGACCTCCGACGGCATCACCACCGAGTCCCTGCTGGCGATTTACCGCGCCATGTACCACCGCTTCGAAGTGTTGCGTGAAAAACCCTGGGCGCACCTGATGCCGTCCCGCTCGGTGACGGCCCTGACGCGTCAGGAAACCGGACATCGCCTGAGCATTCAGCATCACCTCGACGGCGGCCATGAGCAGCTGGAGAGCGACGTGGTGATTTTTGCCACCGGCTACCGCGCCGTGCAGCCCGCGTTCCTCGCGCCGCTGTCTCACCGCCTGCATCTGGATGCGGACGAAGCGTTCTGCATTAACAACGATTTCACCCTCGAATGGGACGGTCCGCAGAGCAACCGCCTGTTCGCCGTGAACGCCGGGATGCACCGTCTCGGCATTGCCGAACCCCAGCTCAGCCTGATGGCCTGGCGCGCGGCGCGAATTCTGAATCGCGCACATGCCGACGAGCCGTTTGAACTGGCCACCACCCCTGGCGTTATCCACTGGCGAAGCACCACCAGCCCGGAGAACAGCCAGGTTTTTAAATCGTTAGCAAAAACCACTGAGTACTGACACACACAATCAGGATCATCATAACAATGAAACGTTCTCATCTTTGGGTTTTAAATCCTTGCTTGCTTGCAATGCTTTCTACCTCTGCGTGGGCGGAAGAACAAAAGGAAGAAAATATCGTGGTCTCTGCCAGCCGCGCGCACCGTAGCGTAGCCGAGATGGCGCAGACCACCTGGGTCATTGAACGCTCTGAGATCGAGCAGCAGGTTCAGGGCGGGAAAGAGATTAAAGAGGTGCTGGCGCAGCTGATCCCGGGTATGGACGTCAGCAGCCAGGGGCGTACCAACTACGGCATGAACCTGCGCGGCCGCTCCATGATGGTGATGGTGGACGGCGTGCGCCTGAACTCGTCCCGCAGCGACAGCCGCCAGCTCGACTCCATCGACCCGTTCAACATTGACCGCATCGAAGTCATCTCCGGCGCCACGTCACTGTACGGCGGCGGCAGCACCGGCGGCCTGGTGAACATCGTCACCAAAAAAGGCCAGCCGGAGACCGAAGTTGAGTTCCAGACCGGAGCAAAAAGCGGGTTTAACAGCCACAACGACCACGATGAGAACGTGTCGGCTGCGGTCAGCGGCGGCAACGACAACGCCTCCGGTCGTCTGTCGGTGTCGTATCAGCGCTACGGCGGCTGGTATGACGGCAACGGCGACGAGGTGATCATCGACAACACCCAGACCGGCCTACAGTATTCCGACCGTATTGACGTGATGGGCACAGGCACCCTCAACATCGACGATCACCAGCAGCTGCAGCTCACTACCCAGTACTACAAGAGCGAATCCGACGGCAAGCATGGGCTGTATCTCGGGAAGAACTTCTCGGCGGTCACGGGCGATGCCACCGCGTACAACAAGGATAATCTCGACTCTGACCGCGTGCCGGGCACCGAGCGCCATCTGATTAACCTGCAGTACTCTAATACTGATTTTTGGGGCCAGGATCTTGTCGCGCAGATTTACTACCGTGACGAGAGCCTGACCTACTACCCGTTCCCGACCCTGACCAAAGGCGTGGTGAGCAGCATCGGCGCGTCGCAGCAGAAAACCGATTTTTACGGCGGCAAGCTGACGCTGAACAGCAAGCCGGTGGACGATTTGACGCTGACCTGGGGTGTTGATGCCGACCACGAAACGTTCGATGCCAACCAGCAGTTCTTTGACCTGAGCAAAGCGGCGGCGAGCGGCGGCATGGAGCTGGACAACGCCTACAACGTGGGCCGTTATCCGGGCTACAGCATCACCAACCTCGCTCCGTTCCTGCAGGCGAGCTATGACATTGACGCCATCACCCTGAGCGGCGGCGTGCGCTACCAGTACACCGAAAACAAGGTGGATGATTTTGTTGGCTACGCCCAGCAGCAAGCCATCGCCACCGGGAAAGCCACCTCCGCCGACGCGGTGCCGGGCGGGAAAACCGATTACAACAACTTCCTGTTTAACGCCGGGATCCTCGGTCGTCTGACCGAACAGCAGCAGCTGTGGTTTAACTTCTCCCAGGGCTTTGAAATTCCTGACCTGGCGAAGTACTACGGCTCCGGCACCTACCAACTCAGCAACGGCCACTATCGCCTGCTGAACAGCGTAAACGTCAACGACTCAACGCTGGACGGCATCAAGGTCAACGCCTACGAGCTGGGCTGGCGCTTCACCGGTGACAACCTGCGCACGCAGGTCGCGGCGTATTACTCGCTCTCGGATAAAACCATCACCATCAACAAGACGGATATGACCATCAACCTGGAAGACGACAAGCGTCGTATCTACGGGATTGAAGGCCAGGTGGACTATTTCTTTACCGACAGCGACTGGAGCACCGGCGCGAACTTTAACGCCATCAAGTCTGAAACCCGCGAAAACGGGAAGTGGGAGAAGCTGACGGTCGACAGCGCCAGCCCGTCGAAAGCCAGCGCATGGGTCAACTGGGCGCCGGGCGACTGGACCCTGCGCGTGCAGAGCACGCAGACCTTTGACGTGTCTGACGCTGACGGCAAGAAGATCGATGGCTATAACACGGTCGATTTCCTGGGCAGCTACGCCCTGCCGGTGGGGAAAGTCAGCTTCAGCGTGGAAAACCTGCTGGACAAAGACTACACCACCGCCTGGGGCCAGCGCGCGCCGGGGCTGTATAGCCCAACCTACGGTGCACCGGGCCTGTACACCTATAAAGGCCGCGGACGGACGTTTGGTCTGAACTACTCCGTGCTGTTCTGATCCTTCGCGCCGCCTGCGGGCGGCGCATGTCGTTGTGTAATTTCAACGCGAATTTGCTATAAAATCAGCGATTTGCTGAAATAGTCGGCAAACGAACAAAAAGCGCGTTTTCACCCTTTGACAAGGCGTACCGAGGTCGATAATATGCGCCTCGTTCACACGATTCCTCTGTAGTTCAGTCGGTAGAACGGCGGACTGTTAATCCGTATGTCACTGGTTCGAGTCCAGTCAGAGGAGCCAAATTTGAAAAGCCTGCTTTTGAAGCAGGCTTTTTGCTTTTCTGCGTCTCTGATGCTAACTCAGAATTGCATCCAGCCTGGCAAGCACTTCATTTATAACAGCATCAGGTATGCGTTCCAGCCGCATGCCGTTTCGGGCAGCCATATCAATAGTTCTGGGCTGGTCGCAGCGAATAACGCCCATCGTTTTTGTCCCCGCCCCTTCCAGTGAAACGGTGAAACCTGCCGTGCGAGCAAAGTTACCGCCGCTGGTGACGGGAACCACTACCGGTAGCCGGGTCAGCTTGTTAAACGATGCCTTCGACACGATGAGAACCGGACGTTTTCCGCTTTGCTCATGGCCAGCAATCGGATCCAGTGAAACAAGCCAGATTTCCCCTCTGTCCATTTACAGGATCTCCTTTCCTACCGCAGGCGCATCAATCCATTCCCGATCCTCTTCACTCATTTCAGCGTGCGGATCGCACTGCGCCAGCAGTTCCTCAAGCGAATAATGAGGCCGTTTTTGGGGTTCAATGATCAGGCAGCCATTGTTAATGGTCATGCCGACTTCGCTGTCCGTCGACAGCTCCAGCGTTTTCAACACGGCGGGAGGAACCGCCAACATGATGGATCCGCCGACCTTTTTCAGGCGAGTTTTATACATAGCGCACCTCCTAATATTATATTTTAATATAACATTTATGCCAGGAGATGCGCAGTTATTCATCAGATTCATGGTGATTTCCTTTTCGTAATTAAGTGGGCAGAGAGCTGTTATCCATCGAAGGGCAGCGCTGGTGGGAACGAATTGCGTCACTAAGAAGGCTGATAATAAAAAACTGTTTTTACGGTTAAAAGAATTATGGCGGTTCGGATAAACGAAATGCGAGGCGGCTTCCGCATCGGGAGCATTGTGGGGGCCAGGCTAAGGTCGACCCCCATCATGGCTTCATAACAATACGGCCAAGCGGTTTCGCTGTCTCCGCGTATTCATGGGCCGCGGCGGCGTCAGCCAGGGGGAAGATGCGGTCAATGACAACCCTGATGCGCCCTGCCGCTACAGCCTGCAACATCTCGTCCACGCTTGCCCGAACCTCGGGCCCTTCAAAAAGGGGGCCCATGAATACCCCCATGAGCGTCTGGTTAGACTGCATTGCCGGCCATAAGTCGGCTGTCAGGCTGCCACCGCCCGCATTACCGACGAAAACAAGACGCCCTTCCGGCGCGAGTGCAGAAAGCGACGCAGGCAACGTCGTCCCTACCGGATCGATGACGAGGTTAACACCGGTGCCACGAGTGACCTGTCGGACACTCTCCACGACGTTATTCTCTACACGATCCACAACATGATCGGCCCCCAGTTCCAGCAACCGGTTTTTTCGCTGCGTTCCGCTTGCCACGGCGATGACCGTCGCGCCAGCTTGTGAGGCAAGCTGAACGGCCGCGAGCCCCACGCCACCCGCTGCAGCCTGAATCAGAACGGTTTCTCCGTGCCGGAGCATGCCTCGTGTGAAGAGGCAGTGATAAGCTGTTCCAAAGGAGATCGGTACCACCGCCGCTTCTGCTGCATCCACTCCGTCTGGTATAAGCCAGGTTCGTTCCGCAGGCACAGCCCAACGTTCCGCATGCGATCCCTGCATGCTAAAAGCAGTCACTCTGTCTCCAACCTTGCGGCTACGGACTTTCGACCCGACGGCAACCACCGTCCCCGCGGCCGCGTAGCCAACGATCCATGAAGGAAAAGGCGGCGGAGTTGAACGTCGGTTGATCAGATCTCCCCCTTCAATCGAGATAGCCTCGACAGAAATCAGGACATCGTCAGGCCCTGCGACCGGATCCGGAACATCGACATATTGCAGGACGCCGGGAGCGCCTTCCACGTCATAAACCGCTGCCTTCATAAATTTTCCTCTGACTTGCCGTTTGACCGTCGGAAAGATCCGTAACGCTCAGGGTAGCCTGGCAATCACCTTAATCTCAAACTTGAATCCGTACAGCCACGTCACGCCGATCCCGGTCAAGGTTGGGTAAGGTGCTTCCCCCCAGTATTCTGGCAGGACACTCCAGATAGCGTCGAGGTTTGACTCGGGATCGACAACAAAAAGGGTAACGTCAACCACGTCATCGAACGTGCAGCCCGCAGCCGTGAGAACAGCATTAAGGTTATCAAACGCCAGACGAATCTGCGCTTTTATATCCTCTTCAGGCGAACCATCTTCCCGGCTACCCACCTGCCCCGAAACAAACAAGAAGCCATCAGATTTGATGGCGGGTGAATAGCGATTGCGCTCATAGAGCGCCTGGCGCCCGAAGGGAAAAACGGCTTCGCGTATTGTCATATGTGTACCTTTGTAATGGGGCGAACTCTGCCCGTTGAACATACAGACACTTTACAGGCGCCAGATCGGGCGGATAAACAAGCGACTTTGTCCATCATTGTTTGTAATATCCAAACAATCGGTGAAAAGAGAGGACATGGGATGGATCGTTTTGATGCGATGCGCGCCTTTGCTCGCGTGGTGGAGGCAGGCAGCTTCACAAAGGCTGCCCAAACGCTCCATATGAGCAAAACCACGGTGACGCAGCTTATTCAGCAGCTGGAAGCGCGCCTGCGCGTCAAGCTGCTCCATCGCACCACCCGCAGGCTCGGCGTCACTCCCGATGGCGCGGTCTACTACGAGCGCGTTATCCGCCTGCTGGCGGACATGGAAGATGCAGAAAACAGCCTGTCCAGTGCGGCGATGACGCCCAGGGGACGCCTAAGGGTGGATGTGCCCACTCCTCTCGCCCGCCTTGTGCTGGTGCCCGCGCTACCGGCTTTTCACGCGCGCTACCCTGATATCCAGTTCGACATGGGCGTAAGTGACCGGGTGGTGGATCTGATTGGCGACAACGTGGATTGCGTCCTGCGGGGTGGCGAAATCAACGACCAGTCCCTGATCGCACGCCATGTCGGCGATTTGCAAATCGGTGTTTACGTTGCACCGAGTTATGTGGAACGCCTCGGCGCCCCCGCGCATCCGCGAGAGCTGGAAAACACGGACCATCGCATCGTGGGATTCTTGTCCTCACGCACCGGTAAGATTGATCCTCTGGTGCTGCACGGTGAGAGTGAACGCATTGAAATTACGGGCAACTATGTGCTTGCTGTGGATGATGGCAATGCTTACCTCGAAGCTGGGCTAGCGGGATTGGGCGTGATTGCGCTGCCGGTCTATATGGCGGCAGCACATCAGGCTCGCGGTGCCTTGATTCCGCTATTTGAACGCTGGCGTATCGCTCCAATGCCCCTGTACCTGGCATTCCCGCCTAACCGCCATGTCAACGCTAAACTGCGCGTTTTTATTGACTGGATCGTTGAGTTGATGCAGCAGCATGTCCCTACTTCTACCATTAAGTGACTATATCTATTCGCTCATCACCGCCGATTGGTGGTCATTCAGGCGGTTTTGACAGAAAGGGAAATATTTATTTGTTTGTTATTGGCAAAGTCGAACCCATTCAGAGGAGCCATTTTTGAAAAGCCTGCTTTTGAAGCCGGCTTTTTGCATCTGTGACCCACTAATAGTTACCAAGCGGATTCTTTTCACAGGCAATACCGCAAATGCCCTCAAGTTCGGCTTCGAGTGTTTTAACCAACGATTGAAGATAGTCTGGCCCTTCCTGATACTGGCGACGTTGTAACTGGTATTCTTCGGTAGAGAGCAAAGTTAATCGTTCTTTGACTCGCTCACCGCATGACGCTATCTCTTCAATAAAATCAATATCATAAAATGGAAGAATTTCTTTAGTTTTGTTATTAAAAACGATGACTTTGACGCTATGAGCATCCAGAACTTCAATGAATTTTTTATCACAGGTTAAGATTGCGGGAAAAAAGAATGCCGCGTTTTTATCAATATTTAAGGTAATAACAAATTCGAGAAAGCGCTGATGGCGAAGATCCCAGGCCATACCTCTAACGTACTCCCAAAATCCCGCCGTATTACGGTTCACTTTGTGAAAAAAGGCTTCCTTAGAACCATTTTCAAAAAAACGCTTAGCGAGCAAAATCTCTCTAATGCCAAAGAAATGGGCTTCATTGTGAGTAAATTCTAGCAGTTCGAGTAATTTTTCCTGCACCTGCTTAGCACTTGTTTTTGGGTTCCGCAGGTGAATCGCGCACATTTTTAACACATATACATATAAGCGATTATAGTCACGAGCCAGCTCTTCCATTAGCGACTTATTTATAAACTCATAATTTTTACGTGCCATATATTGCTGCGTTTTAACTATAATTTCCTGTTTAGACACATTAAATTTTAACTGCCTATGCTGCTGCCAAGCCGCAACATCCAGGTTGCGTAACATCTCATAAGCTCGAATGCGTTCGAAGATTTTTTCCTGTTTATTGAGATCGCTAAAATTACAAAGATTTTCGAGTTCATACAGCAAAGGATCAACATTGACTTCCTCTCTGGCGATGAAGTCAAAAATTTCTTCAAAATCATCAGGAAGTCGAGATCTTTGCCCTTCAAAGAAAGGCTTAAGATAACTTAATACCTGCGTATCGAGCGA
Source organism: Enterobacter cloacae complex sp. P6RS (assembly GCF_014982245.1). Classification (NCBI taxonomy): domain Bacteria; kingdom Pseudomonadati; phylum Pseudomonadota; class Gammaproteobacteria; order Enterobacterales; family Enterobacteriaceae; genus Enterobacter; species Enterobacter cloacae complex sp. P6RS. The sequence goes on from NZ_JADCLB010000020.1 coordinate 417,984, forward strand.
GATAGAATAGTCGATGGGAAATGTAACGCGGTTACCAGAGATAAACATTTCTCTGAATATGTCTGGTGTAAGAATAAACACATGCGGCGTTTTGAATAAGCTACGCACGGCAGAACCACTGCTGAAATTCCTGTTAACCGATAAGCCCGGAGTCGCACCTTTCTCCGCTGCAAAAATGAAGGTATAATCGTCAAGATAGTGGTAATAGAGTGCATATTGTTGAACAGCTGCCTCAAGATTTCCTGAGTGGCAGATATCATAAATAAAATCATGAATAACATTTGCCATTGTGCCCTCCCGGCATCGACGTAGCCTCCATTTTTAACACGCATAAGCTTTTGCTATCAATATATTCGGTATTTATTCCTGCATGCATACTTCATAAAATTTATGCCGCGATACTAACGCACCGGGCATAAACGATAACAGACTGCTTGTCTAAGTTGCATTATTAAATCTGATAATCAATCGCCACTTCTTCCGGCTCCATTACCTGGCGTTTGATCTCGTCCACCGACAGCCCGGCATTGCACAGCTCGATAAAGCGCCACACATAGTTGCGCTGCAGCTGCCCGCGCTTCAGGCCCAGCCACACTGTATTGGCGTCAAACAGATGCCGCGTATCCAGGCGCACCAGGTTCCCGTCTTCGCGTTCTCCGCTGGACTGTTCCGCCACCAGGCCAATGCCCAGACCCAGCTCGACGTAGGTTTTGATCACGTCAGAGTCCTGCGCGCTCAGCACGATGTCCGGCGTTAACCCTTTACGGTTGAAGGCTTCATCAATGCGCGAGCGTCCGGTGATCCCCTGGCGGTAGGTAATGAGTGGCCATTTCGCAATGTCTTCCAGCGTCAGGGGGGAAACCTGATTCAGCGGATGATCGACCGGGAGCAGTAAGCTGTGGTACCAGCGGAACCAGGGGAAAGCCACCAGCAGCGGGTCGTTGCTCAACCGCTCGCTGGCGATGCCGATATCTGCCCCACCGTTTTGCAGCAGCACTTCAATTTCCTGGGGCGTGCCCTGGATAAGCTCCAGACGGACGTCAGGGAAAAGTTCGCGGAAGGCTTTAATCACCGGCGGCAGGCTGTAGCGCGCCTGGGTGTGGGTGGTGGCGATGGTGAGCACGCCCGAGGCATCGTTGGTGAAGAGATCCGCCAGACGCCGCACGTTGCTGGCTTCGTTGAGGATCCGCTCAGCGATGGTGAGCAATGCTTTACCCGGCTCCGTCATGCCGAGCAGCCGCTTGCCGCGGCGGATAAAGATCTCTATGCCCAGCTCCTCTTCCAGCTCGCGGATATGGCGGCTGACGCCGGACTGAGAGGTATAAAGCATATTGGCGACCTCGGTCAGGTTGTAGTCCCGCCTGGCCGCCTCACGGATAATTTTAAGTTGCTGGAAATTCACGATTCACTCCGGCGCATCTGACATAGCTCTATTGTTAGAGTCAGCCGAGCTGCAGAACAAATAATAAAAACCAGCATCTTATGCTTTTCTGGAATATCAGCTCACGAGCTGGAGCTCACGGTTCTCAAGCGACGGCTTGCTGACCAGCGACATTAAAATCTCTTTTACCGCCTGCGCCTGCGGCGAAAGCGAGCCGCGAGCGGACATGTTCAGCGACAGCGGCAGGCTCATCGAAGGCGTGGTGATCCGCGCCATCCAGCCGTTTGCCGCACCGCACAGCGAGCGCGCGGCGGATTCCGGCAGTACGGTGACACCCATTCCGCTGGCAATGGCCGCGGTCAGCGTGGAGATTGAGTCGATTTCGCCGATGATTTTGGCCGTCAGACGGCGCAGGGAGAACGCTTCGTCCACACGCACGCGCACGGCGCTGTAGTCGCGCGGCAGATAGAGGTTCATCTCTGCCACGGCGGTAAGATCGACGCTCTGGCCCGGACAGTCGCGGGTGCCCACGAGGTAGAGATCTTCCTTGAGCAGCGGCTGGCTGGTGATCCCGGCAACCGGGGAGCGATCGTAAAGGACCGCCATGTCCAGCTGGCCGTTGAGCAGCTTGTCATTCAGTACAGAGCCACTGTTTTCATGCAGATAGACCAGCACTTCCGGAAGCTCAGCGCGCACGGCCTGCAGAAGCGGCATAGTGATAGAGGACGCCGCCGTTCCCGGCGCCAGCCCGATAGAAACGTGCCCGCTCAGGGTCTGGCCCACGTTGTTCACCGCCAGCTGCGCCTGTTCACACTGACGCAGGATAGTGCGGGCGTGGGTATACAGGATCTTGCCTGCTTCCGTTGGCGTGACGCCGCGTTTGGTGCGGATCAGTAACTGCTGATCCATCTCGCCTTCCAGAGTAGCCACCTGCTGGCTCAGCGCAGGCTGCGCGATGTGCAGCACTTCTGCCGCTTGAGTCAGGCTGCCGATATCGACGATTTTTACGAAGTATTTCAGTCGTCTTAAGTTCATTTTGCCCCCTGTTCGAAATGCATTGCCGGAACCGGCTGTCGTTGTTGAACAGGTTTTGCAATATGAATGCCACTTTTACCGTGCGGTCTGAATTGTTCGCTAACCGCCTGAAAATAAGGAAACCTAATCATGGAGGGGTGATTTATTACTGAAACAGCAGTTTACGATCTGCCCCATTAGAGGTATATCCGCACCATTACGGTGCATTGTGCTGTCAAAAACATCATTTTGCCGATTTTGTCAGCAAACGATCAAAAGGCGTTGATCCACCCTTTGACAAGGCGAACGCAGGTCGATAATATGCGCCCCGTTCACACGATTCCTCTGTAGTTCAGTCGGTAGAACGGCGGACTGTTAATCCGTATGTCACTGGTTCGAGTCCAGTCAGAGGAGCCAAATTTGAAAAGCCTGCTTTTAAAGCAGGCTTTTTGCTTTTCTGCGTCGGGTAGAATTGTCGGGTGGCGGCTTCGCCTTACCCGACCTACGGGACTGTAGGCCCGGTAAGCGCAGCGCCACCGGGCGAAAAGGGCTTCACATGCCGATTTTAACCGGCATCCCCGACCGCCGTTCCAGTTCAGCGCCCGCCCCCTCGTTTATCAACTGTGTCTGCTGTGCGGCGGAGATGGGCAGAGGCACTTTCCGGCTCGATTCAAATTCCGCCCGGTTACGCGACAGCGGTTCGTGAACCTCCACCCACCGGCTGCCGTCCGGCTCCGTGGTCACCTTAACGGGCCGATCGATAAGCTGCACGCGGGTGCCCACGGGGACATTATCGAAAAGATATTTAATGTCATTGTTACGCAGACGAATACAACCCTGGCTCACCCGCAGCCCAATGCCGAAATTGGAGTTTGTGCCGTGTATGGCATATAGCCTGCCGATATATATCGCATACAGCCCCATCGGGTTATCCGGCCCGGCGGGCACGAAGGCGGGCAGCGTTTTCCCCTCTGCCGCATAGGCACGACGCGTGTTCGGCGTAGGTGACCAGGTGGGGCCCTCCTGCTTGCGCTCAACCGCCGTGACCCAGTTACGCGGGGTTTCGCGACCGGCCTGACCAATGCCGATGGGCAATACTTCGACGGTATTGCTGCCCGGCGGATAATAGTAGAGACGCATTTCCGCCACGTTAACGACAATCCCCTCGCGCACGGTGTCGGGCAAAATCAACTGCTGAGGAATGACCAGCCGGGTGCCGGATTTCGGCAAAAACGGATCCACGCCCGGGTTCGCTTCCAGCATATTGCTGAGCCCCAGCCCGTGCTGTGCAGCAAAGGCCTCAAGCGGTAACGTATTGCGCTCGGGAACGGTGATGGTAATCGGGGTTCCCACCAGCCGACTGCCTTCCGGCGGTAGGGTATAGGTTACGGCAAACGCACTCGGAACAGCGGCACACAGCGTAAGGACGAACCAGGTAAGTCGCATCATAATTTCCTGTGCTCACAAAAGAGAAAGCCTGGACTCAGGCAGGCTTTCTCAGTTTACGCTATTACGCTTCGATTTTACGCCATCTGCGCGTCAGCACTTTTTCCGCCTCGACAATAAGGAACATCACAAAACCAATCAGGAAGGTAATGACCCAGTAGCGGAACGGCAGCGCTTCGGTGCCAAACAGCATCTGCATGAACGGGGCGTAAATGATAAGAAGCTGTAGCGCCAGCAGTACGCCGCTCACGATCCAAATCCCTTTATTCGCCAGCAGACCTTTGCTCAGCGAGAAGCCGTCATTAACGCGACAGTTGAGCATGTAGAACCACTGCGCGGTCACCAGGGTTTGCAGCAGCACGGTGCGGATGAATTCCGCCGAGTAGCCGCGCGGCTGTAGCCAGGCTTCCAGCACGAAGGCGCTAATGGCAATCATCAGACCGACAAACACCACGCGCCAGATAGCGTAGCCGTCCATCACATGCAGATTCGCCTTGCGCGGTGGCCGATTCATGATGTCCTTCTCACCCGCTTCAAACGCCAGGCCAAACGACAGGGTTGCTGACGTCGCCATGTTCATCCACAGGATCAGGACCGGCGTCAGCGGAATCAGGTTCCCCGCCAGCAGCGCGATGATGATCAGCAGGGCCTGCGCGATGTTGCTCGGGATAACGAACAGAATCGTTTTTTTCAGGTTATCGTAAACCCGCCGTCCCTCGTGGACCGCACTGGCAATGGTGGCAAAGTTGTCATCCGTTAACACCATGTCGGCGGCTTCCTTGGTGACCTCAGTCCCCTTAATCCCCATGGCGATACCCACATCCGCCCGCTTGAGCGCCGGGGCATCGTTTACGCCATCCCCGGTCATGCCCACCACTTCCTGTTTACTTTGCAGAGCCTGCACGAGGCGGAATTTATCCTCCGGGCTGGTTCGGGCGAAAATATCGTACTGCTGCGCGGCGTCGCTCAGCTGACGGTCGTCCATCGCCTCCAGCTCGCGTCCGGTGATCGCGCTTGCGGCGTTACCAATCCCCAGCATTTGCCCGATGCTCATGGCCGTTTGCGGGTGGTCGCCGGTGATCATTTTCACGCGAATTCCGGCCTGCAGACAGTCGGCAATCGCGGTAATGGCCTCCGGACGCGGCGGATCCATCATTCCTGCAATACCCAGCAGGATCACGCCATCATGGAGGTCCGGGTGATCCAGCTCGCGCTGTCCCTCGCGGGCAGGTTTCCAGGCCGCTGCCACCATGCGCAGCCCTTCCCGGGCATACTCTTCAATCTTCCCTTCCCAGTAAGGTTGATCGAACGGCTGCAGTCCGTCATTCGTCTGCTGGTACTGACAGAGGCGGAACAGGACGTCCGGCGCGCCGGTGATTAAAATCGCCTCTTCTTCACCCAGTCGGTAGAGCGTGGACATGTATTTATACTGCGAATCAAACGGGATTTTACTGCGCATTTCCGTATCAAGCGGTGGGAGCGGGATTTTCGCCGCCAGCACCTTCAGGGCGCCCTCGGTTGGCCCTCCGGTGATTTTCCATAGCCCCTGCTCGTCTTTGATCAGCTGGCTGTCATTGCAGAGGTCAATGGTGCGCAGGTAGCGTTCCAGCAGGGAACCCTGCGTCACGCTGACGGGCGTCGGGTCATCTACAGGGTGAATATTCCCCACCGGTTCGTAACTGTCGCCCTCCACGCGATAGGTCGTGTCAGCGGTAATCACCGCTTTGACCGTCATTTCATTCATCGTCAGGGTGCCGGTTTTATCCGAGCAGATGACCGTCATTGCACCCAGGGTTTCCACCGTGGGCAACTTGCGAATAATGGCCTTACGACGCGCCATGGCCTGTACGCCAAGCGAAAGGATGATGGAAATGATGGCCGGCAGGCCTTCCGGCACGGCGGCAACGGCGAGGCTGATAAGCGACAGCACCAGTTCAGAAACCGGCATATCCCGGAACAGGAGGCTAAAGACGAACAGCGCTACCATCATCACCAGGATAGTGATGAAAATAGTCTTACCGAGCTTGTCCATCTGCACCATCAGCGGCGTGCGGTGCTTTTCAATGTCGGACATCATCTGATTGATGTGGCCAAGCTCGGTCTCGCCCCCGGTTGCCACCACCACGCCTTTACCGCCGCCGGAGCTGACGGTGGTGCCTGAGTAGAGCAGATTATAGCGATCGCCTAAGGGCAGTTCCCCGCTTAACGCATCGCTGTTTTTCTCAACAACGGTGGATTCGCCAGTCAGGATGGCCTCCTCCACGCGAAGGTTATGCGCCTCAATCACGCGCAGGTCCGCAGGGATACGATCCCCGGCGCGGATCACCACGATATCGCCCGGGACCAGCGCCGTAGTGGGGATCGTTTCATGATTCCCCTGTCGTACCACCACGGCTTCGCTGGAGAGCATATTGCGAATACTCTGCAACGATTTTTCAGCATTGCTCTCCTGGATATGGCCGATCAGCGCGTTAATGATGGCAACCCCAAGGATCACAAACATGTCTACCCAGTGGCCCATAAAGAGCTTGAGCAACGCGGCCACCAGCAGAACGTAAATCAGTACATCGTTAAAATGCGCCAGGAAGCGCAGCCAGGCGGGTTTGCCCTTTTTTTGCGGTAACGCATTCTCACCATGCTGCTGAAGTCGGGCTGATGCCTCAGTGCCGCTAAGTCCTTCCAGAGTGGAGTGGATATTCGACAGGGTTTCATCAACGGTTTGTTGATAATACGGACGTTCAGGTTTTCCTGTTTTCATTGTTACTTCCTCAGGTTCTATTCAGAAATCACCTTGCTTTCATGAAATTAACGAATAACGAAAACAGGAACATGGGCGTAACGAACAATACTTGCCGCCTCCGATCCTAACAAATGGGTTTGAATATTTGGATTGCGGGAGCCGACGATAATCGCGCCAGCAGCAAGTTCATCCGCCAGCTTAATAACCTCATCACGAACATTTCCGCTGCGAACATGGAGGTGAACGCGCTCTTCTGGCAAATTCAATTTTTTGACCAGGTCAGACAGTTTTTCTTTTGAATTATTAATCATATATTCATCCATCTTTCGCGCATCTGAAATAAAACCGCGCGTCAGCTCGGCTGAAAATTTTGGCATGACGTGCAGCAAATGAATGTCACCCAATGCGCTTTGCGCCAGAAACTGTGCATGCTGCAACGCTTTATCCGCCAGGCTTGTCTCGTAGACATCCACCGGAACGAGAATGTTTTTATACATATCGAGCATCCTTTTTATAACCAACATGAGAGTGAATGAAGCAAAAAAAACGCATTAAATGCAGGGGGTTGCCCTTAATGCCAGTTACGGTAAAAGAGATGAATAATATTAAACGTAGCACAGGAATTTCAGGTTTAGCGCGTCCCCACTGCTAATGGTTATTTAACATTTATCTTTTCGCCGACTATGCTCATAGTGAGTTACCGCTTCCGGCTCATGGAGGAATGTATGTATGGCATAAGCCTGATCCGACTGGGTATGTTTATTGCGCTTGCCATTATCGCCAGCACGGCGATTGGTTTATTTACCTATATGGTCGTCACTGTTCTGGCAGAATAGTGTCACCCCTGTCCAGGTTATGGAATAAATAAAACAGTTATTTATTAGGGGAATACAGTGAACCGCTACCTCTCTCTTTTACCGTTCGTTTTGTTAACGCTCACGGCGTGCGATCCTAAACCTGAACAAGCCTCCCCCCTGCCCAGAATGGTTAAAGTGGCGGAGGTGACGGTTTCCGGTCATGCCCAGCAGCGCGTTTTTCCCGCCCGCATTGAATCGGGCGATGCCACAGACCTTTCCTTCAAGCGCGCTGGTCAAATTGAAGCGCTCGATGTGCGTCAGGGCGCAGCCATCAAGCAGGGCCAACAGCTTGCAAGATTGAACGCCCGTGAAGCCCAGCAGCGGGTTAACGACAGGCAGACGGCGGCGACGCTGGCCCAGAGGCAGTTCGATCGCTTCCAGACGCTGGCGGGCCGCCAGGCGATTTCGAAAGCCGAAATGGACGTGCAGCGTGCGAACCGCGATTCGGCGAATGCGGCGCTGCAGATTGCCCGAGAAGAGTTGAATCAGATGACGCTCGTCGCCCCCTTCAGCGGGACGGTGGCCAGCGTACATGTCCGAAACCATCAGGTGGTGTCTGCTGGTCAGCCCATCGCGACGTTAACCCGCACCGATCTGCTTGACGTGGTGTTCAGCATCCCTGAAAACCTGTTTAAGACCTTTGATATCCGCAACGCGCAGTATCGTCCGGTCGTGAGAATTAACGCCATTCCGGATCGGGAATTTACCGCCGTCTACAAAGAGCACTCGGGCAGCAGCGACAGTAATACCCTGACCTGGCAGGTGATACTGACCATGCCGCGACCAGATGATTTTCCCGCCGTCGGTGGCGTAAGCGGTACGGTGACCATCAATTTAACCAACCTCCCGGCTGGCGCGGGCGCTCAGGCGCTGGTTGTACCGGTTGAGGCCGTCTTTAACCCGGACAACAGCCCACGCAATGAGCCGCACGTCTGGGTTGTGGCGGGAGAAGGCGACACGCTCCATCTTGAAGACCGCAAGGTCAGCGTGGGGCAAGTGATAACCGAAGGCGTGACGATCACCAGCGGGCTTAAGGCGGGCGAGCGCGTGGTGGCCGCAGGCGTGGGAGAGCTCCATGCTAACCAGCCGGTGCGTATCTGGACGCGTGAACGGGGACTGTAATGGATATCACTCGTCAATTTATTAATAACCCGGTTCGCGTCTGGCTAACGATTCTGCTGCTGGGCATTGGGGGGATTTTCGCCCTGTTGAATATCGGCAGGCTGGAAGATCCCGCCTTTACCATCAAAACCGCAGTGGTGGTCACCCACTACCCCGGCGCATCCGCTCAACAGGTTGAAGAAGAGGTGACGCTGCCGCTGGAGAATGCCCTTCAGCAGTTGCCTTATCTGGACAACGTAAGCTCCATCTCTTCAAACGGGCTGTCGCAAATCACCGTCAATATCGCTTCACGCTATCACTCGAACGAACTGCCGCAGATTTGGGATGAGCTGCGCCGCCGCGTGGGCGATGCCTCGCGTCAGTTCCCGCCCGGCGTCGTCACGCCCTTTGTGAATGACGATTTCGGCGACGTCTTCGGCTTCTTCTTCGCCATTTCCGGGGATGAATTCAGTAATCCTGAACTTGTGAGATATGCAGAGCAGCTGCGCCGCGCGTTGATTCTTGTTCCCGGCGTCGCGAAGGTCGCCATCGGCGGGGCCATTAGCCAACAGGTCAACATCGATATTTCCCTGACCAAAATGGCCGCGCGCGGCATTACGCTGAACCAGCTTTCCGCCCTGCTCAGCAGGCTCAACGTCGTTTCCAGCGCCGGAGAAATCACCTCCGGCAGCGAATCCATTCGTCTGCACCCCACCGGTGAGTTCGAGAATCTTGATGAACTGGCGGATCTCATCATCGCGCCTTCCGGCACCGGGGCGGCGACGCGCCTGCGGGATATCGCCACGCTGTCGCGCGGGCTGAACGAATCGCCCGCCAGTATCTACCATGCCAACGGCAAAAAAGCCGTCACCATGGGCGTCTCGTTTATTCCCGGCGTGAACGTGATCGACGTGGGCCACGCGCTGGAGGCGAAGCTAAACCAGATGTCGGCGGAAAAACCGGCAGGCATACAGATAGATCTGTTTTACGATCAGGCAGCCGAAGTGGGCCATTCTGTTAACGGTTTTATTATTAACTTCCTGATGGCGCTGGCGATTGTCATCGGCGTGCTGCTGATCTTTATGGGGGTACGCAGCGGGATCATCATCGCGGTTTCTCTCGCCCTTAACGTTCTGGGCACGCTGCTGATTATGTATCTGTGTGGCATTGAGCTACAGCGCATCTCGCTCGGGGCGCTGATTATCGCCCTCAGCATGCTGGTGGATAACGCCATCGTGATTGTCGAAGGGGTGTTGATTGCCCGGCAGCAGGGCTCCCCGCTGTTAACCGCCGTTAACAACATCATTCGCCGCTCCGCCCTGCCGCTGCTGGGGGCGACGGTGATCGCCATTCTTGCGTTTGCCCCTATCGGGCTATCGCAGGATTCCACCGGGGAATACTGTAAATCTCTATTCCAGGTGCTGCTGATTTCCCTGATGCTGAGCTGGTTCTCGGCGCTCACCCTTACCCCGGTGCTGATTAAGTGGTGGTTGTTTAAAAACGACAGCGCGCCGGATGCCACTGACGAGTCAGATCCTTACGACAAACGTCTCTACCGCCTCTACCAGCACCTGCTGAACGCACTGCTGCACCATAAAGCGCCTACGCTGGTAGTGATGGCCGCCCTGCTGGCCGCGTCTGTCTGGGGGTTTGGCGCGGTGCGGCAAAACTTTTTCCCGTCGTCCAATACGCCGATTTTCTTTGTCGACCTCTGGTTACCCTACGGCACCGATATCAAATGGACCGAGAAAATGACCGGCGATATTGAGAAAACCATCAAGGGACGGCCCGGCGTGGAAACCACCGTCTCGACCATCGGTCAGGGGAGCATGCGCTTTATTCTGACCTACAGCGGACAGCGGCAGTACAGCAACTACGCGCAGATCATGGTGCGTATGGATGACCAGCGCAGCATCTCCGCGCTGACGCGCTACGTGGATGAGTACATCACGCGTAACTACCCGCAGGTCAACGCCAGCACGAAACGGGTGATGTTTGGGCCCTCCGGCGACAGCGCCATTGAAGTGCGCATTAAAGGCCCGGATCCTGACAGGCTGCGTCTGATTGCCAGCCAGGTGGACGATATCCTGGCGCGCGACCCGGCCACGGGGAGCGTCCGAAACGACTGGCAAAACCGCAGCAAAGTGATCCGTCCACAGTACGTCGCCGCGCTGGGACGCGAGCTTGGCGTGGATAAGCAGGACGTCGACAACGCGCTGGAGATGAATTTCTCCGGCAGCCGTGCGGGGCTGTATCGGGAAGGCAGTGACCTGCTGCCCGTGGTGGTGAGGCCTCCAGAAAGCGAAAGGCTGGACGCCAGCCACCTGAACAACGTGCTGGTGTGGAGCCAGGCGCGGCAGCAGTATATCCCGCTGAGTAACGTCGTCAGCAGCTTCACGCTGGAGTGGGAAGATCCGCTCATCCTTCGACGCGACCGCTCGCGGGTACTGACGGTTCAGACGGATCCGGACCCGCTGAGCCAGCAAACCTCCGGTGATATTCTCGCCCGCGTGAAGCCGCAGGTGGATGCCCTTCCCCTGCCACACGGCTACAGCATCGAGTGGGGGGGCGACGCGGAAAACTCCAGCGAAGCGCAGCAAGGGCTGTTCACTACGCTACCTCTCGGGTATCTGGTGATGTTTATCATTACGGTGCTGATGTTCAGCTCGGTAAAAAATGCCGTCGCGATCTGGCTAACCGTACCGCTGGCGTTGATTGGCGTCACGCCAGGATTTTTAATTACCGGCATTCCCTTTGGCTTTATGGCGCTGATTGGTCTGCTGAGCCTGAGCGGAATGCTCATCCGCAACGGCATCGTGCTGGTGGAAGAGATTGAACAGCAGAAAACGCACAAGGATCAGCACAGCGCGATCGTTTATGCCGCCACCTCGCGCCTGCGCCCTATCCTGCTCACCGCGTTCACGACCGTACTTGGCCTGGCACCGCTGCTGCTGGATGTTTTCTTCCAGAGCATGGCCGTTGTGATTATGTTTGGACTGGGGTTTGCTACAATCCTGACGCTGCTGGTACTCCCCGTGATCTATGCGGTTTTCCATCGTAAGGACGAAGCCAAACAACAATGAATGCGACAGGGCTGAACATTATCAAGACGCTGGGCTGTATGACGGCGGTCACCTTCTTCACCATCTACAATACCTGGGATCATTATGACTATGACTATCACTGGATCCTGGGCTTTTTAACCTTTATCTCGACCATCGCCACGCCGCTGTTTTTTGTGGTGTCGGGCTATCTCGACGGGCAATCCCGGCACGGCACACGCTGGCAGCTGGGTAAAATAAAAAGTCTGGTGATTGTTTTTCTGTTCTGGATAACGATCTACTACCTGTGGGAGCCTTATCAGCGCGGGTATTTAATTCAGCCCTGGTTCGTATTCGCATTTGTCGTGATTTACACCTTCCACCCGGCGGTGGAGTGGCTTAGCCAGCGGAGATCGCTGTTCTGCGGCGCGATTGCTGCTCTGCTGTGCTTTTCCTACGGATACGATCTGCTATCGGCGCTTTATCCTGAAACGCACGTCCTTTCGCTTTCGCCGCAGTATCGGCTGTGGACATGGCTGCTGTTTTATCTGACCGGGCAGCTCTTCTGCGACCCAAAAGTCGCCGAGTGGATAAGCCGCAAAAACGTGGTTCGGGCGGCGGTTGTCGCCATCCCGTTTATCTATCTCTTCACCTGGTTTTACGAGCGCCACTTCTTTTTTGCCCTGTTTAAGGCCGACAGAAACGCCTTTATTCTCACCGGCTCGCAGATCTACATCCTGATTATTGCCCTGGTGATTGCGGCGAACGGCGTTCGCTTTCGCCGCAATGCTGAATTAAAGGAGTCCATTCTGGCCGCCATCAGCAAAACGATGACCGGCGTATATATTGTGCACTACTCGGTGTTTCATCTGCTGACGGCGCTGATACCGGTGACCTCTCTCGGCATGAAGCTGGCGCTGATTGTGCTTACGTTCGTCACCTCTGTTCTATTCTCCATGCTGGTCTTGTCTAACGCCGTGGCAAAAAAGGTGATCACCCTTTAAAAGCCTAAGCGCAGCCAGGCAAAAAGCACGTTGCCGTTGTTATACGTTCCGGGAATATAGGTGAACTGGACGGTAACGCGCTTATAGCCGGCAGAAAACAGTGGGAAGATGAACGGCAGAGGCACATAGTTCGCAAAATCATCTCGCGCCGTGATGCCCGCGGCGGCACCGAGCCCAAGGCGGAAATCTTTGGCATTATCCAGATACCAGCCCTTCTCCCAGCCATAGCCCATCGCGGGCTGCCATTCGTTGTGCGAGTCCTTGAACATCATTGCGAAAAGCGCGCTCCAGTTGCCCTCTTCGTTATAGCGGGACACGCCCAGGCCGCCGCCCCACGGCATTTCGTTGTAATTGTCGGTTTTTTCTTTATCGTACATAAAGCGGGCGTGCCAGCTCAGAAACGGCAGGTACAGATCGTAACGTTGCGGCTCTTCCCAGGTCTGGGATATATCATCCGTCAGCGCATTCCACCAGCCGCTAATACGCTGTTCGCCATAGACTTTCGGCTCGGCATGAAGCGGTGCGGCGAATAAAAACAGGACCATCCAGAATGCCGAAAAGTTACGTTGCATCGTTTTTCCCTCAGCTTTAGTCACGCAGCGGTATCTATTACTGTAATCCATTCAGCACGAACCGGAGCCAAACAGACTGATTTATCTCGAGGCAGGGGAAGATGAAATTTATTTATCCAGCTCCTTCCGGAAAGATAAAAACGTTTTCTCAGGCGTTTTGTCGCGGTAGTCTCATAGGTTCCGTTTATATGACGGACGCAATGTGAGTGAAATTTTCTTATACCAATAATAAAAACAGTACGGACAGGATAACTATGGACTCCACCCTCATCTCCGATCGTCCCAACGAGGAGATACCTTCGCTCAATCGCGCCCGCCGCGCTGCACTCGGCAGCTTCGCAGGTGCCGTCGTCGACTGGTATGATTTTCTGCTCTACGGCATCACCGCCGCGCTGGTGTTTAACCGCGAGTTTTTCCCTCAGGTTAGCCCCGCGATGGGCACCCTCGCCGCGTTTGCCACCTTCGGCGTCGGCTTTCTGTTTCGCCCGCTGGGCGGGGTGATTTTCGGCCACTTCGGCGACCGGCTTGGCCGCAAGCGGATGCTGATGCTTACCGTCTGGATGATGGGGATTGCCACCGCGCTGATTGGCATTCTTCCTTCGTTTTCCGCTATTGGCTGGTGGGCGCCTGTGCTGCTGGTGACGCTGCGCGCCATTCAGGGCTTCGCCGTGGGCGGCGAATGGGGCGGCGCGGCGCTGTTATCCGTTGAGAGCGCGCCAAAAAACAAGAAAGCGTTTTACAGCAGCGGCGTGCAGGTCGGGTACGGCGTCGGGCTGTTACTTTCCACAGGGCTGGTGTCGTTAATCAGCCAGCTCACCACCGACGCGCAGTTTCTGAGCTGGGGCTGGCGCATCCCGTTTATCTTCAGCATCGTGCTGGTGATTGCCGCGCTGTGGATCCGCAACGGGATGGATGAGTCGGCAGAGTTCGAACAGCAGCAGCGTAAGGAGCCGTCCGTCAAAAAACGGCTGCCGGTGATGGAAGCCCTGATTCGGCACCCTGGCGCTTTTCTGAAAATCATCGCCCTGCGCCTGTGCGAGTTGCTGACGATGTATATCGTTACCGCCTTTGCGCTGAACTACTCGACGCAGAACCTCGGCCTGCCGCGCGAACTGTTTCTGAATATCGGCCTGCTGGTCGGCGGGATCAGCTGTCTGACCATCCCCTGCTTCGCCTGGCTGGCGGACCGGTTTGGCCGCCGTCGCGTCTATATTACCGGGGCGCTGATTGGCACCCTCAGCGCCTGGCCGTTCTTTATGGCGCTGGAGGCGCAGTCGGTTTTCTGGATTGTCTTCTTCGCCATCATGCTCGCCAACATCGCCCACGATATGGTGGTCTGCGTGCAGCAGCCGATGTTTACCGAACTGTTTGGCGCGAGCTATCGCTACAGCGGCGCGGGCGTGGGTTACCAGGTGGCAAGCGTGGTCGGCGGCGGGTTTACGCCGTTTATTGCCGCCGCGCTGGTGACCTTCTCCGGCGGTAACTGGCACAGCGTGGCGATTTATCTGCTGGCCGGCTGCCTGCTGTCGGCAGCGACGGCGCTGTTAATGAAAGAGACGAGCCACCGCTGATCTCCCTTTTGTTTCACAGGCGTGTGACATACTATCGGATAGAGTCGCACACCTGTGGAACAAGGAGACAGAGATGAATAATAAGGGCTCCAGCCTGACCCCGGCTCAGGCGCTGGAAAAACTCGACGCGCTGTATGAACAGTCCGTCAACGCGCTGCGCAGCGCCATCAGCGAATACATCGAAACGGGGAAACTTCCCGATCAAAAGGCCAGAAACGAAGGCCTTTTTGTTTATCCATCGCTCTCTGTGACCTGGGACGGCAGCGCAAGCACGACGCCGAAAACCCGCGCCTACGCCCGTTTTACCCACTCCGGCTGTTACAGCACCACCGTCACCCGCCCTGCACTGTTCCGCCCCTATCTGGAAGAGCAGCTAACGCTGTTGTATCAGGATTACGGCGCGCACATTGCCGTGGAGCCTTCGCAGCATGAGATCCCGTACCCGTACGTGATTGACGGTTCGGCGCTGACTCTTGACCGCTCCATGAGCGCGGGACTGACCCGCCACTTCCCAACGACCGAGCTGTCACAGATTGGCGATGAGACGGCTGACGGGATTTATCACCCGGCAGAGTTTTCCCCCCTGTCGCACTTTGACGCCCGTCGGGTGGATTTCTCCCTGGCGCGCCTGCGCCACTACACCGGCACGCCCGCCGAGCATTTCCAGCCGTTTGTGCTGTTTACCAACTACACCCGCTACGTGGACGAGTTTGTTCGCTGGGGCTGTAGCCAAATCCTCGATCCGGACAGTCCATATATCGCCCTCTCCTGCGCGGGCGGGATCTGGATCACCGCCGAGACCGAAGCGCCCGAGCAGGCCATCTCCGATCTGGCGTGGAAAAAACACCAGATGCCCGCCTGGCACCTGATCACCGCCGACGGTCAGGGGATCACCCTGATCAACATCGGCGTCGGCCCGTCGAACGCCAAAACCATCTGTGATCATCTGGCGGTGCTGCGCCCCGACGTGTGGCTGATGATTGGCCACTGCGGCGGCCTGCGTGAAAGCCAGCTGATTGGCGATTACGTGCTGGCCCACGCCTATCTGCGCGACGACCACGTGTTGGATGCGGTACTGCCGCCGGATATCCCAATCCCGAGCATCGCCGAAGTACAGCGCGCGCTCTACGACGCCACCAAAGAGGTGAGCGGCATGCCGGGTGAAGAGGTGAAGCAGCGCCTGCGTACCGGTACGGTGGTGACAACGGATGACCGCAACTGGGAGTTGCGTTACTCCGCCTCCGCGCTGCGCTTCAACCTGAGCCGAGCGGTGGCGATTGATATGGAGAGCGCCACCATCGCCGCCCAGGGGTATCGCTTCCGCGTTCCTTACGGCACGCTGCTGTGCGTGTCCGATAAGCCGCTGCACGGCGAAATTAAGCTGCCGGGTCAGGCCAACCGTTTCTATGAAGGGGCGATTTCCGAACATTTGCAGATCGGCATTCGCGCCATCGACCTGCTGCGGGCGGAAGGCGACCGACTGCATTCGCGCAAGCTGCGCACCTTCAACGAGCCGCCGTTCCGCTAATAACAATAAGGAAAAACCATGCACCCCCCTACTCCGCTCTCTGCCCTGCGTCAGTGGCTTCAGGAAAACAGCCTCGACGGGATGATCGTTCCGCGCACCGATGCCTGGCAAAGCGAGAATTGCGCGTCGAACGACGAAAAGCTGGCCTGGCTGACAGGCTTTAACGGCTCTGCTGGCGTCGCGCTGGTACTGAGGGATAAAGCGCTGCTGTTCGTCGACGGGCGCTATCAGGTGCAGGCCCGCGTTCAGGTGAATATGGATGAGGTTGAGATCCACCATCTGCACAACGAGCCGCTGGCAGACTGGCTGACGGCCAACGTCGCGGCGGGCACGCGCATCGGTTTTGACCCAATGCTGATGACGAATACCGAGTTTACGCAGCTGTCTGCCACACCGTGCGCGCTCGTGCCGCTGAATGCGTCACCGTTTGACGCTTTATGGGCCGATCGCCCTGCCGCACCGGCGGGGCTTATCCGTGAGATGCCGGTTGCGATAAGCGGTGAAAGCAGCGAAGACAAACGTCAGCGCGTTGCCGCCGTGCTGGCCGCGAACAACGCTGACTACCTGGCCGTTACGCTGCCGGATAACATTGCGTGGCTACTCAACGTGCGCGGCTCAGATATCCCCACCAGTCCGGTACCGCTCTCATTTGCCCTGCTCGGTCGCGACGGCCGCGTTGAGTGGTTTGTTAACGACAATAAGCTCGCAGAACTCCCTGATGCAGTTCTGAACGCCTTCACGATTGCGCCACAGGACACCTTTATTGAACGCTGTCAGCAACTTGCTGAAGGGAAGCGGGTGATGGTTGATGCCGACTCCGCGCCGGTGGCCCTGCGCTTTGCCATTGAACCGCGCGGTGAAATTGTCTGGCGAACCGATCCCATTACCCTCATTAAGGCTACCAAAAACCCGGTCGAGCTGGCAGGGTATCGCGAGTGCCATCTCCAGGACGGCGCCGCGTGGGTCAACTTCCTGGCCTGGCTGAGCCGCGAAGTGCCGCTGCGTGCGGCGGCGGGACAACCGCTAACGGAGCTGGAAGTGCAGGCGCAGCAGCTGGCATTGCGCAAACAGCAGCCCGGTTTTATCGAGCAGAGTTTCGCGACTATTTCCGCCTCTTCGAGCAATGCGGCGATGTGCCACTATCATTCAAGCGAGGCCAGCAACAAGCCCATCGGCCATAACCATTTTTACCTGAACGATTCGGGCGGTCAGTACGCTAACGGCACCACCGATGCCACGCGCACGCTGGCGTGGGGTAATGTCCCCTCGCAGCAGCGTCTGCACTACACCGCCGTGCTGAGAGGCTTCCTGTCGCTGATTACCCTGCAGTTCCCTTCCGGTACGCAGGGGCACCAGCTGGATGCTTTCGCGCGTCGTCCGCTGTGGGAGATGGGGCTGGATTACGATCACGGTACCGGGCACGGCGTGGGCCACCAGCTTCTGATCCACGAAAACCCGCATCGCATCGCCAAAAAGGTCAACCCGTGGCCGCTGGTGGCAGGGAACATCATGACCATTGAACCGGGATACTATCTGGGCGATAGCCACGGTATCCGTATTGAAAACCAGGTGGAGATAGTGGAGAGCCGTCCGGGGTTCTGCAAGTTTGCTTCTCTGACGCTGATCCCGATTGATTTAAGCCAGGTCGAGCTGGATCTGTTGAGCGAGCAGGAAAAGCAGTGGCTGGATGAGTATCATCAGCAGGTACGTGAGGCACTGACGCCGCTGGTGAATAGCGAGGCGCGTTCGTGGCTGGAGGCGGCGACGGCGCCGGTTCGTGTGTAATTTCGTGCGGTCTGATGCCCTCACCCCATCCCTCTCCCGTGGGAGAGGGTGAAAACACTAAAAACGGCAACAAGGTTGCCGTTTTGCATTTACCTGACGCAGAAAAGCAAAAAGCCTGCTTCAAAAGCAGGCTTTTCAAATTTGGCTCCTCTGACTGGACTCGAACCAGTGACATACGGATTAACAGTCCGCCGTTCTACCGACTGAACTACAGAGGAATCGTGTGAACGGGGCGCATATTATCGATGCTCCCCGATGATGTCAAAGGCAGAATGCATATTTCCGATCGTTTGCCGAATTATTCTCCATTTCGCGCAATTGTCAGGCATTTTGTCGCGGATATTTCCACAGCCAGCGCCCGCTGACCATGCGCCAGTAGAACAGCGCCCCGCGTACGGCCCAGTCCAGGAACATCCCCAGCCAGACGCCCACCACGCCCCAGCCCAGCACCACGCCCAGCGTATAGCCCGCCACAACGCGACACCCCCACATGCCAAGCATGGACACCCACATGGCAAAACGGGCATCGCGCGCCCCTTTCAGCCCGGCAGGTAACACCCAGGATGCCGCCCAGATGGGCATAAAGGCGGCGTTGAGCCAGATAAGGATCTTCACCACCTCTTTCACGTCATCTTCGTGGGTATAGAACGCGGCCATCAGCCCGGCAAACGGCGCTGTGCCCCAGGCGATCAGCGTCAGCCCAATCGTCGACAGCCAGAACACATGGCGCAGCTGCCGCTCCGCCTGGCCTATCTGCCCTTTCCCGAGACGTTTACCCGTGATGATGGTTGATGCCGACCCTAGGGCGTTACCCGGCAGGTTAATCAGCGAGGCGATGGAGAAGGCGATAAAGTTACCGGCGATAACGTCGGTGCCCATTCCGGCGACAAACATCTGCGTGAGCAGCTTCCCGCCGTTGAACAACACGGATTCAATGCTCGCGGGAATACCAATCCCCATCACTTCCCAGATAATGGCGAAATTAAAGGGCCGGAAATAGCTCTTAAGCGTAAGACGCAGCGAGGGGGTAATCCCCGTCATCAGCACCCCGATGATGGCCGCCGCACCGATATAGCGTGATATGGTTAATCCCAGCCCGGCCCCGACGAACCCCAGACCATCCCACGAGAACGCGCCGTAGATCAGCACGCTGCTGATGATGATATTCAGGATATTCATTCCACCGTTGATCAACAGCGGGATTTTGGTGTTACCTGCCCCGCGCAGCGCGCCGCTGCCAATCAACGCGATGGCCGCCGCCGGATAGCTTAAGACGGTCATTTCGAGATAGGTCAGCGCCAGTTCCTTCACCTCGTTCGTGGCTTCCCCGGCGACAAAATCGATAATCTCTTTACCGAAATAGTGGATCACCGCCGCCAGAACAATCGAAAAGAGGGTCATGATCATCAGCGACTGACGTGCAGCCTCGCGCGCGCGTTTGGGATCCAGCTTGCCGAGACTAAAGGCCACCACAACCGTCGTCCCGAGATCGATGGCGGCAAAGAATGACATCACCACCATGTTAAAGCTGTCTGCCAGCCCGACCCCCGCCATCGCCTCTTTCCCCAGCCAGCTTACCAGGAAGGTGCTCAGCACTCCCATCAGCAGAACGCAGGTATTTTCCAGGAAAATAGGCACGGCAAGAGGGGTGATTTCACGCCAGAACAGAACACGATAGCTTTTACGTTTTGCGTACCATGGCGTGCGCACGATCGCCTGGCGCAGAGGGGCAGTGACGTTCAAAATGGACCTTAGCGAGAATAGTTGAAACTCCATTTCAAATGATGGGGGAGAAATGCTAATCCTGCAAAGTATTTTCCTGAAAAAGATGTGTGTATTTACAACAAACTGACGACAGAATCGGCAATCAGTCGATTTTCCCTAAGATCAGGTTTGACAAAAGTTTTTTCGCCGCTAAGATAAGCCTCCACAACGATTCCTCTGTAGTTCAGTCGGTAGAACGGCGGACTGTTAATCCGTATGTCACTGGTTCGAGTCCAGTCAGAGGAGCCAAATTTAAAAAGCCTGCTTTGTAGCAGGCTTTTTGCTTTTCTGCGTCGGGTAGAATTGTCGGCTGGTGGCTGCGCCTGACCCGACCTACAAATCAGCGGACCGTTGATCGTCAAATAAAAAAGGCTCCCTGTCACCAGAGAGCCTTTTTCACAATTCGCTGCGATTATTCGCTTTTAGCTTCGGCGTTTTTGATTTCGCCCATCACTTTCAGCTTTTTAGAGATGTCGCGACGCTCTTTGGACAGCTCGGCATTTTTGATGATGTAATCATCAACGCGGTCTTCATAGTCGCTCTTCATGCTGGCGATGATGCCCTGAATAGCTTCAACGCTCATGCCCGGCTTGATGTAGTCGCTAAGGTTGTCGAGCAGCAGAACACGTTTCTGGTTGTCACGGATCTTCTTCTCAACGTCCTGGATTTCACGCTGCAGTTTGTTTTTGCGGCGGAACAGGCGGACGAATTCCAGAACATCCTGGAACGAAGGCTTGATAGTTTCCATTTTTACACCCCTGATAATGTGAGATTCGGATTCGTTAAAGCAACCGTTGTAACAATAACCTTACTGACAGCGGCTGCGAATGACAATGGCTATATCGTTTAAAGCTATCATAACCCCAATTGCTGCTGAATCGAAGCAGCAGGCGTCACATCCGCGTTTTATTTGCGCAGCGCCCGACAAATCAGGTGCGATAGCAGCTCAAGCTGTCGCGCTAGCTCCAGGCTCAGCCAGACATAGCCGTGAATGGGCGTTTCCGCCACGTTATCGCCCTGCCGCTCGTTGATTAACTGCTTCAGTTCCGCCACGATTTCATTGAGCCGCTCGCTGTTCGCCAGCACAGGCTGCGGGTTGCCTTCATAGAGCGCATGGGCGATGGTCAGCAGGGTCTGCTGCGTCATCATCTGCGTCTCTTTGAGGGTCTGGGCGTTAAGCATCAACAGATGGCTGGGACGCGTGGCCCAGTGCGCATTGATTTGCAGTTCAAGCATGCACACCAGATTGCGGCTGACCGTCTGGATAGCTTCGAAAATCGCTTTCTGAATATGGGTCTCTTTACTGGCTGGTACTATCAGGCCGCGCATTTTGACCACGTCGTTGAGGATGGTTTGCAGATGCTTTTCCAGCCGGGGACGCTCAACCAGATTCGGTGAAAACCCCGCCTGGTAAACGCGGTTAAACGCCGTGACGTAGTTAGCCATCTGGATACGCCAGTGCAGAAAAGCCCGCTGCGGCCAGATGCCGGTAAACAGCATGGCGAGCAGCGAGCCCAGAATAACATCCCCGCTTCGCCACATCGCCGTGGTCATATCCCCTGCTGGCGCGCCGACCACGACCGCGAGAGTGATACCAATCAGCAGCGCCTGATAAGGACGTTTGCCCAGCGCCAGCCAGCCGCACAGGAACATGGCGGCACCGCACCATGCCAGCATCACTGGAAATGAGATGAGCTCAAGCTTCAGGGCAATCAGCCCCAGGGCAGAGCCAAGCACGGTGCCACCTATCCGCTCGAAGGCGCGCGGGACAACGTTTCCCCAAAATGAGATTGGCCCCATCACCACCACCAGCGTGATCAGCGGCCACGTTCCTTCCGGTATATCCAGCAACCTGACCAGTACAAAGGTCAACACGAACGCCAGCGCGATGCGACACCCGTGCACCACGCGGTAATGTTTATATAAGCGAATTTCAAAAGGGGTTAATGATTTGTCGGGACGCACACCCGCTCTCCAGCAACACGGCAAATCACAATTGTACTGTGTTTTCAGCCGGGCGGATCGCTCCCGGCTGAAAAACCCTTCATTAAGCAGGCTTAAACCGTTTTGTGCTCAACCGCGATAAACATTTCAATATCCCAGTAGCCGTCCGCGTTGCCATCATTGAGATAGCGCTCAAAGCAGGGCTTAAGCGCCATCTGATATTTATTATCCTGCAGCAGGGAATTAAAGAACTGATACCACGGGGTTGCAAAGTCGTAGTTTTCCACGCGCGCCGTCGCCACGGCATAATCACCGGCCGCGATTTCCGTCATCATCACCCCTTCGCTGTTTTCCGGGATGACGAAATCATCCGGTACGGTAACGGCCGTATCGCAGCGCAGTTTTTCTGCCGGAACCTCATCGGGGTTATCGTAATAGACCGCCACCCACTCCAGCGGCTCAATGTGACGCCCGTCTACCCACATGACCAGCTGTTCAAAACCCTGCTTGACCGTTTTTTCCCACGGCCCAACAAGATGAAAACCCGCAATCTTACGTTTCTGTTGCTGCTTGATGCTGTAGTCCATGCTGCCTCCGATTAGCACTGTATATTTATACACTATAAAGCAGGATTTCTATTATCGGCAAACGAGGAGTGTTTATTATGTGAGCAGACTCGCAACCCTGCCAGTCTGCCCATCAGCGGTTAAAGCGTGTGGTGAAGATAATCGCTCAGGCGTGAGAATACGCCTCCCTTATCAACGGCTTCCAGAGTGACCAGAGGCCAGTGCGCCACGACCTTGTCGCGGTCATAGAGCTGGATCTCCCCGACCCGCTGATGCGCGGCAATCGGTGCTTCCAGCTCTTTTTTATCCAGCACGTATTTGGCTTTGATGTTCGGTACTTCCGCTTTCGGCAGGGCCAGCCAGAAGTCCTGGTCGGTGCCCAGTTTCACCTGTTCTTTATCGCCGTACCAGATACGCTCTGTTCCGACTTTTTTACCGTTATGCAGGATCTGCACCGTATCGAAGTTCTGTTGTCCCCAGTGCAGGAGCTTGCGCGCCTGGTCCTCGCGCCCTTTCGGGCTGTCCGCTCCCATCACCACCGCAATCAAACGACGCTGACCGTCCACCGCGGAGGCAATAAGGTTAAAGCCTGCTCCTGAGGTATGCCCCGTTTTCAGGCCGTCCACGTTCATGGTTTTATCCCACAGCAGGCCGTTACGGTTTTGCTGGGTGATGCCGTTCCAGGTGAGACTCTTTTCGCTGTACATATGATAAAACTCTGGCTCACCGTGAATGATGGCCCGGGAGAGCACGGCCAGGTCATAGGCCGAGCTGTGCTGGCCTGGCGCGTCCAGACCGTGGACGGTTTCAAAGTGAGTATCACGCAGGTTCAGCTTCTGCACGTAGTCGTTCATCATCTTCACAAACTGCGGCTGCCCGCCCGCCACGTGATCGGCCAGCGCCACGCAGGCATCGTTGCCGGAATCGACAATCAGACCGCGGCTTAAGTCACGCACGGTGACGCGATCGCCCTCTTTCAGGAACATCAGCGACGAACCGTCAAAAACCGGGTTGCCCTTTGCCCATGCGTCACGCCCTACGGTGACAATGTCATCCGGCGAAATGCGATGGCTGTCAATGGCCCGATCCACCACATAGCCCGTCATCAGCTTGGTGAGGCTCGCCGGGTTACGTTGCTGATGTTCGTTGCCCGCCGTTAAAATTTGACCAGTCGTGTAATCCATCAGCACCCAGGAGCCAGCCTGAATGGCCGGAGGCTGCGGCGAAAAGTCCAGTGGTTCGGCCGCAAAAGCAGATGAGACACTCGATGCGAGTAAAGAAACAGCAATAAACAGACGGCGTTTCAACGGTATATCCTCAGGTCATTAAAAATCGATGACCTTTTTACGGGACTTCTGATGTCGTTACCTGGCTTAATTGCAAAAAAATGTGACAGAACGCAGGTTTTACGCGGAAGCGGTCTCGCAAATTTGCGACGCGGCGGCGCTTTTTATTCGGTCTGACCCGCACGATCGTTTACCATAGTGACGTCATTTTTTAACAGGATGGTATTACTGGTGTCTGACTCTGCCGCACGCCCGACTTTTTTATTCCACGACTACGAAACCTTTGGCACGCATCCGGCGCTGGACCGACCGGCGCAGTTTGCCGCCATCCGCACCGATGACGAATTCAACATCATTGGCGAGCCTGAGGTCTTTTACTGTAAACCGGCTGATGACTACCTGCCGCAGCCCGGCGCGGTAATGGTCACCGGGATCACGCCGCAGGAAGCACGGGAAAAAGGCGTTAACGAAGCAGAGTTCGCCCGCCGCATCCACGATCTGTTTACCGTGCCTAATACCTGCGTGGTCGGTTACAACAACATCCGCTTCGATGATGAAGTGACGCGCAATATCTTCTATCGCAACTTCTACGATCCGTACGCCTGGAGCTGGCAGAACCGCAATTCACGCTGGGATCTGCTCGACATCATGCGCGCCTGTTATGCCCTGCGCCCTGAAGGCATTAACTGGCCGGAAAATGAGGAAGGGCTGACCAGCTTCCGGCTGGAACACCTGACGCGCGCCAACGGCATCGAGCACAGCAATGCCCACGATGCGATGGCAGACGTTTATGCCACCATTGCCATGGCGAAGCTGGTGAAAACCGCACAGCCCCGGCTGTTTGAATATCTGCTGAGCCACCGAAGCAAGCAGAAGCTCATGACCCTTATCGACGTACCGCAGATGAAGCCCCTGGTGCATATCTCCGGCATGTTTGGCGCCTGGCGCGGCAATACCAGCTGGGTTGCGCCGCTGGCGTGGCACCCGGATAACCGTAATGCGGTTATCATGGTGGACCTGGCGGGCGATATTTCGCCGCTGCTGGAGCTTGACAGCGATACCCTGCGCGAACGGCTTTACACCCCGAAAAATGAACTCGGGGATCTGCCTGCGGTGCCGGTTAAGCTGGTGCACATCAATAAATGTCCGGTGCTGGCGCAGGCGAACACGCTGCGTCCGGAAGATGCCGACAGGCTGGGCATAAACCGTCAGCACTGCCTGGATAACCTGAAAGTGCTTCGCGATAACCCGCAGGTGCGCGAGAAAGTGGTCGCCATCTTCGCCGAGGCGGAGCCGTTCGTGCCGTCCGAAAACGTGGATGCCCAGCTCTACAACGGCTTCTTCAGCGATGCCGACCGCGCAGCCATGAATATTGTTCTGCAAACCGAGCCGCGTAACTTACCTGCGCTGGACATCACCTTCGCCGATAAGCGCATCGAAAAGCTGATGTTTAACTACCGGGCGCGCAATTATCCCGGCACGCTGGATGAAGCAGAACAGGCGCGCTGGCTGCAGCACCGCCGAAACGTGTTTACGCCAGAGTATCTGCAGCATTACGCGCAGGAGCTTGAGTCGTTATACAACCAGCATGAAGGCAACGCAGAAAAACAGATCCTGTTAAAAGCCCTGTTCCAGTACGCGCAAGAGATAGTCTGAAGTGAGATATAAAAAAACCGGAGACCCTTGTCTCCGGTTTTTTTTGAAACGTTAAGACTTAAGCAACGTCTTCGTACTGCGGAACCGGGTTACGGAAGCTCTTCGTAACGCAGGCCAGGTACACCAGACCGATACCTGCCCAAATCAGGCCAAGCACCATCGAGCTCTCTTCCAGGTTAACCCACAGCGCGCCCACGGTCAGGGCACCGCACATCGGCAGGAACAGATACTGGAAGTGATCTTTCAGCATCTTGTTACGCTTTTCACGGATCCAGAACTGAGAGATAACCGACAGGTTAACAAAGGTGAACGCCACCAGCGCACCGAAGTTAATCAGCGCCGTTGCCATCACCAGGTCAAAGTTAATCGCCAGAAGCGCGATCGCACCGACCAGGATAATGTTCATCGCCGGGGTACGCCAGGTTGGATGCACGTAGCCGAAGAAGCTTTTCGGGAATACGCCATCACGACCCATTACGTACATCAGACGCGCAACGCCTGCATGCGCGGCCATACCGGACGCCAGTACGGTGATGGTGGAGAAGATCAGCGCGCCGACCTGGAACGCTTTACCCGCCACATAGAGCATGATTTCCGGCTGAGACGCATCCGGATCCTTGAAGCGCGAGATATCCGGGAAGTACAGCTGCAGGAAATAGGTCGAGAAAATAAAGATCAGACCGCCAATCAGCGCCGTCAGGAAGATGGCACGCGGGATCACGCGCTCTGCATCCTTCGTTTCCTCAGACAGGTTGCTAATCCCGTCGAAACCGGTAAAGGAGAAGCACAGAATCGTCGCCCCGGTAATCATCGGGATCACATGCGCATCACCAGACCAGAACGGTTTGCTGCTCGCCAGGGTGCCCGCGCCTTCGCCGTGGAATACGCCATAGATCACCATGCCAAG
The DNA here is from genome assembly GCF_014982245.1 of Enterobacter cloacae complex sp. P6RS. Classification (NCBI taxonomy): domain Bacteria; kingdom Pseudomonadati; phylum Pseudomonadota; class Gammaproteobacteria; order Enterobacterales; family Enterobacteriaceae; genus Enterobacter; species Enterobacter cloacae complex sp. P6RS. The sequence goes on from NZ_JADCLB010000020.1 coordinate 444,147, forward strand.
AATCACGGCAATCAGGACAACCTGAAGCACAACGATAACGGAGTTAAAGTTGGCAACGGACTTGATGCTGCGCAGGTTAAAGGCCGTCATAAAGGCTACCAGCGCCACGACGAAGATCCACGAGGGAATCGATGGCACCAGCGCTTCAAAATAGATTTTTGCCAGCAGAATGTTGATCATCGGCGCGAACAGGTAGTCGAGCAGCGAAGACCAGCCCACCATAAAGCCAACCGTCGGGCTGATGGATTTCTGGGCATAGGTGTAGGCGGAACCTGCAGACGGATAGCGACGCACCAGTTTACCGTAGCTCAGCGCGGTAAAGAGGATCGCAATCAGCGCAAAGCCGTAAGCCGTCGGCACATGACCGTCAGTGAGGCCCGATACGATACCGAATGTATCGAACAGCGTCATCGGTTGCATATAGGCAAGGCCCATCATAACAACCGGAATCAACGTAAGCGTTTTACGTAATTCCACGCGAGAGGTGTTTGGAGTTGCGTTATGCGACATAGTTATTCTCCTTTACGGTGATAACCGCCACGTAAGCGAAAAATTGCCCCATTTCTTTCTTCCTCAGCGACAACAACTGTCGGATTTTAGTAAATATCTATCCGGTACGAAGCCCGGCCTCTTGGTTTTTAGTTTCGTTTCGTACATGCAAAAAAAAATAACCGACGCCTTTTATATCGTCGATTATTCATTTGGTTGCAGCGGCGGCATTTTGCCCCACATCGGATACAAAAGGCAATACTTTGCAACGCACCGGGTCATTTTCTTTTTTCTAACTGGCTGATTTCTCGGCGCTCCCCTGAGAGTAAACTGCGGCGATAGCACTATTTGCTAAAATTTCGTCCCGCCACCAGGCGCTGGCCAGCCCGGCGGTTTGTTCATTCCAGCCGACCCACACCGATTCGTTACTGCTTTGCGCAAGCACCTGTTTTTCAACAAGCGCACCGCTATCAATAAAGCGCTGCGCCAGGTAGCGCGGTAAATAGCCGCAGCCCAGGCCGCTAATTTGCAGCTCCAGCTTGGTTTTAAAGTCAAAAACGGTAATGGCCTCCTGCTCATCCAGCAGCTGCGAGGAAACCGCACATTCGGGGCGCGAGCTGTCCCCGACTACTATTGCGCGGTACCCCTTAATAACGCGGCGGTTAAGAGGATCAGGCTCCTGAGCCAGCGGATGATGGGGCGCCACGGCAAATACCTGCTCCAGCACGCCCAGGCGGGCAAAACCAAAGTCACTCAACTGGGGAGGCTCGTGCAGGGCACCGACAAAGATGTCCGCCCTGCCCTGGGTTAAAGCCTCCCAGGAGCCGCCCAGCACCCCGTTGATGAAGATCAGCCGGGTGACGCTGTGATGCTGGTAAAACGCTTCAATGAGCGGCGTCAGTAGAGAAAACGGAAAGGTATCATCCACGCCAATCACCAGCTCATTCTCCCATCCCTGATGGAGCTTGACGGCCTGCTTTTCCAGCTCGCGAACGGTATGAAGAACGTCACGGCCTTTTTCCAGCAGCATCTGCCCGGTGCGGGTAAACCGCGCGCGGTGCCCGGAGCGATCGAGGATCTGAATATTGAGGTCGCTTTCCAGTTTTTGAACGGTATAGCTCAGGGCCGAAGGGGTTTTGTAAAGCTTTGCCGAGGCAGCCGCAAAGCTCCCCTCTTTTTCCAGTGCATCCAGAATAATAAGAACATCCAGCAGCGGTTTCATGCTCGCCCCCTTCCGGTGTGCGATTGTCTCCGCTGAGGGTCTTATTCCATGGGCATCACCAGCGGATCGGGATACTGATACTCAAACCCCAGCTCATGGCAAATGCGATTGCCATCAACAATTTTGCCTTTACTTTCGTTCTTTGCCTCACCAAAAACCGGCGGAGCCAACCCAAGCTGGCGTGCCATGAGCGGGTAAAACGTGCTGCGCGCCGGATGAGACGGTGCACATATATTATAGATGTGTCCGCCTTTTGGAGCCTGTAAGAGTAGCTCAATCGCGCCAATAACATCTTCAAGATGCACAAGATTCACGCCATGCTGACCGTCTGGTGCCGTCTTACCGGCAAAGAAGCGCCCCGGATGACGCCCCGGGCCAACCAGCCCCGCCAGACGAACGATATCGACCTGCGTGCCGGGAAGGTTATGCAGCCAGTCTTCCAGCTCTTTCAGGACCTGACCGCTCGCGGTTACGGGACGGCACTCGGAACTCTCTTTCACCACGCCCTCAGCATCGCCATAAACCGACGTCGAGCTGGTAAAAATTATGCGCGGGACGTGATGCGCCAGCGCGCTGTCGACAATCTCCTGCATCGCCTGCAGGTAGAATGATTCGCCCGGGCCACTGCGCCGTGCGGGTAGCGTAATCACCAGCGCATCTACGTTCATCAGCGTGTCCAGATCCTCCGCATCACACACCAGCTCCGGCTCCAGACGCAGTTCAACGCCATCAATACCGCACATGCGTGCCGCTTCGACCCCATCCCGGGTGGTCTTGCTCCCGGTCACCTGCCAGCCTTTCGCGGCTAATGACATCGCCAGCGGCATTCCCAGCCATCCTAAACCGACAATCGCGACCTTTTTCATGCGAATTCTCCTGACTCTCACTCGTCTTTCATAAGGCTACGCCAGCCCGTCAGAACACACAATTCATAGCATCAATATGAAATGAATTAATGATCAAAAAAAGCCCTTGCAATATGTCGTACAACTGGTTTAGGTTAAAAGACATCAAATGAATAAGCATTCATCGAGAATTTATATGACACGCGTTCAATTTAAACACCACCATCATCACCATCATCCTGACTAGTCTTTCAGGCGATGTGTGCTGGAAGACGTTTGGATCTTCCAGTGGTGCATGAACGCATGAAAAAGCCCCCGGAAGATCTTCTTCCGGGGGCTTTTTTTTGGACCAAATTCAGACAGGTTAAAACAGGTTAACGAGGAATAAAGAATGTTAGATAACTCACGTTTACGCATAGCTATTCAAAAATCAGGCCGTTTGAGTGACGATTCACGCGAACTGCTGGCCCGCTGCGGGATCAAAATCAACCTGCACACCCAGCGCCTGATTGCTCTGGCTGAAAACATGCCGATCGACATTCTGCGCGTGCGTGATGACGATATTCCCGGCCTTGTGATGGACGGCGTCGTTGACCTCGGCATCATCGGTGAAAACGTGCTGGAAGAAGAGCTGCTGACCCGCCGCGCGCAGGGTGAAGACCCGCGTTACTTCACCCTGCGTCGTCTGGACTTCGGCGGCTGCCGCCTGTCGCTGGCAACGCCGGTTGATGAAGCGTGGGACGGCCCGGCCGCGCTGAACGGCAAACGTATCGCCACCTCTTACCCTCACCTGTTGAAGCGTTATCTCGACCAGAAAGGCGTGCAGTTTAAATCCTGCCTGCTTAACGGCTCCGTTGAAGTGGCACCGCGTGCGGGTCTGGCGGACGCCATCTGTGACCTCGTCTCCACTGGTGCCACCCTGGAAGCGAACGGGCTACGCGAAGTGGAAGTCATCTACCGCTCTAAAGCGTGCCTGATTCAGCGCGACGGCGAGATGGCCGACGCCAAACAGCAGCTGATCGACAAGCTGCTGACCCGTATTCAGGGCGTGATTCAGGCGCGTGAGTCCAAATACATCATGATGCACGCCCCAACCGAGCGTCTTGATGAAGTGATTGCCCTGCTGCCGGGCGCTGAGCGCCCAACCATCCTGCCGCTGGCGGGCGATCAGCAGCGCGTGGCGATGCACATGGTGAGCAGCGAAACCCTGTTCTGGGAAACCATGGAAAAACTGAAGGCGCTGGGCGCAAGCTCCATCCTGGTGCTGCCAATTGAGAAGATGATGGAGTAATGGCCATGAGCTTTAACACAATCATCGACTGGAATAATTGTAGCGACGAGCAACAGCGCGAGCTGCTGATGCGCCCGGCGATTTCCGCCTCTGAAAGCATCTCCCGCACCGTGGCGGAGATCCTGGATAACGTCAAAGCCCGTGGCGATGACGCCCTGCGTGAATACAGTGCAAAGTTTGATAAGACGGAAGTCGGCGCATTGCAGGTTACGGAGCAGGAAATCATTGATGCCAGTAATCGTCTGGGTGACGACATCAAGCAGGCGATGGCCGTTGCGGTGAAAAACATTGATACCTTCCACACCGCGCAGAAGCTGCAGACCGTGGATGTCGAAACCCTGCCCGGCGTGCGTTGCCAGCAGGTGACGCGCCCGGTTGCGTCAGTGGGACTTTATATCCCTGGTGGTTCAGCGCCGCTGTTTTCGACCGTATTAATGCTCGCCACGCCGGCGCGTATCGCCGGATGCCAGAAAGTAGTGCTGTGCTCTCCGCCACCGATCGCCGATGAGATCCTCTACGCGGCAAAACTCTGCAGCGTGCAGGCGGTGTATAAAGTGGGCGGCGCGCAGGCGATTTCCGCCCTGGCGTTCGGGACGGAGTCCATTCCTAAAGTCGACAAAATCTTTGGCCCGGGAAATGCGTATGTGACCGAAGCCAAGCGCCAGGTCAGCCAGCGTCTCGACGGTGCGGCCATCGATATGCCTGCTGGTCCGTCTGAAGTGCTGGTCATTGCCGACAGCGGCGCAACGCCGGACTTCGTGGCCTCCGACCTGCTTTCACAGGCAGAACACGGCCCGGACTCGCAGGTCATCCTGCTGACGCCGGATGCCGATATGGCGAAACGCGTGGGCGAAGCCGTTGAACGCCAGCTTGCCGACCTGCCCCGCGCCGACACGGCACGTCAGGCGTTAGCGGCCAGCCGCCTGATTGTGGCGCGCGATCTCGAGCAGTGCATCGCCATCTCCAACCAGTACGGCCCGGAGCACCTGATTATTCAGACCCGCAACGCGCGCGATCTGGTCGACAGCATCATCAGCGCGGGCTCGGTGTTCCTCGGCGACTGGTCACCGGAGTCCGCAGGGGATTACGCCTCCGGCACCAACCACGTGCTGCCAACGTATGGCTACACCTCTACCTGTTCCAGCCTCGGCCTGGCGGATTTCCAGAAACGCATGACCGTGCAGGAGCTGTCCCGCGAGGGGTTTGCTTCACTGGCTTCTACTATTGAAACCCTGGCCGCCGCCGAGCGTCTGACCGCCCACAAAAACGCCGTGACGCTGCGCGTTGCCGCCCTGAAGGAGCAAGCATGAACATTGAAGAATTAGCCCGCGAAAATGTCCGCCGCCTGACGCCTTACCAGTCTGCGCGTCGTCTGGGCGGAAACGGGGACGTCTGGCTGAACGCCAACGAATTCCCGACTGCGGTGCAGTTTGAGCTGTCGCAGCAAACGCTGAACCGCTATCCGGAGTGTCAGCCAAAAGCGGTGATTGAAAACTACGCCCAGTACGCGGGTGTGAAGCCGGAGCAGGTACTGGTCAGCCGCGGCGCGGATGAGGGCATTGAACTGCTGATCCGTGCGTTCTGCGAGCCGGGCAAAGACGCGGTGATGTACTGCCAGCCCACGTATGGCATGTACAGCGTCAGCGCCGAAACCTTCGGCGTGGCGTGCCGCAACGTCCAGGCGCTGGAGAACTGGCAGCTCGATTTACAGGGCATTGCCGACAATCTCGACGGCGTGAAGGTCGTCTTCGTCTGCAGCCCAAATAACCCAACCGGGCAGATTATTAACCCGCAGGATATCCGCACCCTGCTGGAGATGACCCGTGGTAAAGCGCTGGTGGTGGCCGACGAGGCCTACATCGAGTTCTGCCCGCAGGCGACGCTGACGGGCTGGCTGGAAGAGTATCCGCATCTCGTTGTGCTGCGCACGTTGTCAAAAGCCTTCGCCCTCGCGGGCCTGCGATGCGGGTTTACGCTGGCGAATAAAGAGGTTATCGACCTGCTGCTGAAAGTGATCGCCCCGTACCCGCTCTCAACGCCGGTTGCCGATATTGCGGCACAGGCGCTGACGCCTCAGGGTATCAACGCGATGCGCGAACGCGTGGCGCAGATCCTGGAGGAACGTCAGTACCTTGTCACCGCGCTGAAAGACATCCCTTGCGTCGAGCAGGTGTTCGACTCGGAAACCAACTACATCCTGGCGCGCTTCACCGCCTCCAGTGCCGTATTTAAATCTTTATGGGATCAGGGCATTATCTTACGAGACCAGAATAAACAACCTTCCCTGAGTGGCTGTTTACGTATCACCGTAGGCACCCGCGCAGAGAGCCAGCGCGTCATTGACGCCCTGAAAGCGGAGAAAGTATGACCCAGAAGATCCTTTTCATCGATCGTGACGGCACCCTTATTTCGGAGCCACCAGCCGATTTCCAGGTCGATCGTTTCGACAAGCTGGCTTTTGAACCGGACGTCATCCCCGTACTGCTTAAGCTTCAGAAAGCGGGCTATAAGCTGGTAATGATTACCAACCAGGACGGTCTGGGTACGGACAGTTTCCCGCAGGCGGACTTTGACGGCCCGCATAACCTGATGATGCAGGTGCTGACCTCTCAGGGCGTGGTATTTGATGAAGTGCTGATTTGCCCGCACATGCCAGCCGACGAGTGCGACTGCCGTAAGCCAAAGGTGAAACTGGTTGAGCGCTATCTGGCCGAAGATATGCTGGATAAAACCAACAGCTACGTCATCGGCGATCGCATCACCGATATTACGCTGGCGGAAAACATGGGCATCGCGGGGCTGCGCTACGATCGTAACGACCTTAACTGGGCAAAGATTGGCGAGCAACTGACAAAACGCGACCGCTATTCCCACGTTGAGCGTAACACCAAAGAGACGCAGATTGATGTAAAGGTATGGCTGGACCGTGAAGGCGGCAGCAAGATCCACACCGGCGTCGGTTTCTTTGACCACATGCTGGACCAGATTGCCACCCACGGTGGTTTCCGCATGGAGATCGCGGTAAAAGGCGACCTTTATATTGACGATCACCACACCGTGGAAGATACCGGCCTGGCGCTGGGTGAAGCCCTGAAGCTGGCGCTCGGCGACAAGCGCGGCATCAACCGTTTCGGCTTCGTCCTGCCGATGGACGAGTGCCTGGCGCGCTGCGCCATGGACATCTCGGGTCGTCCGCACCTGGAATACAAAGCTGATTTCACCTACCAGCGCGTCGGCGATCTTAGCACCGAAATGGTGGAGCACTTCTTCCGTTCCCTGTCCTACACCATGGGACTGACGCTGCACCTGAAAACCAAAGGCAAAAACGATCACCACCGCGTGGAGAGCCTGTTTAAAGCCTTTGGCCGTACGCTTCGCCAGGCGATCCGCGTGGAAGGCGATGCCCTGCCCTCGTCGAAAGGAGTGCTGTAATGAACGTGGTGATTCTGGATACCGGATGCGCCAACCTCAACTCCGTGAAATCGGCCATCGCGCGCCACGGCTATGAGCCGGTGGTGAGCCGCGATCCGGACATTGTATTGCGCGCTGACAAGCTTTTCCTGCCGGGCGTTGGCACCGCACAGGCGGCGATGGACCAGATTCGCGAACGCGATCTGGTCGATTTGATCAAAGCCTGTACCCAGCCGGTGCTGGGGATTTGCCTGGGCATGCAGCTTCTTGGCCGCCGCAGCGAAGAGAGCAACGGCGTTGACCTGCTGGGCATTATCGACGAAGACGTACCGAAAATGACCGACCACGGCCTGCCTCTGCCGCATATGGGCTGGAACCGAGTTTACGCCAAAGCGGGTGACCGGCTGTTTCGCGGCATCGAAGACGGCGCGTACTTTTACTTCGTGCACAGTTACGCCATGCCGGTGAACGTCAATACCATCGCCCAGTGCAATTATGGCGAGGCGTTTACCGCGGCGGTGCAGAAAGACAATTTCTTCGGCGTGCAGTTTCACCCGGAACGCTCTGGCGCCGCGGGCGCGCAGCTGCTGAAAAACTTCCTGGAGATGTGATGATTATTCCCGCGTTAGATTTAATTGACGGCACGGTTGTCCGTCTTCATCAGGGCGATTACGGTCGACAGCGCGACTACGGAAAGGACCCGCTGCCGCGCCTGCAGGATTATGCCGCCCAGGGTGCACAGGTGCTGCATCTGGTGGATTTAACGGGCGCGAAAGATCCGGCGAAGCGCCAGATCCCGCTGCTGAAAAAACTGGTTGCTGGTGTTGACGTGCCCGTGCAGGTCGGCGGCGGCGTGCGCACCGAAGACGACGTGGCGGCTCTGCTGGATGCGGGCGTGGCGCGCGTGGTGGTCGGTTCAACCGCCGTGAAAGAGCCTGAGACGGTGAAGGGCTGGTTCCGCCGCTTTGGCGCCGACGCCCTGGTACTGGCGCTGGACGTGCGCATTGACGAACAGGGTAATAAACAGGTGGCGGTCAGCGGCTGGCAGGAAAATTCCGGCGTAACGCTGGAAGCGCTGGTCGAAACGTATCTCCCTGTGGGCCTGAAGCACGTGCTGTGCACGGACATCTCGCGCGACGGCACGCTGGCGGGTTCCAACGTTTCTTTATATGAAGAAGTTTGCGCCCGTTATCCGCAGGTGGCATTCCAGTCATCTGGCGGCATCGGTGACTTAGCCGATATCGCCGCGCTGCGCGGAACGGGGGTACAGGGCGTGATTGTGGGCCGGGCCCTGCTGGAAGGTAAATTTACGGTGACGGAGGCGATTCAATGCTGGCAAAACGGATAATTCCTTGTCTTGACGTGCGCGATGGTCAGGTTGTGAAAGGCGTGCAGTTCCGCAACCACGAGATCATTGGCGATATCGTCCCGCTGGCAAAACGCTATGCTGATGAAGGCGCTGACGAACTGGTCTTCTATGATATCACCGCCTCCAGCGATGGCCGCGTTGTCGATAAAAGCTGGGTCGCGCGCGTGGCGGAAGTGATTGATATTCCGTTCTGCGTGGCGGGCGGGATTAAGTCTGCTGATGACGCCGCCAAAATTCTCTCTTTTGGCGCCGACAAGATTTCCATCAACTCCCCTGCTCTGGCCGAGCCGGAACTGATTACCCGCCTGGCCGATCGCTTTGGCGTGCAGTGCATAGTGGTAGGGATTGATACCTGGTTCGACGCCGCGACCGGCAAATATCACGTTAACCAATATACCGGCGATGAAAGCCGGACGCGCGTGACGCAGTGGGAAACGCTCGACTGGGTAGAGGAAGTGCAGAAGCGCGGCGCAGGTGAGATTGTGCTGAACATGATGAACCAGGACGGCGTGCGTAACGGTTACGATCTCGAGCAGCTGCAGAAAGTTCGCGCGGTGTGCCACGTTCCGCTGATTGCCTCCGGCGGCGCGGGCACCATGGAACACTTCCTGGAAGCCTTCCGCGATGCAAACGTGGACGGCGCGCTGGCCGCGTCCGTGTTCCACAAACAGATTATCAATATTGGCGAGTTAAAAACGTACCTGGCCGACCAGGGCGTGGAGATCAGGGTATGTTAACAGAGCAACAACAGGCGCAGCTGGACTGGGTAAAAACTGACGGATTACTGCCGGTGGTTGTACAGCATGCCGTCTCAGGCGAAGTGCTGATGCTGGGATACATGAACCAGGACGCGCTGGCAAAAACAATCGACAGCGGCAAAGTGACGTTTTTCTCGCGCACGAAGCAGCGCCTGTGGACCAAAGGGGAAACCTCGGGGCACTTCCTGAACGTGGTCAGCATGACGCCAGACTGCGATAACGACACCCTGCTGGTGCTGGCCAATCCGATCGGACCAACCTGCCATAAGGGCACCAGCAGCTGCTTCGGCGAGGCGAGCCACCAGTGGCTGTTCCTGTATCAGCTTGAGCAACTCCTGGCGGAGCGTAAATCCGCGGATCCTGAGAGCTCCTATACCGCGAAGCTGTATGCCAGCGGGACTAAGCGTATTGCGCAGAAGGTGGGTGAAGAAGGCGTTGAGACGGCGCTGGCCGCGACAGTACATGACCGGGAAGAGTTGACGAATGAAGCGTCGGATTTGATATATCACCTGCTGGTGCTGCTGCAGGATCAGGAACTGGATTTGACGGCGGTGGTAGAGAATCTTCGAAAGCGTCATAAATAAAAAAACCGGGGAATTTCCCCGGTTTTTTTTAATCTGCAAATCAGGCTTTTGGTTTGTAGTTGTGCAATGCGTTACGCGCCAGTACCACACCTGAACCAATCATTCCGCCCAGCAGCACGGCAAGGATCAGAACAATGGCTTTTTTCGGGCTATCGCGACGAACGGGCAGATCCGGCTTCATGACGTAACGGTAGACGTGGATAGTATCCGGGTTTACGTTCAGATTTTGAATGTCCAGCAAGTTTTGCCTGGTCTGATAGTAAGCCGCAGAAAAGACCAGCGGACGAGAGGCTTCGTTTTGAATCATTGATTTCAGCCCCTCGCTTCCCAGCAGGAACATCGTCTCCTGAGTCACATCCTGGGTTTGCTGGAGCTGCGGCGAGGAGATTTTCGCCGCTTCAGCATTTTTCAGCGCCTCAACGATCTGCTTGATACGCAGATCTTTCTGCTCCTGAGCAACCTTCTCCTGGTTTACCAGGGAATCGTTCAGGATTTTAACCTGCTCTTTAATATTGTCCTTAAGGTCAAGGGCAAGTTCTTTAGCCGTTTGCTCATCTATCTGCTGAATGTACTGCGCCAGCTGCTTTTGCGCAGCTTCGGCAGATGTACTGGTATAGGAGACGCTTAAAGGCAGCGTTTGTCCTTTCACAGTAGGCTCAATAGTCAGTTTTTCTGGCACTTCCTGATTGTCCAGCGCCTGCGATAACGCCGAGAAGGAAGAGTTGAAACGGCCAATCGCACGCGTTTGAATATCCAGCATTGAAGGGGCAGCACTGCCATAGAGGATGTTCAATGCATTTGAATAGGTCGCTATTTGGGCGGCATCAGGCTGGGCAATAATCGCGCTTGAGGTCCACTTCTCTTTCGCAACAGAAAGATAACCAATAGCTAGGGCAATAAAAACAACAACAAAGGTTGCTATCATCCACTTCCCACGCCACAGCTGCAGCACTATATCAAGTAAATCAATTTGCTCAGGCTCATTGCTTCGGCTGACCTGGCTATTGTTGTTTTGCGTCATACAATCCCTAACTGATGAAAAAGGGCAAACATAATTATGTTTGCATAGTGTATCTATTGCTGGGGATTTTTCTATAAGAATCCGATGAGTTATATCGGAAAGATGCGTTATGTAACTCGCCTCCCTTCGCGTTATCATAGACACCATGTAATGCGTTATCGCATCTGCAAGAACCTGGGTTTATGAGGGAAGATATGAAATTTCTGGTAACGGGCGCAGCTGGTTTTATCGGTTCTAATGTCAGTAAACGCCTGCTTGAGGCCGGCCATCAGGTTGTCGGTATTGATAACCTGAATGATTACTACGACGTCAATTTGAAGCTGGCGCGTCTTGAACGGCTACAATCGGAGCGTTTCACCTTCCACAAGATGGAATTAGCCGATCGGGAAAGGATGGCTGCGCTTTTCGCCGGTGAGAAGTTTGATCGGGTCATTCATCTGGCCGCACAGGCTGGCGTCCGGTACTCCCTGGAAAATCCGCACGCCTATGCGGATGCCAACTTAATTGGCCATCTCAACGTGCTGGAAGGTTGCCGCCACAATAATATTCAACATTTGCTGTATGCTTCATCCAGCTCAGTATATGGCCTCAACCGCAAAATGCCGTTCTCCACCGACGATTCCGTGGATCATCCGGTCTCGCTTTATGCCGCGACCAAAAAAGCCAATGAGCTGATGTCGCACACCTATTCGCATCTCTACAACCTGCCGACCACCGGACTGCGCTTCTTTACCGTATACGGTCCGTGGGGACGCCCGGACATGGCGCTGTTTAAGTTTACTAAGGCGATGATTGAAGGCAAAAGCATCGATGTCTATAACTACGGCAAGATGAAGCGCGATTTCACCTACATCGATGATATCGCTGAAGCAATTATCCGCCTGCAGGATGTTATTCCCCATCCTGACGTAAACTGGACCGTCGAGACTGGCACACCGGCAACCAGTTCAGCACCTTACCGCGTTTACAACATCGGTAACAGTTCGCCAGTAGAACTGATGGACTACATCACCGCGCTGGAAGAGGCGCTGGGTAAGAAAGCTGAGAAAAATATGTTGCCACTCCAGCCGGGCGACGTCCTGGAAACCAGCGCCGACACGAAAGCGCTCTATGACGTGATCGGTTTCAAACCGCAAACCTCGGTTAAAGACGGCGTGAAGAACTTCGTTGACTGGTACCGCGAGTTTTACAAGGTCTGAAAATAAAAAACCCGGCAAATCAGCCGGGTTTTTTATTTTAACGTAATAGAATTAGTCGCTACCGAACAGATCGCGGGTATAGACTTTGTCAGCGACGTCAGCCAGCTCTTCGGCCATGCGGTTCGAGATGATGACATCCGCTTCCTTCTTAAAAGCATCCAGATCGCGGATCACGCGGGAATTGAAGAACTGATCTTCCTGCATGGCCGGTTCATAAATAATAACTTCAACGCCTTTCGCCTTGATGCGCTTCATGATCCCCTGAATGGAAGAGGCGCGGAAATTATCGGAACCGCTCTTCATGATCAAACGATACACGCCGACCACTTTCGGCTGGCGCGCAAGAATAGAATCGGAGATGAAATCTTTACGCGTACGGTTAGCGTCAACAATCGCCGATATCAGGTTATTCGGCACAGCCTGGTAGTTTGCCAGCAGCTGCTTGGTATCTTTTGGCAGGCAATAACCGCCGTAGCCAAATGACGGGTTGTTGTAGTGGTTACCAATACGCGGGTCGAGGCAAACCCCTTCAATAATCTGGCGGGTGTTAAGCCCAAGACTTTCTGCATAGCTGTCGAGCTCATTGAAGTAAGCGACTCGCATTGCCAGATAGGTATTTGCGAAAAGCTTAATTGCCTCCGCTTCGGTGGAGTCTGTGAACAGCACCGGAATATCTTTCTTCACCGCGCCTTCCTGCAGCAGTGCGGCAAAGCGTTCAGCGCGCTCAGAGCGTTCGCCAATAACGATACGGGAAGGATGCAGGTTATCGTAAAGCGCTCTCCCCTCACGCAGGAACTCAGGCGAGAAGAAAATATTATCGATACCAAACTTTTCTTTTATGGATTTGGTAAAGCCGACAGGAATGGTTGATTTAATAACCATCACCGCATCAGGATTGACCGCAATAACATCTTTGATAACCGCTTCTACGGTTGAGGTGTTGAAGTAGTTGGTTTTTGGATCGTAGTCAGTAGGCGTCGCAATGATGACGTAATCCGCATCGCGGTATGCATCTTCTTTATCTGTCGTGGCGCGGAAATTCAGCGGTTTGTTGCTGAGATAGTCCTGGATTTCTTTGTCGACAATCGGCGATTTCTTCTGATTGAGCATATCCACTTTGGCCTGCACGATATCCAGCGCAACCACTTCATGGTTCTGAGCAATCAGAATGCCGTTAGAAAGACCGACATACCCTGTTCCGGAAATTGTTATTTTCATTCGCTAATGACTTCTTTTAGTTAACTGTATTGATGGCCAGCAGACCATCGCGATAAACATAACTGTTGGGCTTTGTACCTCCTGGCAAACAGCACTGTCAAGGCAAACCAGGAGTAATCACAACGAGGGGAATGAGATTCAGACTACTTCGAATAATGCGCGGCATTTTTGCATAAAAAAACCCGGAGACAGGCTCCGGGTTTGATGAAAGCGAGTAAGTTAACTTATTCCATCCATTCGGTGTGGAACACGCCTTCTTTATCCGTGCGCTTGTAAGTATGCGCGCCGAAATAGTCACGCTGTGCCTGAATCAGGTTGGCAGGCAGAACGGCAGCGCGGTAGCTATCGTAATACGCCACCGCAGCGGAGAAGGTTGGAACCGGGATACCGTTCTGTACAGCGTAGGCAACCACGTCACGCAGCGCCTGCTGGTACTCGTCTGCAATCTTCTTAAAGTACGGTGCCAGCAGAAGGTTAGCGATACCTGCGTTTTCAGCATAGGCATCGGTGATTTTCTGCAGGAACTGCGCACGAATGATGCAACCCGCGCGGAAGATCTTCGCGATCTCGCCGTAGTTCAGGTCCCAGTTATTCTCGTCAGACGCCGCACGCAGCTGTGAGAAGCCCTGCGCGTAGGAGACGATTTTACCCAGGTACAGGGCGCGACGAACTTTCTCGACGAACTCAGCTTTGTCACCGGCTGGTTTAGCCTGTGGGCCTGACAGCACTTTAGAAGCCGCAACGCGCTGCTCTTTCAGAGAAGAGATATAACGCGCAAAGACGGATTCGGTGATCAGAGACAGCGGCTCGCCCAGATCCAGAGAGCTCTGGCTGGTCCATTTACCGGTACCTTTGTTCGCTGCTTCATCCAGAATCACATCAACCAAGTATTTACCTTCTTCATCTTTCTTCGTGAAGATATCTTTGGTGATGTCGATCAGATAGCTGTTAAGCTCGCCTTTATTCCACTCGGTAAAGGTTTCAGCCAGCTCTTCGTTAGAGAGATTCAGGCCGCCTTTCAGCAGGGAGTATGCCTCTGCAATCAGCTGCATATCGCCGTATTCGATGCCGTTGTGCACCATTTTGACATAGTGACCCGCACCGTCCGGACCTATATAGGTCACACAAGGCTCGCCATCTTCAGCAACGGCAGCAATTTTAGTCAGAATTGGCGCAACCAGCTCGTACGCTTCTTTCTGGCCGCCAGGCATAATAGATGGACCTTTCAGCGCGCCCTCTTCTCCGCCGGAAACGCCGGTACCGATGAAGTTGAAGCCTTCAGCGGACAATTCACGGTTACGACGAATGGTGTCCTGGAAGAAAGTGTTACCGCCATCAATGATGATGTCGCCTTTTTCGAGGTAAGGCTTCAGGGAGTCGATAGCTGCATCGGTACCTGCGCCCGCTTTCACCATTAGCAGGATTCGACGAGGCGTTTCCAGAGACTCAACGAACTCTTTCACCGTATAGAAAGGAACCAGCTTCTTGCCTGGGTTCTCGGCAATCACTTCTTCAGTCTTATCACGGGAGCGGTTGAAAACGGAGACGGTATAACCACGGCTTTCGATGTTGAGCGCCAGGTTGCGCCCCATCACTGCCATACCGACAACGCCGATCTGTTGCTTGGACATTACATACTCCTGTCAGGTGTGGTCACTGCGATTCATTACGCAGGTAATTGTTGTCATGATGTTAACCTATTTTAGACGCTTTTGAATAGCATTATTCTAGATTTATTTCTTAATAGACATTGTTAAATTTGAGGAATGTTAATTTTATTAATTAAGCATTTCTTAACTTCAATTTCTTTATCAACTTAAAAATAAATAGGTTATCGAAAAAAAGCAAAAAATTAACGCCAATGTAAAAGCAACA
>NZ_JADCLB010000021.1:0-63050 GCF_014982245.1 Enterobacter cloacae complex sp. P6RS
CCAACTGAGCTACGTAGCCATCTTTTTTTCGCGTTACCTTATCGGCGTTGCGGGGCGCATTATGCGTATAGACCCTTGCAGCGTCAACACCTTTTTCAACGAAAATAGCCGGAATGTGACTGTTTGGTTAGGTTGCGAACAGCGTGGCCGAATATTCGGCAATTATTGGTTATTAATCGGTTTTAGGTGGTGAAATGTGAGGCAAAAAAAACAGGCCCCTGAGGGGCCTGTTTGAAATCGTTGTGATTATTTGTAGGCGGACTGGTGAACGCCTACTGCACGCCCCGATGGATCGTTCATCGCCTTGAAAGATTCATCCCATTCAATGGCTTTTGCAGATGAACAGGCCACTGACGGACCGCCAGGAACACACTCGGCAGCGCTCGGCACCGGGAACAGCTCTTCAAAGATCTCACGGTAGAGGTACGCTTCTTTCGAGCCCGGCGTGTTGTACGGGAAGCGGAAGCTTGCGGTTTCCAGCTTTTGGTCAGAAATCTGCTTCGCCGCCACCTCTTTCAGGGTGTCGATCCAGCTGTAGCCAACGCCATCAGAGAACTGCTCTTTCTGACGCCATGCCACGCTCGCCGGCAGGTAAGATTCAAAACATTCACGCAGGATATGTTTTTCCATTTTGCCGTTGCCGCACATTTTATCCTGCGGGTTGATGCGCATCGCCACGTCGAGGAATTTCTTATCCAGGAACGGCACGCGCGCTTCCACGCCCCAGGCCGACATCGCTTTGTTGGCACGCGCACAGTCGAACATATGCAGCGCCTGCAGCTTACGCACGGTCTCTTCATGAAGCTCTTTTGCGTTTGGCGCTTTGTGGAAGTACAGGTAGCCGCCAAACACTTCGTCAGAACCTTCGCCGGAGAGCACCATCTTGATGCCCATCGCCTTGATCTTACGCGACATCAGGTACATCGGCGTGGAGGCGCGAATGGTGGTCACGTCATAGGTTTCAATGTGATAGATCACATCGCGGATCGCATCCAGACCTTCCTGCACGGTGAAGTGAATTTCATGGTGCACGGTGCCGAGGTGGTTTGCCACTTCCTGCGCGGCTTTCAGATCCGGTGCCCCTTCCAGGCCCACGGCAAAGGAGTGCAGCTGCGGCCACCAGGCCTCGGAGCGCTCCTGATCTTCCACGCGACGAGCCGCGAATTTCTTGGTGATCGCGGAGATCACGGAGGAGTCCAGACCGCCGGAGAGCAGTACGCCGTAAGGCACGTCTGACATCAGGTGGCTTTTCACGGAATCTTCCAGCGCCTGACGCAGCTCGGCTTTATCCGTCACGTTGTCTTTCACCGCGTCATAGTCAAACCAGTCGCGCTGGTAGTACGAACGGATTTCACCGTCTTTACTCCACAGATAGCTGCCCGCCGGGAACTCTTTGATGGTGCGGCAGACCGGTACCAGGGCTTTCATTTCGGACGCGACATAGAAGTTGCCGTGTTCATCGTGCCCCATGTACAGCGGGATAATGCCGATATGGTCACGGCCAATCAGGTAAGCGTCTTTTTCGCTGTCGTACAGGGCAAAGGCAAACATACCCTGCAGGTCGTCGAGAAACTCGGGACCTTTCTCCTGATACAGCGCCAGGATCACTTCACAGTCAGAGCCGGTCTGGAAGGCGTAGCGGTCGCCGTACTCGGCGCGCAGCGCCTGATGGTTGTAGATCTCACCGTTGACAGCCAGCGCGTGCGTTTTTTTCTCGTTATACAGCGGCTGTGCACCGGCGTTGACGTCAACAATAGACAGACGTTCGTGAGCCAGAATCGCTTTGTCACTGGCGTAAACGCCTGACCAGTCCGGTCCGCGATGGCGCATCAGGCGGGACAATTCGAGTGCTTTTTTACGCAGTTCGCCCGCGTCAGTTTTAATATCCAGTACGCCAAAAATTGAACACATAACCTTCTCCGTTAACTCTGTTGCATTGTGATGTTGCTTGCTTATGAAAATGCCGCAAAAGAGGGGAGGGGCGCAAGGGTTTTACGGGCCAAAACGGAAATAGTGCAATAGTGATTGCGGAATAGTGAAAAAAGAGTACGTCACGAATCCTTTTATTGATGATTATGCAATGAAAATGGTTTTTTGTTAGATGGTGTTTTGTTTATATAAGCTGAAAATGAAAAACCACGCCCTGGGACGTGGTTCAGAATCAAATAACGTCGATTTCGTCGACAGAGGGGTAAATCCAGCTAGGTCGGAAGGGCATCGTATCGATGTCATCAAGCTGCGAGACGCCAGAAAGTACCAGGATGGTTTCAAGCCCTGCCTGGAAGCCAGCCAGAATATCGGTGCGCAGGTTGTCGCCAACAATGACGGTTTCTTCTGAGTGTGCCTGCATCGTATTCAGCGCGGCGCGGATGATCCACGGGCTCGGTTTGCCGACAACAAAAGGCTTACGGCCGGAGATTTTTTCAATACCGGCGCACAGCGCGCCGCAGGCCGGATAGAAACCACGGCCGTGCGTATCCGGGTTGGTGGCGATAAAGCGTGCACCGTTGGCGACAAAGTAGGCTGCTTTATGCATCATCTCCCAGTTAAAGGAACGCGTTTCACCCACGATCACAAAGTCCGGGTTCACATCGGTAATGGTAAAGCCTGCTTTATACAGCTCGTGGATCAGCGCGCCTTCACCGACCACGTAGGCTTTTTTTCCTTCCTGACGCTTCAGGAAATCCGCCGTTGCCATTGCGGAGGTATAAAACACGCTGTCCGGCACGTCGACGCCTGCGGTGGCAAAGCGGTTCGCCAGATCCTGACCGGTTTGGGAAGGGTAGTTCGTGAGTAGAACCAGTGGCATTCCTTTGTCGATGATGCGGTGAAGAAACTCCGCAGCACCCGGCACGGCAACGTTGTCGTGCATCAGCACGCCGTCGATATCACAAATTACATTCTTAATGGTCATGGACATTCCGACATCAAAAAAAGAAGGCGTTACTATAAGGTCCGATCAGGATTCCAGCAAATGCTGGAGCAGGATCCCGTTGAGCATGGCGCGCTTGACCAGCGCAAACGCGCCAATCGCCGAGCGATGGTCAAGCTTCGAACGAACCACCGGGAGGTTCTGTCGGAATGCTTTCAGCGCCTGGGTGTTGATACAGCCTTCGATGGCGGGCAGCAGCACCTTTTCCGCTTCAACAATCTCTCCGGCGATCACCACTTTCTGCGGGTTAAACAGGTTAATGGCGATGGCGATGGTTTTCCCCAGATGGCGACCTACCTGCTCGATCACCTCACAGGCCAGCGCGTCGCCTTTATTGGCGGCTTTGCAGATGGTGCCTATCTTGCAATCGTCCAGCGTGACGCGGCTTTGATAACCCTGCTCAAGCAGGTGGCGAACGCGCTGCTCGATGGCCGTGTTGGCGGCGATGGTTTCAAGGCAGCCGAAGTTGCCGCAGTGGCAGCGTTCGCCGAGCGGTTCAACCTGGATGTGGCCGATCTCGCCAACGTTACCGTTACGACCAATAAAAATACGGCCATTGGAGATAATGCCTGCGCCCGTACCGCGGTGTACGCGCACCAGAATAGAGTCTTCACAGTCCTGACTCGCACCAAAGTAGTGCTCAGCCAGCGCTAAAGATCGAATATCATGGCCGACAAAGCAGGTCACCTTAAAGCGTTTTTCCAGCGCGTCGACCAGCGCCCAGTTCTCAACCTGAATATGCGGCATGTATCGGATCACACCGCTTTCCGGGTCGACCAGGCCCGGCAGAATGACGGAGATGGCGATCAGTTCGCGGATCTTGCGCTGACAGCTTTCAATAAAGTGCGCGATAGTATTCAGCAGCGCGTGTTCCAGCGTCTCCTGAGTGCGCTCGGGCAGCGGGTAGTGCTCTTCCGCAATGGCTTTGCTGCTCAAATCGTACAGCGTGAGCGTGGTGTCATGACGACCAAGCCGGACGCCAATGGCCTGAAAGTTGCGGGTTTCGGTAATGATGGAGATGGCGCGGCGGCCCCCGGTGGAGGCCTGCTGATCGACTTCTTTGATCAAACCGCGCTCAATGAGCTGGCGGGTAATTTTTGTCACGCTGGCGGGAGCAAGCTGGCTTTGTTCGGCTATCTGGATCCGCGAGATTGGACCATGTTGGTCAATCAGGCGATAAACCGCCGCACTGTTAAGTTGTTTAACGAGATCGACATTACCGATTTGAGCTTGTCCGCCTGGTGTCATACTTTTACTTACTCAGTGACGACCTCGTTACCATTAACGATGGTCTTAATAATTTTATAATCGTGTGTGAATGCCGTCAGGTTTGCAACCATACCTGGTGCAATTCCGCCGAGCTGTTTGTCCACTCCGATGGCGCGAGCCGGATAAAGGGTGGCCATACGCAGGACTTCATCAAGCGCAATCCCACAATGCTCCACCAGATTACGCACCCCTTCAATCATGGTCAAAGAGGAGCCACTCAGCGTACCGTTTTCATCCACACACAGTCCATTGCGGTAGTATATTGTTTTACCAGCAAAAATGAACTGCTCAATATTTGCACCTGCTGGCGCGGTGGCATCGGTGACCAGGCAGAGCTTGTCACCTTTCAGCCGTTTGGCGTTGCGAATGTTGGTGTAATCAACGTGCATGCCATCAGCGATAATGCCGCAGTAGACGTCTGGTTCGTCGAGAATCGCCCCGACCAGACCCGGTTCACGGCCGGTAATATACGGCATGGCGTTGTAAAGGTGGGTCGCAAAGGTAATGCCGGCACGGAAGCCCGCTTTGGCTTCTTTCAGCGTGGCGTTTGAGTGGCCTGCTGAAACCACAATCCCGGCGGCAGCCAGTTTGCTGATGACCTCAGTACCGGTCATTTCAGGCGCCAGCGTCACTTTAGCGATCACATCAGCATTGGCACACATGTAGTCGACCAGTTCAGCATCCGGCTTGCGCACGTAATCCGGGTTATGCGTGCCTTTTTTCACTATGTTCAGCCATGGCCCTTCCAGATGCAGACCCAGCGCCTGGTTCGGGTGTTTGGCGAGGTACTCGCGCATCACGCGGATACCCTGTTTCATCAGGTCATCACTGCTGGTGATGAGCGTCGGCAGATAGCTGGTGCAGCCTGATTTCTCGTTAGCTTTCTGCATGATTTCCAGCGTTTCAACCGTCACCGCCTCGGCGGTGTCATTGAACTGCACACCGCCGCAGCCGTTAAGCTGTACGTCGATGAAACCGGGGGAGATTACTGCTCCATTGAGTGAGCGCTGTTCTATCTCCGGCGGCAGTTCCGCCAGCGGGCAAACACGTTCAATCAGGCCATTGGCGATAACAATCGCATGGTCATCCAGAATTTCATGGCCGGTATAAATCCGACCGTGGGTTAAAGCGTACATATCGACCCCCGGTTAAAAAAAGCGACCGCCTCTGACAGAAGAGGCGGTTATTCAATTACAGACCTTTGATGTTCTCAGCTTCTAACTCGTTGAAGTATTTCAGCGTTTTCACCTTCAGCTCCATCGTGGACGGTTCGTCGCAGACGATGACTGATTTTGGATGCAGCTGCAGGCAGCTGATGGTCCACATGTGGTTAACGTTGCCTTCAACGGCTGCCTGGAGCGCCTGCGCTTTCACGCCGCCCAGTACCAGAATCATCACCTCTTCGGCATCCAGCAGGGTGCCCACGCCAACGGTCAGGGCGTATTTTGGAACCTGGTTCACATCACCGTCAAAGAAGCGGGAGTTTGCCACGCGGGTGTCATGGGTCAGCGTTTTAATACGGGTACGGGAAGCCAGAGAAGAAGCTGGTTCGTTGAACGCGATATGACCATCGTTGCCCACGCCACCCATGAACAGGTGGATTTTACCGTAAGAACGGATTTTTTCTTCGTACTGACGGCATTCTGCGTCAATATCAGGCGCATTTCCATTCAGCAGGTTAATATTTTCAGCTGGGATATCAACGTGATCAAAGAAATTGCGGTGCATGAAGCTATGGTAGCTTTCAGGATGCTCCTTTGGCAGGCCGACATATTCGTCCATGTTGAAGGTCACAACGTGTTTAAAGCTAACCTGGCCCGCTTTATGCATTTCAACCAGCGCTTTGTACGCGGTCAGTGGGGTACCACCGGTTGGAAGGCCAAGAACGAAAGGACGATCGGCAGTAGGCTTGAAGGCATTAATACGGTTAACGATATGGCGAGCGGCCCATTTACCGACTTGTTCAGCAGTTGCCAGGGGAATCAGTCTCATTGTTCACCTCAAAGTTTAAGTAGAAGAGTGGGCGGATGGGTATCGGAACCTGATGCTTAAGCGTAACCTGGAACCTTTCAGGCCGGATCAATCCGTCTTGATTTTTTGAATGATAAAATAAGTTTTGGCTGTTAGCCAGTGAAAGGGAGGAGGGAATACGATATTTGGTGACAATAATCACAAAAAATAGGTGTTTAATTTGCGATACGAATTAATTTTTCACACACTCAGACTGCCAGTGAATCATCAACTGTATCTATCGTTCGTGACACAATAAAAACATAGTTTATGCGCGAGTCTTAATAATGGGTCTCGTAGGGGGAATAGGATGAATATTTTAGGTTTTTTCCAGCGCCTCGGTAGGGCTTTGCAGCTCCCTATCGCCGTGCTACCGGTTGCAGCGTTGCTGCTGCGATTCGGGCAACCCGATCTTCTTAACGTGCCGTTTATTGCCCAGGCAGGCGGCGCCATTTTTGACAACCTTGCGCTGATCTTCGCCATCGGCGTGGCGTCAAGCTGGTCAAAAGACAGCGCCGGTGCTGCGGCACTGGCAGGGGCGGTAGGTTACTTCATCCTCACGAAAGCGATGGTAACCATCAACCCGGAAATCAACATGGGTGTACTGGCGGGTATCATTACCGGTCTGGTCGGTGGTGCCGTGTACAACCGCTGGGCGGGTATCAAACTGCCTGACTTCCTGAGCTTCTTCGGCGGTAAACGTTTTGTGCCAATTGCGACGGGCTTTTTCTGTCTGATCCTGGCAGCTATCTTTGGCTACGTCTGGCCGCCGGTGCAGCATGCTATCCATGCGGGCGGCGAGTGGATTGTTTCTGCGGGTGCAGTGGGCTCAGGTATCTTTGGTTTTATCAACCGTCTGCTGATCCCAACCGGTCTGCATCAGGTGCTGAACACCATCGCCTGGTTCCAGATTGGTGAGTTCACCAATGCTGCGGGCACCGTATTCCACGGCGACATCAACCGCTTCTACGCTGGCGACGGCACCGCGGGTATGTTCATGTCTGGCTTCTTCCCAATCATGATGTTTGGTCTGCCGGGCGCTGCACTGGCAATGTACCTGGCTGCGCCAAAAGCGCGTCGCCCAATGGTTGGCGGCATGCTGCTGTCCGTTGCGATTACCGCGTTCCTGACCGGTGTAACCGAGCCGCTGGAATTCCTGTTCATGTTCCTGGCGCCAGTGCTGTACCTCATGCATGCGGTGCTTACCGGTATCAGCCTGTTTGTGGCGACCCTGCTGGGCATCCATGCTGGCTTCTCCTTCTCTGCAGGCGCGATCGACTACGTGTTGATGTACAACCTGCCGGCGGCAAGCAAGAATGTCTGGATGCTGGTGGTAATGGGTCTGGTCTTCTTCGTCATCTACTTCGTGCTGTTCACTGCGGTTATTCGTATGTTTAACCTCAAAACACCAGGCCGCGAAGATACCAAAGACGAAGTGGTCACCAACGAAGCCAACAGCAATACCGAAGAGGGTCTGACTCAGCTGGCGACCAGCTATATCGCTGCCGTCGGTGGGACTGACAACCTGAAAGCGATTGATGCCTGTATCACCCGTCTGCGTCTGACGGTGGGTGACTCGGCGCGCGTAAGCGACGCAATGTGTAAACGCCTTGGTGCATCGGGCGTGGTTAAACTGAACAAACAAACTATCCAGGTTATCGTAGGCGCCAAAGCAGAATCCATTGGCGACGAAATGAAGAAAGTGGTTGCCCGTGGCCCGGTCGCGGCGGCATCAGCCGACAGCGCACCTGCGTCGACGGCTGCCCCGGTAGCGAAGCCGCAGGCCGTGCCTAACGCTGTGACGGTGGCCGCGCTGGTCTCTCCGGTAACGGGTGACGTGGTTGACCTTGAGCAGGTGCCTGACGAAGCGTTCGCCAGCAAAGCGGTCGGTGACGGCGTGGCGGTGAAACCAACGGACAAAACCGTTGTGTCTCCGGCGGCAGGCACCATCGTGAAAATCTTCAACACCAACCACGCGTTCTGCCTCGAAACCGAAAAAGGCGCGGAGATCGTTGTCCATATGGGGATCGATACCGTTGCGCTGAACGGTCAGGGCTTTACTCGCCTGGTGGAAGAGGGGGCCGAAGTGGTGGCAGGTCAGCCGATTCTGGAAATGGATCTGGACTTCCTGAACGCCAACGCGCGCTCGATGATTAGTCCGGTCGTGTGCAGCAACATCGACGACTTTAGCGGTCTGGTACTCCAGGCGAAAGGTCAGGTGGTTGCGGGTCAGACACCGCTGTATGAGATTAAAGGCAAGTAATCGCTCCTGAGTAGAGTCATGCCTTAAGCGGCGGGGGATATCCTCCGCCGCTTTTTTTTGCAGCAAACGCCCCCATTATTTTCATCTGATACGTATTTTCCGTAACTAAGGGTTGTCACTACGTCCGGCTTATAAGATCATACGCCGTTATACGTTGTTTACGCTTTGAGGAATCCACGATGAGTGAGGCAGAAGCCCGCCCGAGTAACTTTATTCGTCAGATCATCGATGAAGATCTGGCCAGTGGTAAGCACACCACGGTACATACGCGTTTCCCGCCGGAGCCGAACGGCTACCTGCACATTGGTCACGCGAAATCGATCTGCCTGAACTTTGGCATTGCGCAAGACTACCAGGGGCAGTGCAACCTGCGTTTCGATGACACCAACCCAGTAAAAGAAGACATCGAATACGTTGAGTCCATTAAAAACGACGTGCAATGGCTGGGCTTCAATTGGTCTGGCGATATCTGCTACTCCTCTGACTATTTTGATCAGCTGTATGCCTACGCGGTGGAGCTGATCAACAAAGGTCTGGCATACGTTGACGAGCTGTCTGCGGACGAAATCCGCGAGTATCGCGGTACGCTGACTGCACCTGGCAAAAACAGCCCGTTCCGCGATCGCAGCGTGGAAGAGAACCTGGCGCTGTTTGAAAAAATGCGTGCCGGTGGCTTCGAAGAAGGTAAAGCGTGCCTGCGTGCCAAAATCGATATGGCGTCGCCGTTTATCGTGATGCGCGATCCGGTGCTGTACCGCATTAAGTTCGCAGAACACCACCAGACCGGCAACAAGTGGTGCATTTATCCGATGTACGACTTCACCCACTGCATCAGCGATGCGCTGGAAGGCATTACCCACTCGCTGTGTACGCTGGAGTTCCAGGATAACCGTCGTCTGTACGACTGGGTGCTGGATAACATCACCATTCCTGTGCATCCGCGTCAGTACGAGTTCTCTCGTCTGAATCTGGAATACACCGTGATGTCCAAGCGTAAGCTGAACCTGCTGGTGACCGACAAGCACGTTGAAGGCTGGGACGACCCGCGCATGCCGACCATCTCCGGCCTGCGTCGCCGTGGTTACACTGCCGCTTCTATTCGTGAGTTCTGCAAACGTATCGGCGTGACCAAGCAGGACAACACCATCGAAATGGCGTCTCTGGAATCCTGCATTCGTGAAGATCTTAACGAAAACGCCCCGCGCGCGATGGCTGTTATCGATCCGGTGAAACTGGTTATTGAAAATTACCCGCAGGGTGGAAGCGAGCTGGTCTCTATGCCTAACCATCCGAATAAACCGGAAATGGGAAGCCGCGACGTGCCGTTCAGCGGTGAGATCTGGATCGACCGTGCTGACTTCCGTGAAGAAGCCAATAAGCAGTACAAGCGTCTGGTGTTGGGCAAAGAAGTTCGTCTGCGTAACGCCTACGTCATCAAAGCCGAGCGCGTAGAGAAGGATGCTGAAGGTAACATTACCACCATCTTCTGTTCGTACGATGCTGAGACGCTGAGCAAAGATCCGGCAGACGGCCGCAAGGTGAAAGGCGTGATCCACTGGGTGAGCGCTTCCCACGCGCTGCCTGTAGAAATTCGTCTGTACGATCGTCTGTTCAGCGTGCCTAACCCGGGTGCGGCTGAAGACTTCCTGGCGACCATCAACCCGGAATCTCTGGTGATCAAGCAAGGTTATGCGGAGCCATCGCTGAAAGCCGCTGAAGTGGGCAAAGCGTTCCAGTTCGAGCGTGAAGGTTACTTCTGCCTGGACAGCCGTTATAGCACGGCAGAAAAACCGGTATTTAACCGTACCGTAGGTCTGCGTGATACCTGGACCAAGATCGGCGAATAATAACGCTGCACTGGTCAATGAGAAACAAACGCCGCTTATAGCGGCGTTTTTTTATTTAATGATCATATCGTTAAAGTAGGCCCGTAATTAGGCCAGCTAAAATTTTTGGTCAATGCGGTGCTACTTATTTTTCTAAAAAAAGTTTGTCTGTTTCATAAAAATGAGAATTAAGACAAATACGGGTTCTATTACGATCTAATACGCCGAAATTACCTGCTCTACCCCCGCCACACCTCGCATTCGGCCAAATGTTACAAAGCACTACCAATTATGTGCACTTCGTCATAATCCTGACTTTTGCCCACTGAAAAGCATTGATAATTCGCGTCGCGAAAAATAACCTAAAGACGGTAGTTAATTCGAGGGTATTTATAACTACCCCTGGCCTTTTGGTCTTTTATATTTTCGCCGTTTAAGGCGTTTTAATTCGTCAAAGAGGAATAATCTATGCGTACGTTCAGTGGCAAACGTAGTGCGCTGGCGCTGGCTATTGCCGGTGTGACAGCAATGTCGGGCCTGGTGGTGACACCAGAGGCAAAAGCAGCAGGTTTCATCGAAGATTCTACCCTCACTGGCGGTATTTATTACTG
Source organism: Enterobacter cloacae complex sp. P6RS (assembly GCF_014982245.1). Taxonomy (NCBI): domain Bacteria; kingdom Pseudomonadati; phylum Pseudomonadota; class Gammaproteobacteria; order Enterobacterales; family Enterobacteriaceae; genus Enterobacter; species Enterobacter cloacae complex sp. P6RS. Next base: position 10,912 of record NZ_JADCLB010000021.1, read on the forward strand.
GCAGCGTGAACGTGACCGTAAAGATGTCACAGAAGATAAATACAAAACCAACCTCTCTCACTCCACCTGGAACGCCAACCTGGACTTCCAGTCAGGCTACGCCGCCGATATGTTCGGTCTGGATATTGCCGCGTTTACGGCGATTGAAATGGCTGAAAATGGCGACAGCGGCCACCCGAACGAAATTGCCTTCTCCTCCAGCAATAAAGCCTATGACGAAGACTGGTCAGGGGATAAAAGCGGTATCAGCCTTTATAAGGCCGCAGCGAAATTCAAATACGGCCCGGTATGGGCGCGTGGGGGCTATATTCAGCCAACCGGCCAGACGCTGTTAGCGCCGCACTGGAGCTTTATGCCTGGTACCTATCAGGGGGCAGAAGCCGGGGCTAATTTTGACTACGGTGATGCAGGTGCGTTGAGCTTCTCCTATATGTGGACCAACGAGTACAAAGCGCCGTGGCACATTGAGATGGACAAGTTCTACCAGAACGATAAGAAAACCAAAGTCGATTACCTCCACTCGCTGGGCGCAAAGTACGATTTCAAAAACGATCTGGTTCTGGAAGCTGCATTTGGTCAGGCGGAAGGTTATATCGATCAGTATTTTGCTAAAGCCAGCTACAAATTTGATATCGCCGGTAGTCCGCTGAGCACCAGCTACCAGTTCTACGGTACGCGCGATAAGGTCAGCGATGGCAGCGTAAATGACATTTATAACGGTACCGCGTGGCTGCAGGCGTTAACCTTCGGCTATAAGGTCGGTCAGGTTGATTTGCGTCTGGAAGGCACGTGGGTGAAGGCGGAAGGGCAGCAGGGCTACTTCCTGCAGCGTATGACGCCGACCTATGCCTCATCCAACGGTCGTCTGGATATCTGGTGGGATAACCGCTCAGACTTCAACGCCGACGGCGAGAAAGCGGTCTTCTTCGGCGCCATGTATGACCTGAAAAACTGGAACCTGCCGGGCTGGGCGGTGGGCGCTTCTTACGCTTACGCCTGGGATGCAAAACCAGCAGACATGGCGACGCCGGATGCGTACTACGATCCAAACTATCGCCTGAAAGAGTCCTCCTACAGCCTGGATGCTATCTACACCCTGCAGGATGGCCGCGCGAAAGGCACGATGTTCAAGCTGCACTTCACGCAGTATGACAACCACTCAGACATCCCAAGCTATGCGGGCGGTTACGGCAACATCTTCCAGGATGAACGTGACGTCAAATTCATGGTTATCGCCCCATTCACCATCTTCTGATGAGCACACCGGCGGGCTGAGTCCCGCCGGTCTGGAGACTGCATATGATGAAAAAAATCGTAATCGTCGCGCTGATGGCATCAGGGCTGGTGGCGTGTGTTCAGACTCAGGCGCCGAAAGAGGACGCCCGTCTGAAGGAGGCGTATAGCGCCTGTATTAATACCGCGGAAGGATCGCCTGAGAAGATTGAAGCCTGCCAGAGCGTGCTAAATGTGTTAAAGAAAGAGAAAGCGCATGAGGCGTTCGCGACGCAGGAGAATGTTCGCGTGATGGATTATCAGGCCTGCATCCAGGCACGTAAAACCGGTAACGATCAGGAAGTGGCGAAGCGTTGCGATAAAATCTGGAACGAGATACGCAATAACAACAAATAAGTTGCTCTACGCCCGGTGGCACTTTGCTTACCGGGCTTTTTTAATGCAAAAAAAAGCCAACCTTACGGCTGGCTCAGAGTATGAACGCTAACTTATTTTGTGTCGTGAGCGTGTTCATTCTCGCGGCAATCCCCTTCAGCGCAGTGACCGTAAAGGTACAGGCTGTGGTTGGTCAGGCGAATGCCATGACGAGCTGCGATTTCACGCTGACGCGCTTCGATGGAATCATCGCTAAATTCAATGACCTTGCCGCAATCGAGGCAGATCAGGTGATCGTGGTGATGCTGCTGGGTCAGTTCGAATACAGATTTACCGCCTTCGAAATTATGACGGGTAACAATGCCCGCGTCATCAAACTGGTTCAGCACGCGATATACGGTGGCCAGCCCAATCTCTTCACCCATGTCGATAAGACGTTTATAAAGGTCTTCCGCACTGACATGGTGATTGTCTGGACCCTGAAGCACTTCCAGGATTTTTAACCGAGGAAGCGTTACTTTCAGGCCAGCCTTCTTTAATGCGGTATTGTTGTCAGTCATGCGGAATCTGTCCTGTTGCTAAACGATTCACTTCTCTGGGAAGTGACAGAAAATGCACCTGGGATAATGCGTCTCATTATAGAACTGCCATGCCTAAATGAAAACTGCAAGTCTCAGGCAAAGTATGCTTATAAAAACGTGGTATCACCTACAAACTTGCTCAATGGAAACCACATTTTGCCAGGGAGACATTGTACAGGTCTGGGCGAAAAAGTTAAAAGTTTGTAGCAATTAATTTAATCGGTTTTACCTGGAAAAGGGGCGCAACCCGCGTTGCGCCGTAAAAAATCAGGCGTTGAGAATATCGTCCAGATGCAGTTCTTCGCGGATCTGCTTAACCCACTTCTCTACACGCTCTGCGGTCAGTTCTGGCTGACGGTCTTCGTCAATGGCAAGTCCGACAAAATGATCGTCATCGGCCAGGCCTTTAGAGGCTTCGAAGTGGTAACCGGCAGTCGGCCAGTGGCCAACAATAACCGCGCCATTAGGCTCAATGATGTCGCGAATCGTCCCCAGCGCATCACAGAAGTACTCGGCGTAATCTTCCTGATCGCCACAACCGAACAGGGCAACCAGCTTGCCGTTGAAGTCCACCTCTTCCAGCGTCGGGAAGAAATCGTCCCAGTCGCACTGGGCTTCACCATAGTACCAGGTTGGAATACCCAGCAGCAGAATGTCATAGCCCTCGAGATCTTCTTTGCTGCTCTTGGCGATGTCATGCACATCAGCAACGTCTTTACCGAGCTGTTTCTGAATGTTTTTTGCGATATTTTCGGTATTGCCGGTATCACTGCCGAAGAAAATGCCGATGATTGCCATGAGTAAAATAACCTCTTGAAACTTAATGGTATGGTGGCGCAATTCGGCCACGGATAAGGGCAATAATAGCAGAACTGGCAACCCTGCGGAAACCGCTATCGCGCAGGACTGCACTCTGTGCTACATGAAAAGGGCGATAAAGGGGTTTTTCAGACTTATGCCTGGCTGCGCAGCGTCTCAAGTTGGGCGATGAGCATCTCTTCAATAAGCTCGCTGCGGCTGATGTTACGCGCCTCTGCCAGCTCGTTAAGCGCATCGACCGCGTCGGCGTTGAGCTTCAGTTCGACACGCTTAAGCCCACGATTTTTATCGCGTTTAAGCTGATTGCGTTTATTGATACGCAGCTGTTCATCGCGCGAAAGCGGATTCGTTTTCGGTCGTCCCGGTCGACGCTCATTCGCGAACAGATCTAGTGTCGTACGGTCCGTTTGTTCTTTGGCCATGATTATGAGACTTCGGGGGAAACACGCCGCCCTGCTAAAGCCCGGGCGATAAGCGCGCCATCATACATCACCAAAAACGGCACGCCAATGACTGGAAGCCCGTCATCTTCCAGTCGCTCTCTTTTTAATCAATTTGCAGTATCAGCGAGATAGCGGCGAATGGCGCGCAGTACAGCATCCGGTTTTTCCGCATGCACCCAGTGTCCGGCACCGGCAATGACGTGGGCGCGCGCCTGCGGGAATTGTGCCAGCAGCGTGTCGCGGTACGCGTCGGTAATATAAGGAGAGTTACCGCCGCGAATAAAGAGGGCAGGGTGCGGCCAGGCGGGAACGGTTTCCCAGCCCACGATGTGGTTGTACTGGTCCCACAGCACCGGCACGTTAAAACGCCACAGCCCGTCAACAAACGACTTCAAAAGGAACTGCACCACGCTTTCTTCATTAAGATGCTCACGCATAACGGTTGCCGCCTGCTGACGAGTGGAAACGCCAGCTTCGGTTACGGCATTGATCGCCGTGAAAATCTCATCGTGACGGCGAACGTCGTAATCCACAGGCGCAACGTCAATCACGACAAGCCCGGAAATTCGCTCTGGCGCCAGCGCGGTGAGCGCCATAACCGCTTTACCGCCCATTGAATGCCCGATGAGGGTCACCTTCTGCAGGTTGTGCGCGTCCAGCGTATCCAGCAGATCCTGCGCCATTGCCGCATAGGTCATCTCGTCTGAGCGACCGGAAAGCCCGTGGTTGCGCATATCGACCTGCAAAATATCGTGATCGGTAACCAAATCGCGGGCCAGCACGCCCAGGTTATCCAGGCTGCCAAAAAGTCCATGAACCAGCACTATGGGGGAATTATTGTTCGGCGATTGTGCAGTTTGCGCTCGGGTATTCAATTTCATGGCAAAGTTCTTTTTTTACGTATGTCAGGTTAGGGTATCATGTTGACCATTCTGCCGCCCGGCTGCAAGGTTCCAGTTTAATCTGACTTTTGCCGCCAACCTGGTTTGACGCTATCCGCTGTTGGGATTTGACCTTATAATCCCAATGACTTGTATTCAGATAAGATATCGCACTGGATTAAGATGAAAACAATCGAAGTTGATGACGAACTCTATCAGTATATTGCCAGCCAGACGCGGCATATCGGGGAGAGCGCGTCCGACATTTTACGGCGCATGCTTAAAATTTCCGCCGCTTCACAGCCTGCCACCCCAGTTACCAAAGATGTCGTGTCTCTGCCGAGCGTTGCTGTACAAGCAAAACCTGCCGTGACGCCGGTAAAAGATAAAGTGCGCGCGATGCGCGAACTGCTGCTCTCCGACGAATATGCGGAGCAGAAAAAGGCGGTTAACCGTTTTATGCTAGTGCTGTCTACACTTTACTCCCTGGATAACAAAGCGTTTGCTGAAGCGACCGAGTCGCTGCACGGCCGTACCCGCGTCTATTTCGCGGGCGACGAGCAGACGCTGCTGCAAAATGGCAATCAAACCAAACCTAAACATGTCCCTGGCACTCCGTACTGGGTGATCACCAATACCAATACGGGCCGCAAGTGCAGCATGATTGAACACATCATGCAGTCCATGCAGTTCCCGGCGGAATTGATTGAAAAGGTTTGCGGTACAATTTAACCCTTGCATCATAAGGACCCGGTAATGGCAAATCACAGCCGTGCAGGCCAACCTGCACAACAAAGCGATTTGATTAACGTCGCTCAGCTGACCGCGCAGTATTACGTGCTGAAACCGGTCGTGGGCAACGCAGAACACGCAGTGAAGTTTGGTACATCTGGTCACCGCGGCAGCGCGGCGCGCCACAGCTTTAACGAACCGCACATTCTGGCCATTGCTCAGGCCATTGCGGAAGAGCGCGCTAAAAACGGCGTTACCGGTCCGTGCTACGTGGGCAAAGATACCCATGCGCTGTCTGAACCGGCGTTTATTTCCGTGCTGGAAGTGCTGGCGGCGAACGGTGTGGACGTGATTGTTCAGGAGAACAATGGGTTTACTCCAACACCGGCGGTATCAAACGCGATCCTTGTGCACAACAAAAAAGGTGGCGCGCAGGCTGACGGTATCGTCATCACGCCATCCCACAACCCGCCGGAAGACGGTGGTATCAAATACAACCCGCCTAACGGCGGCCCGGCTGACACTAACGTCACCAAAGTGGTGGAAGATCGTGCAAACGCGCTGCTGGCCGACGGTCTGAAAGGCGTTAAACGTATTTCTCTTGATGAGGCGATGGCTTCCGGCCACGTGAAAGAGCAAGATCTGGTTCAGCCGTTTGTGGAAGGGCTGGCGGATATCGTCGATATGGCGGCGATTCAGAAAGCCGGCCTGAAGCTGGGCGTGGATCCGCTGGGCGGCTCCGGTATTGAGTACTGGAAGCGCATCGCCGAGCACTACAAGCTGGATCTGACCATCGTGAACGATCACGTCGATCAGACCTTCCGCTTTATGCACCTGGACAAAGACGGCGCGATCCGTATGGACTGCTCCTCCGAATGCGCGATGGCGGGCCTGCTGGCGCTGCGCGATAAATTCGACCTGGCGTTTGCTAACGACCCGGACTATGACCGTCACGGCATCGTCACCCCTGCGGGGCTGATGAACCCGAACCACTATCTGGCTGTTGCGATCAACTACCTGTTCCAGCACCGTCCGCAGTGGGGCAAAGAGGTGGCTGTTGGTAAAACGCTGGTCTCTTCTGCGATGATCGACCGCGTGGTGGACGCGCTGGGCCGCAAGCTGGTGGAAGTGCCGGTAGGCTTCAAGTGGTTCGTTGACGGTCTGCACGACGGCAGCTTTGGCTTCGGCGGCGAAGAGAGCGCAGGCGCGTCCTTCCTGCGTTTCGACGGCACCCCGTGGTCAACCGATAAAGACGGCATCATCATGTGCCTGCTGGCGGCGGAGATTACCGCGGTTACCGGCAAGAACCCGCAGGAACATTACAACGAGCTGGCTGCACGCTTTGGTGCGCCAAGCTATAACCGTATTCAGGCTGGCGCGACCTCTGCCCAGAAAGCGGCTCTGTCCAAACTCTCTCCGGAGATGGTCAGCGCAAGCACCCTGGCAGGCGATCCGATCACCGCGCGTCTGACGGCGGCACCGGGTAACGGTGCGTCTATCGGCGGCCTGAAAGTGATGACCGAAAATGGCTGGTTTGCCGCGCGTCCGTCCGGTACGGAAGATGCGTACAAAATCTATTGCGAAAGCTTCCTCGGCGCTGAGCATCGCCAGCAGATTGAGAAAGAAGCGGTAGAGATTGTCAGCGAAGTGCTGAAAAACGCATAAGTCGTGTTCTGGTGCGGGCTGATGCCCTCACCCCGGCCCTCTCCCACGGGGAGAGGGAGAAAACACTAAAAACGGCAACCTCAGGGTTGCCGTTTTGCTTTTACCTAACTGTGTTTGTTCTTCAATTCAAATCTCGGCGACACCAGACCGTACAGCGTCCAGCCCATAAAGGTCACTATCGCCCCGTACAGCATCGCTTCCTGGCCGGACGAGTAGAGCGCATAGAAGCTGTATATCGCCCCAACCAGCGCCACGATATTCGCTACTCGCGCTTTGTGCGGATCCACCTTCGCCACCTTCTGAATGATCGCCAGCGCCGCCATCGACAGAATATACGGGATGATATTCGTCACCACCGCCAGATTGACCAGCACGTTGAACTGGCTGTTCAGCGACGGGCTGATGGTCATTAGCGATAATCCGCTCTGGAAGATGACAATTGCCAGCATCCCCTGCACCGGCGCATCGGCTTTGGTCACGCGGGAGAAGATTTTCGGGAAATAGCCTTCATCTGCCGAAGATTTAAAAACCTGTGCAATGGTGAACTGCCAGCCAAGCAGCGATCCGCAGCAGGACATCACCATCAGCCCCATGATCACTTTCCCGACTTCCGGGGTGAACATCTGCGCAAAGGCCAGTCCGAACGGTGCCGTGGAGTTAGCCAGATCCATGTTTGGCACGATCCCCGCTATCACGTTGGTTGAAACGATATAGATCACCGCCGCGCCCAGCGTCCCGCCGAGAACCGCAATCGGCACGTTCTTCTCCGGATTTTCCACCACTTCCGCATTCGCGCAGGCGGATTCCAGGCCCAGGAAAGCCCAGAGCGTCATGGCGATAGACGAGCCCACGGCGGTGAAGAACGGCACATGGTGCGGGTTCCAGGAGTTGGCGTACAGCGTCGGGCTAAACCAGAACCAGCCGATAATGCACAGACCGACCACCGGGATGATCACGCCCCAGACGGTGATGCTGCTGAGCTGTCCGGTGATGCGCGCGCCGCCAAAGTTGGCGACGGTACAGATCCACAGCACGCCGATGGTCGCCAGCCCAATTTGCACCGGGCTGAGCGTCGCGCCAAACAGCTCCGTACCGTAGCCCACGGCGGAGATGGCAATCGCCACGTTGGCGATCAGCAGCGACACCCCATAGGTATAGTTCGCCATAAAGTTGCCCGACTTGCCAAAGGCGTACTCGGCATAGCCGCCCATGCCGCCTGACTTGCGGCTGAACATCCCGCACTTGGCAAACGCCCACGCCAGCGCCATCGATCCGACAGCCGTCACCAGCCAGGAGATGATCGAGATGGTCCCCACCTCGGCAAGCTTGGTGGGCAGCATGATAATCCCGGAGCCCATCATGTTAACCATGGTGAGGATAGTCAGCTGCACCACGCCCATCTTATTGGACTTGCTCATAATTTTTCTCCTTTCAGCAGCGATGGCTGAGCAGCGGATTGTTTGATGACGTAGCAGCGAACCTGTTTGCGACCGTCACACTCCTCGACGTACACGCCCTGCAGCTCCGGTGCGAAGCCCGGCAGCAGGTTGATGCCTTCTTCCAGCGCGGCAAAGTAGCGCAGCACGGAACCGCCCCAGACTTCCCCTGGAACCACGCACAGTACCCCCGGTGGGTAAGGAAGAGCGCCTTCGGCGGCGATGCGGCCTTCCGCGTCGCGCAGGGAGACCAGCTCCACTTCTCCGCGCAGGTAGGCGTAGTTCGCGTCCTGCGGGTTCATCATCACCCGCGGGAAGTGAGACTTGCGGAACATCTCTTTTTGCAGCTGCTTCACGTTATGGCGGGCGTACAGATCGTGCATTTCCTGGCAGATCTGGCGCAGGGTGTAACCCGCGTAACGTTCCGGATGCTGTTTGTAGAGGGAGGGCAGGACGTCTTTCAGCGGCACATCGCTCTCAAGCAGTTTTTCGAAGCGCACCAGCTGGGCGACCAGCTGCTGCAGCTTGCCCATGTCCTCCGCAGGGGTGAGCAGGAACAGGATCGAGTTGAGATCGCATTTTTCCGGCACGATGCCGTTTTCACGCAGGAAGTTGGCGAGAATGGTGGCGGGCACGCCGAAGTCGTCATACTCCCCGGTGCGGGCGTTAATGCCCGGCGTGGTCAGCAGCAGCTTGCACGGGTCGATAAAATACTGGTGCTCAGCATAACCTTCAAAGGCGTGCCAGCGTTCACCCGGTACGAAATGGAAGAAGCGCAGATCGGTTGCAATCTCTGCCGTGTCCCAGCTTTCCCACGCGCGGCCATCCACCGTCTCGGGCACAAATGGACGAATAAATCGGCAGTTCTCCAGGATCAGCTTGCGCGCCTCAATGCCCGTCACCACGCAGTCCATCCACATGTTGCGGCCGCTTTGCCCCTCATGCATGCGGGCGTTAATGTCCAGCGCGGCAAACAGCGGATAAAACGGGCTGGTGGAGGCGTGCATCATAAAGGCATTGTTGAGCCGCTTATGTGGGACATAGCGCTGCTGGCCTTTGATGTGGCTGTCCTTCTTGTGAATTTGCGAGGTCTGCGAGAAGCCCGCCTGCTGTTTATGCACGGACTGGGTGACCAGGATCCCCGGATCGTTCTCGTTCAGCTCCAGCAGCAGCGGAGAGCAGTCGGCCATCATCGGAATAAACTGCTCGTAACCCACCCAGGCCGAGTCAAACAGGATGTAGTCGCACAGGTGCCCAATCTTATCCACCACCTGACGGGCGTTGTAGATGGTGCCATCGTAGGTGCCCAGCTGGATCACCGCCAGGCGGAACGGACGCGCATCGCGTGCACGGCCAGGCGCCACCTCTGCCACCTGTTCACGCAGGTAGCTCTCCTCAAAGCAGTGCGCGTCAATGCCGCCGATAAAGCCGTACGGGTTGCGCGCGGTTTCCAGATAGACCGGCGTTGCGCCAGCCTGAAGGAGGGCACCGTGGTGGTTAGACTTATGATTATTACGGTCAAACAGCACCAGGTCGCCTGGGGTGAGCAGGGCATTAAGCACCACTTTGTTGGACGACGAGGTGCCATTCAGCACGAAGTAGGTCTTATCGGCATTAAAGACCTTCGCCGCATGCTGCTGGGCAATGCACGGTGCGCCTTCGTGGATCAGCAGATCCCCCATCGCCACGTCGGCGTTGCACAGATCGGAGCGGAATAACGTCTCGCCAAAGAAATCGACAAACTGATTGCCGGCAGGATGACGGCGGAAAAACTGCCCGCCCTGATGCCCCGGGCAGTCAAACGCGCTGTTGCCCTGCTTCACGTAGTCGACAAGGGCCCGGAAAAACGGCGGGCGCAGCTGGGTTTCATACTTCTGCGCGGCCGCTTCCAGTTGGCGTCCATAAAAGTCTTTGCTGGTGTCTGAATGCTCAAATACGCCGTGAATGCGCGATAAATAATCTGCCGGGATGATCTCTTCTTTGTGCGTCACCACAAATACGGGAATGCCAAAACCGGTAGCTTCTATTTCTTCCAGGATACCGCTGGCAATATCCGTGACCGCCAGAACAATGGCGGCAACATCAATATAATCAGAAGCGCGGACATCCACCACTTCACGCTGGGTAGTAAAGCAGTCCGGACATGCACGGCTGGCTGCGATTTTTAAATTTTTCATCTTTCTCTCTTTATTTTAGGTAATAAGCGTCCCTCGATTTCTTGCAAGAAAGAAATCGATAATTTTCCGGAAAAAAAGCAATGGGTAGCCGCTGATTAAAATCAGTGAATTGCTTTTTTGATGATTGAAATTCAGTCCGCCCGGTGCGGATGAGTCTGAATCAAGATGAATGAGCGCACGAGTTCACAGGCAATTGCCTGTAAGTTAAGATTTTTCAGGATAACCTGTAAGCGAGTGCGCCAGAAGTCGAAGGACTACCGGGCATTAAAGAGATGAAAGTCAAAGCAGTTTCGGTGGGCAAACATCATAATATGCGTTGTCCGCCTTATATGGGGCATTAAGCGATTGTTGTTTTCCATGTTTCATTTTCCTTTCAGTAATTGAAAGCATGGTCATTTTATCCAGGCAAAGGCGATTAACCGTGAAGCAGATCACCATTAACCGATCATTTCAGAAATAATCAGTCGTTTTTGATGAATAATGCAGATCAAAATTCTGAATTGTTAGTGTCACGTTAATAGATTGTGTTGTGAATGTTTGATGTGAGCGTAAATAATCAAAAAAATAACGGTTGGGATATTTGTGAAATATTTTCTGAAAGGTTTCGTTTTTATTTAAAAATAAATTGAATAGTTATTCAAAGCATAAACCGATAACCGATACCGGTTTCAGTTAATAAATGACGGGGGCGCGCGGGGTCAACTTCAAGTTTCTGGCGAAGATGTCCCATATATATGCGTAAATAGTGACTATGCTCCACCGCGTTGGGTCCCCACACCTGACTTAACAGCTGGCGCTGGGTGAGTACTTTACCGTGATTATTAAGCAGCACGGCGAGCAGGCGAAACTCGATTGGCGTGAGATGGATTTCTTCTTCACCGCGCACAATACGCCGCGCGGCCAGATCAACCCGGATATCCCCAAACGAATAGGTTGGATCGGCTGGCGTGGTGGCGCTGTGGCGACGCAGGGCCACGCGCAGGCGAGCCTGTAGCTCGCCGATACCAAAAGGTTTTATCAGATAGTCGTCCGCCCCGGCATCCAGCGCGGCGATTTTATCCGTCTCTTCAGTACGGGCGGAGAGCACCAGAATTGGCATCTGGCTCCACTGACGTACCTCGCGGATAAAATCGATGCCGTCACCGTCCGGCAGGCCAAGATCGAGGATCACCAGGTCCGGCTTGCGGGTCGCGGCTTCAATTAACCCCCGCTGAAGCGTACCCGCATCATGAACGCGCAGACCATCGCCTTCCAGCGCTGCGCGCAGAAACCGGCTAATGGCGATCTCATCTTCAACAATCAGAACGTTGATCACAAATCCTCTGGTAATTCATTCAGTTCCGGCGGGGTTTCCAGAGGAAGTGTAACACAAAAACGCGCGCCGCCTTCCGGACGATTTTCCGCGAAAATGGTTCCGCCATGAACATCAATTATTGCCTGACAAATCGCCAGCCCCAGCCCCACGCCCGGGATGGCAGACTCTTTATTGCCGCGTGCGAATTTTTCGAAAATAGCCATCTCCTGTCCGGCAGGAATGCCCGGCCCGGTATCCCAGACGTCAAGACGAAGCGTGCCATCGACCACCGTCGCATCCACCCCAATCCGGGCGCTGGGACCCGCATATTTGCCGGCGTTTTCCAGCAGATTAATTAACACTCGTTCAAACAGCGGACCGTCGACATGAATTAACGTCAGGGGCTCGGGCATGTTCAGCGCAATATGCCGTCCACCGAGGCCGGGTTCGAGCATTTTCAGCGCGCTGCCCACCACCTCTTCAAGCGTGAGCCACTCTTTTTTGAGGTTAAAACCGCCCGACTGGATACGCGCCATATCGAGCAGGTTATTCACCAGGCGCGTGGTATTGAGCACGTGCTGACGTATTTCGCTGGCCTGCATGGCGTGTTTTGAACCTTCCGCTGCCAGGTCCAGCGTCAGGATTTCCGACTGGCCAAACAGGACGGTAAGAGGTGTGCGCAGGTCGTGAGACAGCGCCGCCAGCAGCGAGTTACGAATGCTTTCGCGCTCGCTTGCCAGCCGGGCCTGCTCTTCGCTGGCGGTGAGGGCCAGCCGTTCCAGCGCGCTGGCAACCAGCAGCGTAAAGGTCTCCAGCAGTCGCTGCTGTTCGGGGATCATCAGCTGGCGCAGATTGGAGGGCTCCACGATAACCAGCCCCAGGTTTTTATCGGCGCTGCGCAGGGGCAGAATTTGATAGGGCACGCCGGGCAGGGTGTCGGTCCCTGCACCCGCCGGTAGCCCTTTATCAAAGCTCCAGCGGGCGATGGCTTCGTCCCAGGGCGTCATGCCCGAGGCCGACGTCAGCGGGCGCAGCTTGCCGTGATCGTCCGGGAGTAAAATCAGGTTGCTGGCATGAAAGGTCGAGCGAATAAACTGCTCGCTGGTCTGCACAATATCCAGCGGCGTGCGGCCCACCGCCAGCGATTTCGACATCTCATAAAGATGCCGCGTGCGCTGTTCGCGATAGCGGGCGATACGCGCCTGGTAGCGCACGCCTGCCGTTAAGTTCCCGATCACCAGCCCGACGGTAAGCATCACGGCGAAGGTGAGGATGTACTGTACGTCCGAGACGGCGAGCGTCCCGCGGGGGGCAATAAAGAACAGATCGAAGCTGATGACGTTAATAACCGTCGCCAGTACCGACGGCCAGCGTCCGTAAAAGAGCGCCACCACTACCACGCCCAGCAGGTAGATCATCACCAGGTTGGCCGCGTCGAAGGCAATCAGCCATTTGCTGGCGATTATAGTGATCAGGGCGCAGAGCACGACGGCGACAAGGCAGCCGCGGAGCTGAATGCGCCATTTATCGCTGAAGGCCCGGCTGTCCGGCGCGCGGCTGGGGAGGGGAGCAGGTTTATCATCCAGCGCCACGATCACCAGGTCCAGATCCGGCGCGCGGCGGGCCAGCTTGTCGGCAAAGGATTCGCGGCTAAACCAGCGGCGATGCTGGCGGCGGCCAATGACAATTTTCCCCAGGTTATGCTCCCGCGCGTAGCGCAGAATCGCTTTATCTTCCTGCGGATCGGAAAGGGTAGCGGTTTCGGCACCCAGCTCCTGCGCCAGGCGCAGCGAGCTCAGAATCGCGCGGCGCTGGTTTTCGGGCAGAGCGTGCAGCTGCGGCGTTTCGACATACACTGCATGCCAGACGCTGCCAAACTTGGCCGCCAGGCGCGCAGCGGTGCGGACCAGCTTTTCATTGCCGCTGCCGTGGCCCACGCACAGCAGAATAGCATCCCGCGTGTGCCAGACGCGCTCCTGCCCTTGCAGGTCGCGCCAGGCGCGCATCTGATCATCAACGCGATCGGCAGTACGCCGCAGGGCCAGCTCGCGCAGGGCAATCAGGTTACCTTTGCGGAAGAAATGTTCGATGGCGCGCTCGGCCTGGCCGGCAATATAAACCTTGCCTTCGTGCAGGCGCTGGCGCAAATCGTCAGGAGGCAGGTCAACCAGCACCACCTCATCGGCAGAATCAAAGAACGGGTCGGGCACCGTCTCGCGCACCTGAATGCCGGTCACGCCGCTGACTACGTCGTTCAGGCTTTCAAGATGCTGAACGTTAACCGTTGTGAACACATCAATGCCGGCCTCGAGCAGCTCTTCAACATCCTGCCAGCGTTTGGGATGGCGTGAGCCTGGCGCATTGCTGTGCGCCAGTTCGTCCATCAGGATAAGGGCGGGACGGCGGGCGAGGGCGGCATCAATATCAAACTCCGTAACTAAACGACCACGATGGCTGATGCGGCGGGGCGGCTGGGTAGCCAGCCCCTTCAGCAGCGACGCCGTCTCTTTGCGTCCGTGGGTTTCAACCACGCCGATCAGAATATCGAGCCCCTGCGCCCGAAGCCGCTGGGCTTCTGTCAGCATGGCGAAGGTTTTCCCGACGCCCGCGCAGGCGCCAAAGAAAATTTTCAGTTTGCCGCGATGGGCTTCAGCCGTCTGTTCAAGCAGCCTGTCCGGATCCGGGCGCATGGGCTCGTCGGTCATTTAGTTTTTCCTTAGCGCGTCCAGCGCCAGATTCAGCTCAACAATATTTACCACGGGCATGCCGATGAAGCTGACCAGCGGCTTTTGCGTGTGCTCTGCCACCAGCTTGCTCACCTGTTCGACGGTCAACTGACGGGCGGCGGAGACGCGCGGGATCTGCCAGGCCACCGCTGCCGGCGTCAGGCTGTAGTCCAGCCCGCTGGCCGAGGCGGTCACCAGCTCTACGGGCACCTCGCGGCTGGCCTGAGGATTGGCGGCACGCAGGGTTGCCACGCGTTCAGCGACGGCTTTGTCCAGCTCCGGGTTGCTGCCCGCCAGGTTACTGCCGCCGGATGCCATCGGATTATACGGGCTTTCGGCAGTGGCGGAAGGGCGTCCCTGGAAGTAGCGAGCATCTGTAAAGTTCTGACCAATCAGGCGTGAACCGCGGTTTTCGCCGTTTTGTATAATCAGCGAGCCGTTGGCCTGATCCTTAAACCACCACTGGCCCAGCGCGGTGGTTACCAGCGGGTACAGCCCGCCGGTAATGAGAGACAGCAGAATAAACAAAAGTATAGCGGGGCGTAACATCGTCATTTGATTCACCTTTTAAACCAGCCCGAACAGGGTCAACAGCAGGTCGATAGCCTTGATACCGATGAAAGGCACCACCAGCCCCCCCAGGCCGTATATCCACAGGTTGCGGCGCAGCATGGCGGCGGCGGTCAGCGGCTTATAGCTCACGCCCTTCAGCGCCAGCGGAATAAGAAAGACAATGATCAGGGCGTTGAAAATCACCGCGCTCAGAATAGCCGATGCCGGAGAGTGCAGGTGCATCACGTTCAGCGCATTGAGCTGCGGATAGGTGGCCGCAAAGGCCGCCGGGATAATGGCAAAATACTTCGCCACGTCGTTGGCGATACTGAAGGTGGTCAGCGAACCGCGCGTCATCAGCATCTGCTTGCCGATGTGCACCACCTCAATCAGCTTGGTCGGGTTAGAGTCGAGGTCGACCATGTTGCCCGCCTCTTTTGCCGCCTGGGTACCGGAGTTCATCGCCACCGCCACGTCGGCCTGCGCCAGGGCAGGGGCATCGTTGGTACCGTCGCCCGTCATCGCCACCAGACGACCTTCCGCCTGATACTGACGAATCAACGCCAGTTTCGCTTCCGGCGTGGCTTCGGAAAGGAAATCATCCACGCCCGCTTCGGCGGCAATCGCCGCGGCGGTAAGACGGTTATCCCCGGTGATCATCACCGTTTTAATGCCCATTTTACGCAGCTGGGCAAAGCGCTCTTTAATGCCGCCTTTGACGATATCTTTCAGGCCAATTACGCCCAGCACGTTCGCGCCTTCTGCCACCACCAGCGGCGTGGCCCCCTGACGGGCTACGCTTTCGACCAGGTTGTCCACTTCAGGCGGGAAGTGGCCATTGTTGGCCTCAATGTGGCGACGGATGGCGTCAACAGAGCCTTTACGGATCATGCGATCCTGAATGTTAATCCCGCTCATTCGGGTTTGCGCCGTAAACGGCACGAAGGTGGCATGCAGGCTCTGAACGTCGCGCTGGCGCAGGTTAAAGCGCTGCTTGGCGAGAACAACAATGCTTCGGCCCTCCGGGGTTTCATCGGCAAGCGAGGAGAGCTGTGCCGCATCCGCCAGCGTTTTTTCATCCACGCCCGGGGCGGGTAAGAATTCGGATGCCTGGCGGTTACCGAGGGTAATGGTCCCGGTTTTATCCAGCAGCAAGACATCCACGTCACCGGCGGCTTCAACCGCGCGCCCGCTGGTGGCGATGACGTTAGCACCGAGCATACGGCTCATGCCGGCCACGCCGATGGCCGACAGCAGGCCGCCGATGGTGGTAGGGATCAGGCAGACCAGCAGCGCCACCAGTACGGTGATGGTGACCGGAGTGCCGCCATAGGCGGAAAATGGCCACAGCGTCGCGGTCGCCAGCAGGAAGACGATGGTCAAGGCTATCAGCAGGATGGTCAGGGCAATTTCGTTCGGTGTTTTACGGCGTTGAGCGCCTTCCACCATGGCGATCATCCGGTCGAGGAAGGTTTCGCCCGGGTTGACGCTGCACTGGATCACCAGCCAGTCGGAAAGAATGCGCGTCCCACCCGTTACGGAGGCAAAATCACCGCCGGATTCACGGATCACAGGTGCGGATTCCCCCGTAATGGCGCTTTCATCTACCGATGCGCCACCTTCAATGACTTCTCCGTCGCACGGGATGATGTCGCCAGCTTCCACCAGCACCACATCACCTTTACGTAGTTCATCCGCCGGAACGTGGTCCATCTGCGCGCCGTATTTCGGTTCACGTAATTTCCGCGCAAACGCCGTTTTTTTCACCCCTTTCAGGCTGTTGGCCTGCGCTTTACTCCGGCCTTCCGCCAGCGCTTCGGCAAAGTTGGCGAATAGCACGGTAAACCACAGCCACAGGCTGATGGCCCCGGTAAACATCGCGTTTCCCGGCATGTGACCCGTCCCCATGGCAATCGCCAGTACGGTGGTCAGGACGCTGCCGGCCCAGACGATAAACATCACCGGGTTGTGCCATTGCACGCGCGGGCTCAGCTTTTTCACCGCATCCATAAGCGCCTGACGAACTAACGTCGGTTCGAGCAGGGCCAGTTGTTTACGACTCATGACAAATACTCCGCAAAATCAGCGTAAAGAGAGAGTTTCCGCGACCGGGCCTAACGCGAGGGCGGGGATAAAGGTCAGGGCGCCGACCAGCAACACGGTGCCCGTCAGCAGGCCGATAAACAGCGCGCCGTGGGTCGGTAACGTCCCGGTGGTGGTCGGTTGGATTTTTTTATTTACCAGCGATCCGGCAATCGCCATAACCGGCACAATGATCCCGAAGCGGCCCACGAACATGCAGAACGCCAGCAGACAGTTCCAGAACGGAGAGTTGGCGCTTAAGCCTGCAAAGGCGCTACCGTTGTTGTTGGCGGCCGAGGAGACGGCATACAGCACTTCGCTAAAGCCGTGAATGCCCGGGTTAAAGATGCCGCTGCGTCCTGCTTCGGTCATCAGGGCCAGCGCGGTGCCGAGCAGCACAAGCGCCGGGGTGACCAGAATCGCCAGTGCGGTTAATTTCATCTCGCGAACGTCGATTTTTTTACCGAGGTATTCCGGGGTGCGGCCAATCATCAGACCGGCAATAAACACCGCCAGCAGCACGAACAGGAGCATGCCGTAAAGACCGGAGCCCACGCCGCCAAACACCACCTCGCCGATCTGCATCAGCCACATCGGGATCATGCCGCCCAGCGCGGTGAAAGAGTCATGCATGGCGTTTACCGCCCCGCACGAGGCTGCTGTGGTGACGACTGCATAAAGGCTACTGGCAAGAATGCCGAAGCGGCTCTCTTTGCCTTCCATATTAATAGTGCTGTTCGCCCCAAGCTGCATGAAATGGGGGTTGCCGCTCCATTCAGCCCACATCACCAGCGCCACGCAGACCACGAAGATCAGCGACATGGTCCAGAGCAGTGTGCGGCCCTGACGGCGATCGTTGACCACATCACCAAAGGCGAAACAGAGCGCGGCGGGGATCAGGAAGATCGCCAGCATCTGCACAAAATTGGTCAAGGCGGTAGGGTTTTCAAACGGATGCGACGAGTTGGCGTTGAAGAAGCCGCCGCCGTTGGTGCCGAGCATCTTGATGGCTTCCTGCGACGCCACTGGCCCCATCGGCAGGATCTGTTTTGCTCCTTCAAGCGAAGTATACGGGGCGTAAGGCAGCAGGTTTTGCAGAGTGCCCTGCTGAATAAAGAACAGCGCGATAAGCAGCGCAATCGGCAGCAGGATCCACAGCGTAATGCGCGTCAGATCCACCCAGGCGTTACCCAGGGTACCGATTTTCTGACGTGCAAACGCGCGCGTCAGCGCGAAAATTACCGCGATACCGCTGGCGGCAGAGAGGAAGTTCTGCACGGTTAATCCAGCCATCTGGCTGAAATAGCTCAGCGTGGTTTCACCGGCATAGGACTGCCAGTTGGTGTTGGTAACAAAACTGACTGCCGTATTCAGCGCCAGGTGCCAGGACAGGCCCGGTAACCGTTGCGGATTCAGCGGCAGGCTACCCTGCAGCATCAGCATGGCAAAAAGTGCAATGAGCCCAACGATGTTCAGCAGCAGAATGGCGATCAGATAGTCACGCCAGTTCATCTCCCGATCGTCTATACCCAGTACGCGCCAGATCCCTTTTTCAACGCCTCCCGTGCCGGGCAGGGGGACGTTGTTGATCAATCGCGCCAGTCCCGTTCCCAGCGGTCTTGCCAGAACGAACAATACCACTAAGAAGCTGGCAATAAGCAAAAACGCCTGAGCAGCCATCAGAATGCCTCCGCGTTAATCAGGGCATAGACCAGATAACCCAATAACAGGAACACCAGCACGATGCCGGCAATAAGACCTGCACTCACAATCCACCTCCGGGTGACTTTTGTTGTTGTGCTAACGGTAGGATTTATGGCGCAAAGATTTCGCAAAAATCAGAAGGGTGGGTGTAAAAAAAGTATAAAAATGGCAAAGCCCACAATTTAACTATTGGTAAGTAAATTGTTAACTTTTTTGTAACTTAATTACGGCGTGAATGTAAATATTCAATAAATGGATAAAAATAAGTGGTCGGATGAGTAGTAAAATTACACGCAAAGCGATATTATTTTATCCAGGTCACAGATTTCACATTTTCCGGAGAAGGTTTCCGGCCAACTACAGGGGAGAAAAATATGGATCTTTATAAAGAGTATCCGGCTCATATCGTGTTCATGCGTCGCACTTTCGCCGTAGTGGCTGGCGTGCTGGCCCTGCCGGTGATGTTGTTCTGGAAAGATCGCGCGCGTTTTTACAGCTATCTGCACCGCGTCTGGGCGAAAACCAGCGAGAAGCCGGTGTGGATGGATCAGGCAGAGAAAGCGACCTGCGATTTCTATTGATACAACGCTGACGCGTAGCCATAAAAAAAACCGCCAATAGCAATATGGCGGTTTTTTTGTCCCTCGGGATTCGCGGTCCGTTGGGTGGTTTTTTCAAGCTCTCACACAGAGGCTTATAAGCATACGTCTGCTGGTTGAATAAGCAACTGCCTCAATCCTAAATATATTCTTAATATCAGGTTCAATGGGTTACGTTTTGCTCACGTGATGTTTACCATGCTGCGTCCCTTTCCGCCATCTCGCAAATGGGCACCGGTCCCGGGAGAGGTGTTACAACAACCGTAAGTCAGGCTCCACACAGAGCTTGTGTCCACCGATTTATCACCGGTGGTGAACGGTGGAGCGGTTAGCAGCAGGGACCGCATAGTGAAACGCTATATATGCATCGCGTTCATTGTCGCCAGCGTACTCGTTGTAACGAGTGATGAACCTAATGCGTTTGTCGCTTTAACCACGATAGCGCAGGACAAGTAGCGTTAAGGCCGCCCCGGGCGGCCTTTTTTATTTCATCCCGTCTACACTTCATGGCAAAGTAGTTCAATGCATGCTTTTTCCTTGTACGGCATGCCCTTATGGACATAATGGACAATAGCCTGGAGTTTTATGCCCACCCATCTGGTTTGGTTTCGCGCGGATTTGCGCGTACATGACAACATCGCTCTCGCGGCAGCCTGCCGCTCTGATGACGCCAGCGTACTGGCGCTATTTATCGCCACGCCTGAGCAGTGGCAGCAGCATGATATGGCTCCACGGCAGGCGGCTTACCTCAAATCACACCTGAACGAACTGCAGCACGCGCTTGCCGAGAAAGGCATTCCGCTGATCTACAAAGAGGTCAGCGATTTTACCGCGCAGCTTCATATGTTGCAGGAGATATGCCAGCATAACGGCGTCACGCATCTTTTTTATAACTACCAGTACGAACTGAACGAACAACAGCGGGACCGCCAGCTGGAGAAAATGCTGGGAGAAGTGGTATGTGAGGGATTTGATGACAGCGTGATGCTGGCTCCGGGCAGCGTTATGACCGGCGGTCACGAAATGTATAAAGTGTTTACGCCGTTTAAAAATGCTTTTGTTAAGCGCCTGAAAGAGGCGCTGCCGGAGTGCGTACCCGCGCCCGCCGCCAGAGGAGAGGCTATAACCGATCTCCCCGAATTAACGTTCAACTATCCCCAACGGGCATTTGATGAACTTCTGTTCCCTGCCAGTGAGAAGGCCGCTATTGCGAAGCTGCGCCAGTTTTGCAGGCAGGGCGCGGGAGAATACGACGCGCGCAGGGATTTCCCGGCAATTGAAGGGACAAGCCGATTATCGGCCTGCCTGGCGCTGGGCGTGCTCTCCCCTCGCCAGTGTTTGCATCGTCTTCTGGCCGAACAGCCGCAGGCGCTGGACGGTGGTGCGGGCTCGGTGTGGCTGAACGAACTTATCTGGCGTGAATTCTACCGCCATCTGATGACGTACCATCCCAGTCTCTGTAAGCATCGTCCGTTCATTCCGTGGACCGACAGCGTAAAATGGCAGCACGATGAGGCACTTTTACAGGCCTGGCAAAAAGGGGAGACGGGCTATCCGATAGTGGACGCCGCTATGCGCCAGCTAAATGAAACCGGGTGGATGCACAATCGTCTGCGAATGATTACCGCGAGCTTCCTGGTGAAAGATCTGCTTATCGACTGGCGAATCGGAGAGCGCTATTTTATTTCTCAGCTGATCGATGGCGATCTGGCTGCGAATAACGGTGGCTGGCAGTGGGCGGCCTCTACCGGCACCGATGCGGCTCCCTATTTCAGGATTTTTAATCCGACCACTCAGGGGCAAAAATTTGATGCCAACGGCGACTTTATTCGCCGCTGGTTGCCCGCGCTCAGGAACGTTCCTGAAAAAGCGATCCATGACCCGTGGGCATGGGCGGATAAACAGGGCGTAAAGCTCGATTATCCCCGCCCGATTGTCGACCATAAACAGGCGCGCGTCGCCACGCTGGCGGCGTACGAAGCCGCACGAAAAGTTTGAGAGAATGATGATGAAAAACAGTGAACTGGAACGCCTGATTAACGAAAAACTTAATACCGCCTCCTTTAGCGACTATGGCCCGAATGGCCTGCAGGTCGAAGGGCGCGAAACGGTGCAGAAAATCATCACCGGCGTGACGGCAAGCCAGGCGCTGCTGGATGAGGCGGTGCGTCAGGAAGCCGACGCGGTGATTGTCCATCACGGTTACTTCTGGAAAAACGAATCGCCGATTATCCGCGGCATGAAGCGCAACCGCCTCAAAACGCTGCTGTCGAATGATATCAACCTGTACGGTTACCATCTGCCGCTGGATGCGCATCCTGAACTGGGAAATAACGTCCAGCTGGCACAGCTGTTAGGGATTACCGTGATGGGTGAAATCGAGCCGCTGGTGCCGTGGGGCGAACTGTCGATGCCGGTACCGGGGCTGGAGCTGGCATCGTGGATCGAAGCGCGGCTGGGGCGTCGTCCGCTGTGGTGCGGAGATACCGGGCCGGATACCGTGAAGCGCGTGGCGTGGTGTACCGGCGGCGGCCAGGGCTTTATCGACAGCGCCGCGCGCTTTGGTGTTGATGCGTTTATTACCGGCGAAGTCTCCGAACAGACGGTTCACTCTGCCCGCGAGCAGGGGCTGCATTTTTACGCGGCAGGCCACCACGCTACCGAGCGCGGCGGTATTCGCGCCCTCAGCGAGTGGCTGACGGAAAATACCGATCTGGATGTGACCTTTATTGATATTCCTAATCCGGCCTGATGAGAGGTAGTTAAGTGCAGCGAGCGCGTTGTTATCTTCTAGGTGAAACCGCGGTAGTTCTGGAGCTTGAGCCTCCCGTGACGCTTGCCACGCAAAAGCGTATCTGGCGCCTGGCTCAGCGACTGCCCGAGCTACCCGGCGTGGTTGAAGCTATTCCGGGTATGAATAATATCACCGTGGTGCTACGCGATCCGCACACCGGGGCGCTGGATGCCATTGAGCGTCTGCAGCGCTGGTGGGAAGAGAGCGAGGCGCTGGAGCCAGAGTCGCGGGCGATTGAGATCCCGGTTGTCTATGGCGGCAAAGGTGGCCCTGACCTTGGCGTGGTGGCCGAACACTGTGGATTAACAGTAAAGCAGGTTGTGGAGTTGCACAGCTCGGTGGATTACGTCGTCTGGTTTCTGGGTTTTCAGCCGGGCTTTCCGTATCTGGGCGGATTATCTCCCCGGCTGCATACCCCGCGTCGGGCTGAGCCGCGCCTGAGCGTTCCCGCAGGAACGGTGGCAATTGGCGGTGAACAAACCGGAGTTTATCCGCTTACTTCACCGGGCGGCTGGCAGCTTATCGGGCACACCTCTATGCCACTATTTAAACCGGGGCAGGAGGCACCGATCCTCCTGCGTCCGGGTGATACTCTGCGCTTTATCCCGCAGAAGGAGGGGGTATGTTAACGCTTATTCGCGCGGGGCTTTATACCTCCGTTCAGGATGCCGGACGCTTTGGCATGCGCCAGTCCGGCGTGAGCTACTGCGGTGCGCTCGATCGTCCTTCGCTGGAGATTGCCAACCTGCTGGTAGGCAACGCGGGCAGCACGGCGGCGTTAGAAATTACGCTGGGTCAGTGCGTTATTGAATTTGGTGAGGAGACCTGGTTCGCCTTAACCGGCGCGGGCTGTGACGCGACGCTGGACGGCAAAGCGGTGTGGACCGGCTGGCGATTGCGGGCGAAAGCCGGGCAGCGTCTGACGCTTAAGCGTCCTCTGCACGGCGTGCGCAGCTATCTTGCCGTGGCGGGGGGCATCGACGTGCCGGAGGTGTTGGGGTCGTCCAGCACCGACCAGAAAGCGGGAATGGGCGGCCATGAGGGACGGCTGCTGCGCGACGGCGATCGTATTGCGATTAAGCCATCAGCGCGCCATTTCACCACCACGCAGGGCGTGAAGCAGCTGCTGTGGGGGAACGTGATCCGCGCCTTGCCGGGACCGGAATATCAGGAGTTTGATGAAGCCTCAAAAGAGTCTTTCTGGCGTTCGCCGTGGAAAATCAGCCCGCAGAGTAACCGTATGGGTTACCGGCTTCAGGGGCAGCCGCTGACCCGCACGACTGACCGGGAGCTGCTTTCCCACGGGCTGCTGCCAGGGGTGATTCAGGTGCCGGGCAACGGGCAGCCCATCGTACTGATGAACGACGCGCAAACTACCGGCGGCTATCCGCGTATTGCCTGCATTATTGAAGCGGATCGCTACCATCTGGCTCAAATCCCTCTCGGTCAGCCGATTCATTTTGTGCAGTGTACGCTGGAGGAGGCGCTAAAGGCCCGGCAGGATCGGCAGCGCTATCTCGAACAGCTGGCGTGGAGGCTTGATGGTAAAGATTGATTTAAACGCCGATCTGGGGGAAGGCAGCAGCGCCGATGCGGAACTGATGACCCTGGTCTCCTCGGTCAATATCGCCTGCGGTTTTCACGCGGGCGATGCGCAAACCATGCTGGAGAGCGTGCGTAATGCCATTAAAAACGGCGTGGCGATTGGCGCTCACCCGAGCTTCCCGGACCGGGAGAACTTTGGCCGTACGGCGATGGATCTGCCCCCTGAGACGGTCTACGCTCAGGTGCTCTACCAAATCGGCGCGCTGGAGGCGATAGCGCGCGCTGAGCATGGCGTGCTGCGTCACGTCAAACCGCACGGCATGCTCTATAACCAGGCAGCGAAAGACCCGGCGCTGGCGGAGGCGATTGCCCGCGCGGTGCGGGACTGCAATCCGCAGCTGATTCTGGTTGGCCTGGCGGGTAGCGAGCTTATTCGTGCCGGAGAACGGCTGGGGCTGACGACGCGGCAGGAAGTCTTTGCCGATCGGGGATACATGCCGGACGGCAGCCTGGTGCCGCGCACGCAGGCCGGTGCGCTGATTACTGACGAAAATAAAGCGCTGGCGCAGACGCTGGCGATGGTGCGCTTCGGGCGGGTGACCGCCGTGGATGGAACATTCGCAAATGTTCAGGCCGATACGGTGTGTTTACACGGCGACGGGGAGCATGCGCTCCAGTTTGCGCGACGCCTGCGGGCGGCGTTCTCTAAAGAGGGCATTCTCGTCAGCGCAGATTGATTATAAAAGGACAATGACATGCCTGAAGGTCCGGAGATCCGCCGCGCGGCGGATAGCCTGGAGGCGGCGATAAAGGGCAAACCCCTGACCGATGTCTGGTTTGCCTTTCCTCAACTTAAGCCGTTTGAAACAGAGCTGGTGGGACAGACGGTGACCCACATTGAAACGCGCGGCAAAGCGTTGCTCACGCATTTTTCCCATAACCTGACGTTATATAGCCATAACCAGCTCTACGGTGTGTGGCGTGTAGTCGATGCGGACGAGCAGCCGCAAACGACGCGCGTGCTGCGCGTCCGGTTACAAACGGCGGAGAAAGCGATCCTGCTCTACAGCGCCTCAGATATCGAAATGTTAACGCCGGAGCAGCTGCTGACGCATCCGTTCTTACAGCGCGTCGGGCCGGACGTGCTGGACATGCGCCTGACGGCGAGCGACGTGAAGGCCCGACTGTTATCGCCCAAATTCCGCAACCGCCAGTTTTCCGGATTGTTGCTCGATCAGGCTTTTCTTGCGGGATTAGGCAACTATCTGCGGGTGGAAATCCTTTGGCAAGTGGGGCTGGCGCCTCAGCGCAAGGCCTCTCAGCTTAGCGAGGAACAGCTGGACGCGCTGTCTCACGCGCTGCTGGACATTCCACGGCTGTCGTACAACACGCGCGGCCTGGTGAATGAGAACAAGCATCACGGGGCGCTGTTCCGGTTCAAAGTGTTTCATCGGGCGGGAAAAAAGTGCGAGCGGTGCGGCGGGATTATCGACAGGATTATGCTCTCTTCCAGACCTTTTTACTGGTGCCCGCACTGCCAGAAATAAAAGTAAAACGGTAACCCAAGGGTTACCGTTTTTAAGGTTTTCTCCCTCTCCATGTGGGAGAGGGCCGGGGTGAGGGCATCAGGCCGCACCCAACGTCTTTTAGCGCTTCAGGTCAGACTTAAAATCACGCTGCTCGTAGCCGGTGTACAGCTGACGAGGACGGGCGATTTTCATGCCTTCGCTGTGCATTTCGTTCCAGTGCGCAATCCAGCCCACGGTACGCGCCATGGCGAAGATCACGGTGAACATGGAAGACGGAATGCCCATCGCTTTCAGAATAATGCCAGAGTAGAAATCGACGTTCGGGTAGAGTTTCTTCTCGATGAAGTACGGGTCGTTCAGCGCGATGTGTTCCAGCTCCATCGCCACTTCCAGCAGATCGTCTTTGGTGCCCAGCTCTTTCAGCACTTCATGGCAGGTCTCACGCATAACGGTTGCGCGCGGGTCGTAGTTTTTGTAAACACGGTGACCGAAGCCCATCAGGCGGAAGGAGTCATTCTTGTCTTTCGCGCGACGCACGAACTCTGGAATGTGCTCAACGGTGCTGATCTCTTCCAGCATCTTCAGCGCCGCTTCGTTCGCGCCGCCGTGTGCCGGTCCCCACAGGGAGGCGATGCCCGCAGCGATACAGGCGAACGGGTTCGCGCCTGAAGAGCCTGCGGTACGGACGGTAGAGGTAGAGGCGTTCTGCTCGTGGTCAGCGTGCAGGATCAGAATACGGTCCATCGCGCGTTCCAGCACCGGATTTACTTCATACTCTTCGCACGGCGTGGAGAACATCATGCGCAGGAAGTTGCCGGCGTAGGAGAGGTCATTACGTGGGTACACAAACGGCTGGCCGATGGAGTATTTGTAGCACATCGCCGCCATGGTCGGCATTTTGGACAGCAGGCGGAACGCCGCGATATCACGGTGACGCGGGTTATTCACGTCAAGTGAGTCGTGGTAGAACGCCGCCAGCGCACCGGTAATCCCGCACATCACCGCCATTGGGTGAGAGTCACGACGGAACGCATGGAACAGACGGGTAATCTGCTCATGGATCATGGTGTGACGAGTTACGGTGGTTTTGAATTCATCGTACTGCGCCTGCGTCGGCTTTTCGCCGTTCAGCAGGATGTAGCACACTTCCAGATAGTTGGATTCGGTGGCTAACTGATCGATGGGGAAGCCGCGATGGAGCAGGATACCTTCGTCACCGTCAATGTAGGTGATTTTGGATTCGCAAGATGCGGTAGAGGTAAATCCAGGGTCAAAGGTAAATACTCCTTTGGAACCCAGCGTACGGATATCAATAACATCCTGACCGAGCGTGCCTTTTAGCACATCCAGTTCAATAGCATCATCACCATTTAGGGTGAGTTTTGCCTTTGTATCAGCCATTTACGGTCTCCTTAGCGCCTTATGCTTAAGACTGCTTTTACCGGATTTGCCTTCAGCTGTTAATCACCGTTACCAGATTGTTATTTGGCTTACCGCTCAGCTCACGAGGAGTAACCAGGGTACAGAGCTATGGCGCCTTGCAGGTAAACGAATGAAATTTCAGTGAAACAACGGCAAATCAGCGTTTTTGCAGTCCGAATTATTCAAACCTGTATATCACTAATAACTGTCCTGATAACTTCGGTCAATACCATCACACTGTTACATAACTATTTGTCAGGTGAAAGAGAGACCTCATAACTTTTGCGCATTATATGCCTTTTCTGATGACGTTTGTAACAATATTGTTTAACATTTGTCAAATCAGATGATTAAAAATTAAAAAGATGTTGTTATCGTGACCCTGATCACTGTTCCAGAGAAAACCCAACAAACTGTATGTAGGTTAATTGTAATGATTTTGTGAACGGCCTATACTGCCGCCAGGTCTCCGGAACACCCTGCAATCCCGAGCCACCCAGCGTTGTAACGTGTCGTTTTAGCATTTGGAAGCAATGTTTTGCATGACGCGCAGTTATAGAAAAGGAACGCTGCTTGACCCGCATCGCAGTCCGGAGGAAGGAAACAATAAGAACAGCATGTGGGCGTTATTCATGATAAGAAATGTGAAAAAACAAAGACCTGTCAATCTGGATCTCAAAACGATCCGGTTCCCCGTAACAGCAATAGCGTCCATTCTGCACCGTGTTTCTGGTGTGATTACGTTTGTGGCGGTCGGTATTTTGCTGTGGTTACTGGGCACCAGCCTCTCTTCCCCTGAAGGATTCCTCCAGGCCTCGGCCATCATGAATAGCTTCTTCGTGAAATTTATCATGTGGGGCATTCTCACCGCGCTGGCCTATCACGTTGTTGGCGGCGTACGCCACATGCTGATGGACTTTGGCTATCTGGAAGAGACGTTCGAGGCCGGGAAACGTACCGCGAACATTTCATTTGTGATCACTGTCGTGCTTTCACTTCTCGCAGGAGTTCTCGTATGGTAAGCAACGCCTCCGCATTAGGACGCAACGGCGTACATGACTTCATTCTGGTCCGTGCTACCGCCATCGTTCTCACCCTTTACATCATCTATATGATCGGTTTCTTCGCGACCAGCGGCACGCTGACGTGGGAAATCTGGAGTGGTTTCTTCGGATCGGCCTTCACCAAAGTGTTCACCCTGCTGGCCCTGTTCTCCATCCTTATCCATGCCTGGATCGGCATGTGGCAGGTGTTGACCGATTACGTTAAACCGCTGGCGATTCGCCTTCCGCTGCAACTGATTATTGTTGTTGCGCTGCTGGTTTACGTCATTTATGGATTTGTTGTGGTGTGGGGTGTGTAATGAAACTGCCAGTCAGAGAATTTGATGCTGTTGTGATTGGTGCGGGTGGCGCAGGTATGCGCGCCGCACTGCAAATTTCCCAGAGCGGCCAGACCTGTGCGCTGCTCTCTAAAGTGTTCCCGACCCGTTCCCACACTGTGTCCGCGCAGGGCGGTATTACCGTTGCGCTGGGTAACTCCCATGAAGATAACTGGGAATGGCACATGTACGACACGGTAAAAGGTTCCGATTACATCGGCGACCAGGATGCCATCGAATATATGTGTAAAACCGGCCCGGAAGCGATTCTGGAGCTGGATCACATGGGTCTGCCGTTCTCCCGTCTGGAAAATGGCACCATCTATCAGCGTCCGTTTGGCGGCCAGTCGAAAAACTTCGGCGGCGAGCAGGCGGCACGCACCGCGGCGGCGGCTGACCGTACCGGTCACGCACTGCTGCACACCCTGTATCAGCAGAACCTGAAAAACCACACCACCATCTTCTCCGAGTGGTATGCGCTGGATCTGGTGAAAAACGCCGATGGCGCAATTGTTGGCTGTACCGCACTGTGCATCGAAACCGGTGAAGTGGTTTACTTCAAAGCCCGCGCGACCGTGCTGGCGACCGGCGGTGCAGGCCGTATTTACCAATCCACCACCAACGCCCATATCAACACCGGTGACGGTGTCGGTATGGCTATCCGCGCCGGCGTACCGGTGCAGGACATGGAGATGTGGCAGTTCCACCCAACCGGTATCGCCGGTGCGGGCGTGCTGGTCACTGAAGGCTGCCGCGGTGAAGGTGGCTACCTGCTGAACAAACACGGCGAGCGCTTCATGGAGCGTTATGCCCCGAATGCGAAAGACCTGGCGGGTCGTGACGTGGTGGCGCGTTCCATCATGATCGAAATCCGTGAAGGCCGCGGCTGCGATGGCCCATGGGGTCCACACGCGAAGCTGAAGCTCGACCATCTGGGTAAAGAAGTGCTGGAATCCCGTCTGCCGGGCATCCTGGAACTGTCCCGTACCTTCGCGCACGTCGATCCGGTGAAAGAGCCGATCCCGGTTATCCCAACCTGCCACTATATGATGGGCGGTATTCCGACCAAAGTGACCGGTCAGGCGCTGACCGTGAACGAGCAGGGCGAAGACGTGGTCATTCCTGGCCTGTTCGCGGTAGGCGAAATCGCCTGCGTATCCGTACACGGCGCCAACCGTCTGGGCGGCAACTCCCTGCTGGACCTGGTGGTATTTGGTCGTGCGGTGGGTCTGCATCTGCAGGAGTCCATTGCCGAGCAGGGCGCGCTGCGTGATGCAACCGACGACGAAATCGACGCCTCTCTTGAACGCCTCAACCGCTGGAACGGTAACCGTAACGGCGAAGATCCGGTGGAAATCCGTAAAGCGCTGCAGGAGTGCATGCAGCACAACTTCTCGGTATTCCGCGAAGGCGATGCGATGGCCAAAGGCCTTGAGCAGCTGAAGGCGATCCGCGAGCGTCTGAAAAATGCCCGTCTGGACGACACCTCCAGCGAGTTCAACACCCAGCGCGTTGAGTGCCTGGAGCTGGATAACCTGATGGAAACCGCATTCGCAACCGCGATGTCGGCAAACTTCCGTACCGAAAGCCGTGGCGCCCATAGCCGCTTCGACTTCCCGGATCGTGACGATGAAAACTGGCTGTGCCATTCCCTGTATCTGCCAGAGTCGGAAACCATGACGCGTCGTAACGTCAACATGGAACCGAAACTGCGTCCGGCGTTCCCGCCGAAGATTCGTACTTACTAATGCGGAGACAGGATAATGAAACTCGAATTCTCAGTTTATCGTTATAACCCGGATGTTGATGACGCTCCGCGCATGCAGGACTATACCCTCGAAGCGGAAGAAGGTCGTGACATGATGCTGCTGGATGCCTTAATCCAGCTGAAAGAGAAAGATCCTACGCTGTCGTTCCGCCGCTCCTGCCGTGAAGGGGTATGTGGCTCTGACGGTGTGAACATGAACGGCAAAAACGGCCTGGCCTGCATCACGCCAATTTCAGCGCTGCAGCGTCCTGGTCAGAAAATTGTTATCCGTCCTCTGCCAGGCCTGCCGGTCGTGCGTGATTTGGTGGTAGACATGGGGCAATTCTATGCACAATATGAGAAGATTAAGCCTTACTTATTGAATAATGGGCAAAATCCACCCGCTCGCGAGCACTTACAGTCTCCTGAGCAGCGTGAAAAACTCGATGGTCTGTACGAGTGTATTCTCTGCGCATGCTGTTCAACGTCCTGCCCGTCGTTCTGGTGGAATCCGGACAAGTTTATCGGCCCGGCCGGTCTGCTGGCTGCCTATCGCTTCCTGATCGACAGCCGCGACACCGAAACCGACAGCCGTCTGGAAGGACTGAGTGACGCTTTCAGCGTATTCCGCTGCCATAGCATCATGAACTGCGTCAGTGTGTGTCCGAAGGGGCTGAACCCGACGCGCGCCATCGGCCATATTAAGTCGATGCTGCTGCAGCGCAGTGCGTAAGTAGTGAGAGGGGAGCGCTGTTCCCCTCACCCTAACCCTCTCCCAAAGGGAGAGGGAATAAATTGCAGAAACCTTTAAAAACTGCCCTGAAGTCTAGACAGTTTCTAAAGGTTCCTTCGCGGGCCAAATGAAAAGAGCTCGCAGGTGAACCCCGGCACGTACACGCGGTGTGCGTGGTAGTTTCTACGGCGAAAGTAAGCATAAAAATGCTTAAGGGATCACGATGCAGAACGGCGCAATGAAAGCCTGGCTGGACTCTTCTTACCTCTCTGGTGCCAACCAGAGCTGGATAGAACAGCTCTATGAAGACTTCTTAACCGATCCTGACTCAGTGGACGCAAACTGGCGTTCCATGTTCCAGCAGTTGCCTGGTACAGGGGTCAAACCGGATCAATTCCATTCAAAAACACGTGATTATTTCCGTCGTCTGGCGAAGGATGCCTCACGTTACTCTTCTGCGATTTCCGACCCTGACACCAATGCGAAGCAGGTTAAAGTCCTGCAGCTTATCAACGCTTATCGCTTCCGTGGTCACCAGCATGCGAATCTCGATCCGCTGGGACTGTGGCAGCAGGAACGTGTGGCCGATCTCGATCCGGCGTATCACGACCTGACCGAGGCCGATTTCCAGGAAAGCTTTAACGTAGGTTCCTTTGCCATCGGCAAAGACACGATGAAGCTGGGCGATCTGATTGACGCGCTCAAGCAAACCTACTGCGGCTCCATCGGCGCGGAATATATGCACATTACCTCTACCGAAGAGAAACGCTGGATTCAGCAGCGCATCGAATCCGTAGCGGGCCACGCGACCTTCTCGGCCGACGAGAAGAAACGCTTCCTCAGCGAACTGACCGCAGCGGAAGGGCTTGAGCGCTATCTGGGCGCGAAGTTCCCGGGCGCAAAACGCTTCTCGCTGGAAGGCGGCGACGCGCTGGTGCCGATGCTGAAAGAGCTGATTCGCCACGCAGGCAAGAGCGGCACCCGTGAAGTGGTGCTCGGCATGGCGCACCGTGGTCGTCTGAACGTGCTGGTCAACGTGCTGGGTAAAAAACCGCAGGACCTGTTCGACGAATTCGCGGGCAAACATAAAGAACACCTCGGCACCGGCGACGTGAAGTACCACATGGGCTTCTCGTCAGATATCGAAACCGAAGGCGGTCTGGTTCACCTGGCGCTGGCGTTTAACCCGTCACACCTGGAAATCGTCAGCCCGGTGGTTATCGGTTCCGTGCGCGCGCGTCTGGATCGTCTGGACGAGCCGAGCAGCAATAAAGTGCTGCCAATCACCATCCACGGTGATGCGGCGGTCACAGGGCAGGGCGTGGTTCAGGAAACCCTGAACATGTCGAAAGCGCGTGGTTATGAAGTGGGCGGTACCGTTCGCATCGTGATCAACAACCAGGTGGGCTTCACCACCTCTAACCCGCTGGATGCCCGTTCTACCCCGTACTGCACCGACATCGGTAAGATGGTACAGGCGCCGATCTTCCACGTTAACGCGGATGACCCGGAAGCCGTGGCTTTCGTGACCCGTCTGGCGCTGGACTTCCGTAATACCTTTAAGCGCGATGTGTTCATTGACCTCTTCTGCTACCGCCGTCACGGCCACAACGAAGCGGATGAGCCAAGTGCAACCCAGCCGCTGATGTACCAGAAAATCAAAAAACACCCGACCCCGCGCAAAATCTATGCTGACAAGCTGGAAAGCGACAAGGTGGCGACGCTGGAGGATGCGACCGAAATGGTCAACCTCTACCGCGACGCGCTGGACGCGGGTGAATGCGTGGTGAAAGAGCTGCGTCCGATGAACATGCACTCCTTTACCTGGTCGCCGTACCTCAACCACGAGTGGGATGAGAGCTACCCGAACAAGGTTGAGATGAAGCGCCTGCAGGAGCTGGCTAAACGCATCAGCACCGTGCCGGACGCTATCGAGATGCAGTCTCGCGTGGCGAAAATCTACGCCGACCGTCAGTCCATGGCGGCAGGCGAGAAGCTGTTCGACTGGGGCGGGGCGGAAACGCTGGCCTACGCAACGCTGGTTGACGAAGGGATCCCTGTTCGTCTGTCCGGTGAAGATGCGGGCCGTGGGACCTTCTTCCACCGTCACGCAGTGGTTCACAACCAGTCTAACGGTTCAACCTACACTCCGCTGCAGCACGTGCATAACGGTCAGGGCCAGTTCAAGGTCTGGGACTCCGTGCTGTCTGAAGAAGCGGTACTGGCCTTCGAATACGGCTACGCAACTGCGGAACCGCGCACCCTGACCATCTGGGAAGCGCAGTTCGGTGACTTCGCCAACGGTGCGCAGGTCGTTATCGACCAGTTCATCTCCTCCGGCGAGCAGAAGTGGGGCCGCATGTGTGGCCTGGTGATGCTCCTGCCGCACGGTTATGAAGGCCAGGGTCCGGAGCACTCCTCCGCGCGTCTGGAACGTTATCTGCAGCTCTGCGCCGAGCAGAACATGCAGGTCTGCGTGCCGTCCACCCCGGCTCAGGTGTACCACATGCTGCGTCGTCAGGCGCTGCGCGGTATGCGCCGTCCGCTGGTGGTGATGTCGCCGAAATCCCTGCTGCGTCATCCGCTGGCGGTCTCCAGCCTGGAAGAGCTGGCGAACGGCACCTTCCTGCCAGCCATCGGTGAAATTGACGAGCTGGATCCGCAGGCCGTTAAGCGTGTGGTGATGTGTTCTGGTAAGGTTTATTACGACCTGCTGGAACAGCGCCGTAAGAACGATCAGAAAGATGTCGCCATCGTGCGTATCGAACAGCTTTATCCGTTCCCGCATCAGGCGATGCAGGAAGTGCTGAAACAGTACGCTCACGTACATGATTTTGTCTGGTGCCAGGAAGAGCCGCTCAACCAGGGCGCATGGTACTGCAGCCAGCATCATTTCCGTGAAGTGATTCCATTTGGGTCAGCCCTGCGCTATGCAGGTCGCCCGGCCTCCGCCTCTCCGGCGGTAGGGTATATGTCCGTTCACCAGAAGCAGCAACAAGATCTGGTCAATGACGCGCTGAACGTCGATTAATTAAAGGATACATAATGAGTAGCGTAGATATTCTTGTTCCCGACCTGCCTGAATCCGTAGCAGATGCGACCGTCGCTACCTGGCACAAAAAACCAGGCGATGCCGTTAAGCGCGATGAAGTGCTGGTAGAAATCGAAACTGACAAAGTGGTACTGGAAGTACCGGCTTCGGCGGATGGCGTTCTGGACGCGGTGCTGGAAGATGAAGGCACCACCGTCACCTCTCGTCAGATCCTGGGTCGCCTGCGTGAAGGCAACAGCGCGGGCAAAGAGTCCAGCGCGAAGTCTGAAGAGAAAGCCTCTACGCCAGCGCAGCGCCAGCAGGCGTCTCTGGAAGAACAGTCTAACGACGCCCTCAGCCCGGCGATCCGTCGCCTGCTGGCTGAACACAGCCTTGACCCGGCAGCCATCAAAGGCACCGGTGTGGGCGGTCGCCTGACCCGCGAAGACATCGACAAGCACCTGGCGAAAGCGCCTGCTCAGGCGGAAGCGAAAGCCCCTGTGGCCGCGCCGGCAGCACAGCCTGCTCTGGGTGCCCGCAGCGAAAAACGCGTACCGATGACGCGCCTGCGCAAGCGCGTGGCCGAGCGTCTGCTGGAAGCGAAAAACTCTACCGCGATGCTGACCACCTTCAACGAAGTGAACATGAAGCCAATCATGGACCTGCGTAAGCAGTACGGTGACGCGTTTGAAAAACGTCACGGTATCCGTCTGGGCTTCATGTCCTTCTACGTGAAGGCGGTAGTTGAAGCGCTGAAACGCTACCCGGAAGTGAACGCGTCTATCGATGGCGATGACGTGGTTTACCACAACTACTTCGACGTCAGCATGGCGGTTTCTACCCCACGCGGCCTGGTGACCCCGGTTCTGCGTGATGTAGATACCCTGGGTATGGCTGACATCGAGAAGAAAATCAAAGAGCTGGCCGTGAAAGGCCGCGACGGCAAGCTGACCGTAGACGACCTGACCGGCGGTAACTTCACCATTACCAACGGCGGCGTATTCGGCTCGCTGATGTCTACCCCGATCATTAACCCGCCGCAGAGCGCGATCCTGGGTATGCATGCCATTAAAGATCGCCCGATGGCGGTTGACGGTAAAGTTGAGATCCTGCCGATGATGTACCTGGCGCTCTCTTACGACCACCGCCTGATCGACGGCCGCGAGTCCGTGGGCTTCCTGGTAGCCATTAAAGAGCTGCTGGAAGATCCAACGCGTCTGCTGCTGGACGTCTAGTCACGATTTAGCATCACCTGCCCCGTAGGCCGGCGCACGCTGCGCCGGTCTACAGGTTTGAAGATAACGATTACCCTGAAGGATGGATAGAACACATGAACTTACATGAATATCAGGCCAAACAGCTGTTTGCCCGGTATGGCTTACCGGCTCCGGTGGGTTATGCCTGTACTACCCCGCGTGAAGCAGAAGAAGCCGCATCTAAAATCGGTTCCGGCCCGTGGGTAGTTAAATGTCAGGTTCACGCTGGTGGCCGTGGTAAAGCGGGCGGTGTGAAGGTTGTTAAGAGCAAAGAAGAGATTCGTGCGTTTGCTGAACATTGGCTCGGCAAGCGTCTGGTGACCTACCAGACAGATGCGAACGGCCAGCCGGTTAACCAGATCCTGGTCGAAGCGGCGACCGACATCGCGAAAGAGCTGTACCTGGGCGCGGTGGTTGACCGTAGCTCCCGTCGCGTGGTGTTCATGGCGTCTACCGAAGGCGGCGTGGAAATTGAAAAAGTGGCGGAAGAGACCCCGCACCTGATCCACAAAGTGGCTATCGATCCGCTGGCGGGCCCAATGCCTTATCAGGGTCGCGAGCTGGCGTTCAAGCTGGGTCTGGAAGGCAAGCTGGTTCAGCAGTTCACCAAGATCTTCATGGGCCTGGCGACTATCTTCCTTGAGCGCGATCTGGCGCTGATTGAGATCAACCCGCTGGTGATCACCACCCAGGGCGACCTGATCTGCCTCGACGGCAAGCTGGGCGCTGACGGCAATGCGCTGTTCCGCCAGCCGGATCTGCGCGAAATGCGCGACCAGTCTCAGGAAGACCCGCGTGAAGCACAGGCTGCTCAGTGGGAGCTGAACTACGTGGCGCTGGATGGCAACATCGGCTGCATGGTTAACGGTGCGGGCCTGGCGATGGGCACCATGGACATCGTTAAGCTGCACGGCGGTGAGCCGGCAAACTTCCTCGACGTGGGCGGTGGCGCAACCAAAGAGCGCGTAACCGAAGCGTTCAAAATCATCCTCTCTGACGACAACGTTAAAGCGGTACTGGTTAACATCTTCGGCGGCATCGTCCGTTGCGACCTGATTGCTGACGGCATCATCGGTGCGGTAGAAGAAGTGGGTGTTAACGTTCCGGTGGTAGTGCGTCTGGAAGGTAACAACGCTGAACTCGGCGCGAAAAAACTGGCTGACAGCGGCCTGAATATTATTGCAGCGAAAAGTCTGACGGATGCAGCTCAGCAGGTTGTTGCCGCAGTGGAGGGGAAATAATGTCAGTTTTAATTAATAAAGATACCAAGGTTATCTGCCAGGGCTTCACCGGTAGCCAGGGGACTTTCCACTCCGAACAGGCGATTGCCTACGGCACGCAGATGGTTGGCGGCGTAACGCCAGGTAAAGGCGGCACCACGCACCTGGGCCTGCCGGTGTTCAACACCGTGCGTGAAGCGGTAGAAGCGACGGGCGCAACCGCGACCGTGATCTACGTTCCGGCACCGTTCTGCAAAGACTCCATTCTGGAAGCGATCGACGCAGGCATCAAGCTGATCATCACCATCACCGAAGGCATCCCGACCCTGGATATGCTGACCGTGAAGGTGAAGCTGGACGAAGCAGGCGTGCGCATGATCGGCCCGAACTGCCCAGGCGTGATCACTCCGGGCGAATGCAAAATCGGCATCATGCCTGGCCACATTCACAAGCCGGGCAAAGTGGGCATCGTTTCCCGTTCCGGTACCCTGACCTATGAAGCGGTTAAGCAGACCACCGACTATGGCTTCGGCCAGTCCACCTGCGTGGGCATCGGCGGTGACCCAATCCCGGGATCTAACTTCATCGACATCCTGAAGCTGTTCCAGGAAGATCCGCAGACCGAAGCGATCGTGATGATCGGTGAGATCGGCGGTAGCGCGGAAGAAGAAGCGGCTGCTTACATCAAAGAACACGTGACCAAGCCAGTCGTGGGCTACATCGCGGGTGTGACTGCGCCGAAAGGCAAGCGTATGGGCCACGCGGGCGCGATCATCGCCGGCGGTAAAGGTACGGCTGATGAGAAGTTTGCCGCGCTGGAAGCCGCAGGCGTGAAGACCGTTCGCAGCCTGGCGGATATCGGCGAAGCACTGAAATCCATCATTAAGTAAGTCCTCTCTGCTCCCCGAACGGGGAGCGATGAAGTATAAAAATGTCCGTTTCGACATGGTTGGCCGCTATAAAGCGGCCTTTTTTATTGCCTGCGTCTGGCGACGAGAGTGAACTTGTAGTCGTCGGTATTGAACACGTTGCGGCTGTATTCAAACACCCGTCCGTCCTTCAGGAACCCGCGGGAGACTTTTTCCAGGATCGGCTTTGCCGGATCGAGCGACAGCGCGGCGATCGCCTCCTCTGACGGCATGATCGGCATCAGCTCCTGCTCGCTGCGATCGATAACCAGCTTTTTGATCTGCTCAACGTAGTGATATTTCGAATTCTCCATCACTTCCCAGGTGAGGTCGGGAAACATGGCCAGCGGCATCCATGTCTCCTCCAGGTTCACCGGCTTCTGCTTGATGAATCGCACGCGCTTAACGTGCCAGACCTTATCTTCCACGCCAACCGCTAATGTTGCCGCCAGCCGTGCATCGGCTTTCACCACTTCAAAAATTTTGACATCACTGTGCGTATCGACATGACGATCCGCCAGCTTTTCGTAAAAGCCGGTGAGCTGATAAATATCGTAATTGACGCGCTCCTCTTTTTTTACATAAGAGCCGCTGCCCTGAATACTTTCGATGATCTGCTCATCGGCGAGCAGTTTCAGGGCCTGCCGCACGGTGACGCGGCTGACGCGAAACGCCTCCTGAAGACTGGACTCCGTCGGCAGCGCGTCTCCGGGTTTTAATTCCCCGGCGTTGATTTTCTCGCGGAACGCATCGGCTATTTGCCGATACATCGGTTTGTTGCCCATTTTATCGCGCCTGCTTAATACCTTTTCAGGGAATTATGCATTCAACTGATGATTTGTAAATAATACAATTAAAATACAAATTTGGCTTTTAGTGAAAGTGATCACATAAATGTATTATCAGGTCTGCCAGAATCCTCCCCAGACAATAACTCTGTATAGGTGAGGATCTTTATGAACCTGACGACTCTGACCGATCCGCGTGCTGTTTGCGTTCAGGCGCAGTTTACCCGCCGGGATGAGGCAATCCGTCAGCTTACGGCGCGGCTGGTGGCGCTGGGCAAAATCGCTGATGCCGATGCGTTTCTGGAGGAGGTGTTTCATCGGGAATCGCTTGGGCCGACCGCGCTGGGTGAAGGACTGGCCGTTCCTCACGGTAAATCAGCCGTCGTGAAGGAGGCGGCTTTTGCCGTGGCAACTCTGCGAGAACCGCTTGCATGGGAAGGCGTGGACGGGCCGGAAGAGATTGAGCTGGTTTTTCTGCTCGCCATTCCGCCAGCAGAAGCGGGTTCAACCCATATTCAGGTGCTGACGGAGCTGACGTCTCGCCTGGCGGATGACGATCTCAGGGCGCGCGTGATGGCTGCTACCACGGCGGAAGACGTGCTTGCTGCGCTTGAAGCTGCTCCTGACATGGAAGAGGCAGGCGTCGCGCTGAATGCCCCGACAATCGTCTGCGTGACCGCCTGTCCGGCCGGGATCGCGCATACCTATATGGCCGCAGAGTACCTGGAAAAAGCGGGACGCAAGCTTGGCGTCAACGTGGTGGTCGAAAAGCAGGGGGCAAACGGCATTGAGGGGCGCATCACCGTGCAGCAGCTTCGTGAGGCCAAAGCGTGCATTTTTGCCGCAGAAGTGGCGATCAAAGAGAGCGAGCGTTTTCAGGGGATCCCCGCCATCTCCGTGCCCGTCGCGGAGCCTCTGCGCCATGCTGAAGCGCTGATTGAACGCGCGCTGGCGCTGCAGCCTGCATCCGATGCGCGTCCTGTGCATGTCGATACCGAAACGAAAAAGAGCGTTAAAACTGAACTCAAGCAGGCACTTCTCAGCGGTATCTCTTTTGCGGTGCCGCTGATCGTCGCTGGCGGTACCGTGCTGGCCGTGTCGGTACTGCTGGCGCAAATCCTGGGCCTGCAGCACCTGTTTGACCAGGAAAACTCGTGGCTGTGGATGTACCGCAAACTTGGCGGCGGCATGCTCGGCATTCTGATGGTACCTGTTCTGGCGGCCTATACCGCGTATTCGCTGGCGGATAAACCCGCGCTGACGCCGGGCTTTGCGGCCGGTCTTGCTGCCAATATGATCGGCTCCGGTTTTCTGGGCGCTATCGTCGGCGGGCTGATCGCGGGCTACCTGATGCGCTGGGTGAAAAACCACATCCGGCTCAGTAGCCGCTACAACGGCTTTCTGACTTTTTATCTCTATCCGGTGATTGGCGTGCTGGGCGCGGGCAGCCTGATGCTGTTTGTGATTGGCGAACCGGTGGCCTGGCTCAATAACACGCTCACCGTCTGGCTTAACGGTCTCTCCGGCGCGAATGCGCTGCTTCTGGGGGCAATCCTCGGGTTTATGTGCTCATTCGATTTGGGTGGCCCGGTTAATAAAGCCTCTTATGCGTTCTGCCTGGGGGCGATGGCGAACGGCGTTTATGGTCCTTACGCGATCTTTGCCTCCGTCAAAATGGTATCGGCCTTTACCGTGACGGCGTCGACGATGCTGGCGCCGAAGCTGTTTAAACCGTTTGAAATTGAAACCGGTAAATCGACTTGGCTGCTCGGCCTCGCGGGGATTACCGAAGGGGCGATCCCGATGGCGATTGAAGATCCGCTTCGCGTCATTGGCTCATTTGTGCTCGGCTCCATGGTAACAGGCGCGGCTGTCGGTGCGATGGGGATCGGGTTGTCTACCCCGGGGGCCGGGATTTTCTCTCTCTTTTTACTTCACGATGCCGGGTTGGGCGGTGTGGTTGCGGCGGCGGGCTGGTTTGGCGCGGCGCTGGCGGGGACTGCTGTCTCCACGTTTGTTCTGCTGCTCTGGCGACGTCAGGCGGTAAAAAAGGGCAAGTACCTCACAGAAGACGCCATACCGTAAAAACTCACAAAACAGGAAACGAAGATGAAAGCTGTATCTCGCGTTCATATCACGCCGCATATGCACTGGGACCGTGAGTGGTACTTCACCACTGAAGAGTCGCGTATTCTTCTGGTCAATAATATGGAAGAGATCCTGACCCGCCTGGAGCAGGACGACGAGTATAAATATTACGTCCTTGATGGCCAGACGGCGGTGCTGGAAGATTATTTTGCCGTCGTGCCCGAAAACCGCGCGCGGGTAAAGGCGCTGGTGGAGCGCGGAAAACTGATTATCGGCCCCTGGTATACCCAGACCGATACCACGATTGTCAGCGGCGAGTCGATTGTCCGCAACCTGATGTACGGCATCCGGGACTGTATGGCGTTCGGCGAGCCGATGAAGATCGGCTATCTGCCGGATTCGTTTGGTATGTCCGGCCAGCTTCCGCATATCTATAACGGATTTGGCATTACCCGGACGATGTTCTGGCGCGGCTGCTCGGAACGACACGGGACCGATAAAACCGAATTTCTCTGGCAGAGCCAGGACGGCAGTGAAGTCACGGCGCAGGTGCTGCCGCTGGGCTACGCGATTGGTAAGTACTTACCGGAGGACGAAGCCGGGCTGCGAAAACGGCTCGACAGCTATTTCGACGTTCTGGAAAAGGCCTCCGTCACCAAAGAGATTTTGCTGCCCAACGGTCACGATCAGATGCCGCTGCAGCAGAACATTTTCTCCGTGATGGATAAGCTGCGTGAAATCTATCCGCAGCGTCAATTTGTAATGAGCCGCTTTGAAGAGGTGTTTGACCACATTGAGGCACGCCGCGATGAACTGGCGACCCTGAAAGGGGAGTTTATCGACGGGAAATACATGCGCGTGCACCGGACAATCGGCTCCACGCGCATGGATATCAAAATTGCCCATGCGCGTATTGAGAACAAAATTGTCAACATCCTCGAACCGCTGGCGACGCTTGCATGGACGCTGGGCTTCGATTATCACCACGGCCTGCTGGAGAAGATGTGGAAAGAGATCCTTAAAAACCACGCTCACGACAGCATCGGCTGCTGCTGCAGCGACAAGGTGCATCGTGAGATTGTCTCTCGTTTTGAACTGGCTGAAGACATGGCAGATAACCTGGTGCGTTTCTATATGCGCAAGATTGTCGACAACATGCCGAAAAGCGACGCCGACAAACTGGTGATGTTCAACCTGATGCCCTGGCCGCGTGAAGAGGTGTTGAACACCACGATTCGACTGCGCGCCAGCCAGTTCCGTCTGTTGGATGATAAAGGCAACGAGATCCCGTATTTCATTCGCAGCGCGCGCGAGCTGGACCCTGGTCTCATTGACCGGCAAATTGTCCATTACGGTAATTATGAGCCGTTTATGGAGTTTTATATTCAGCTCAGCCAGATACTGCCGTCGATGGGCTACCGTACGCTGTTTATCGAGCCAAACGTGGCCGGGAAGGTGATCTCTCCGGTGATAAACACCGAATCCTTGCTCGAAAACGCCTTCTGGCAGATTGATTTAAATAACGACGGTACGCTGCGCCTGCGCGACAAAGAAACCGGGCTGATTTATGACCGGGTGCTGGAAATCGAAGAGAGTTCGGATGATGGCGATGAGTACGACTACTCGCCTTCGCGGGAAGAGTGGAGACTCACTTCAGCGCAGGGCGAGCATCAGGTCGAGGTTATACACGAAGGCTGGCAGAGCAGGGCGGTGATTCGCCATCAGATCGCGGTACCGGCTAATCTGGCCGAACGCGCGGCGGGTCAGCGAAACGGGTCTCTCGGCGCTGAGGTTGAAATCACGCTTAGCCACCACAGCAGGCGTATTGATGTGGCGGTGCGTCTGGATAATCAGGCTGACGACCACCGCGTTCGCGTGCTGATCCCTACGCCGTTTACAACCCAGGGCGTGTTAGCGGATACTCAGTTTGGCACCCTCACTCGTCCGGTGCAGGATGCGGCGATGGAAAACTGGCAGGAGGAGGGGTGGAAAGAAGCGCCGGTTCCCGTCTGGAATTTACTCAACTATGCCGTCCTGCAGGAAAAACGAAACGGGCTTGCGCTGTTCACCGAAGGGCTGCGCGAGTTTGAAGTAGTAGGCGAGGATAAAAAAGCCTTTGCCCTGACCCTGCTGCGCGGCGTGGGGTTACTCGGCAAAGAAGATTTGCTGTTGCGCCCCGGTAGACCTTCAGGAATCAAAATGCCTGTTCCTGACTCCCAGGTGCGCGGTTCGTTAAGCTGTCGCTTTAGCCTCTTCAGCTTCAGTGGAACGCCGGAAAACGCGGGCGTCGCGCAGCAGGCTAAATCGTGGTTAACGCCGGTGCAGTGCTATAACAAAATTCCCTGGGACGCGATGAAGCTCAATCGCTCGTCGTTTACCACGCCGGAAAGCTACAGCCTGCTGGCGCTTTCGCCCACGGGATGCGTGCTCAGTACGCTCAAAAAGGCTGAAGATCGAGACGAGCTCATTCTTCGTCTGTTCAACCCTTCCGAGTCCAGCGCATGTGACGCGACGTTATCCGTGGATCCGACCGTGAAACGGTGCTGCGAAACGGACATGAATGAACGGATAACAGACAATTGTGAAGAAGAGGGCATCGTCGGGGCGTTCAGACCGGGACAGTCACGAACCTTCAGCATTCTTCTTGCCTGAAAACCGCTGACACGATCAAAAGGCCGCAGAGTTTGCGGCCTTTTTTCATTAAATAGTCACGCTTCGGTGTTAACTTCCGGGATAATAAAAGTAAATCAAATGTAATTTCTAAGAGTTGCAAAAACAGAATGGAAAAATAAACTGGCCCAGCTACGCTTATTGTTTGTCCCGCTTCGACAGGGCATTTTTCTCTCGCGTTAATTAAAATCACTTCTGTTTATATTTTTTTTGGTCTTCGATAACCAATCGCATCTTTGCATGCACATATCATTAACATGGTTTTTACCATTCTCACCGCAGCTAAACATGATTAACATCAAGACCGGTTTTTGATTTAAATCAAAGTTTAATGCTTGGAAAAAGATGCCGAAAAGCGCTAAATTGTCCCCGATCAAAATGGCCGAAAAGTGGTAATTTTGCTATAAATTGATCGCCGTCGAAAAACGTAAATGTGATTCAATAAAAACCTGTTTATTGTAAGGGTTTTGCAGCGTATTATATTTGCGGGATCAATTTGAGTTTTTTATTAACCTATTTGTAACCTGTCGTCATCGTTTTTATCCTTCTCCAGGGTAATAACGACGACCAGGATGCGAATAATTTGTATTGGGGCATGCGTGTGAATCTCATTCTGACGGGGTTCACTCTCGGAGTCTTCATGCGATGAGCAAGGAGTCATAATGTTAGACGTAGTCGAACTGTCGCGCTTACAGTTTGCCTTGACCGCGATGTACCACTTCCTGTTTGTGCCGCTGACGCTCGGTATGGCGTTCCTGCTGGCAATTATGGAAACAGTTTACGTCCTCTCCGGCAAACAGATTTATAAAGATATGACCAAGTTCTGGGGCAAGTTGTTCGGTATCAACTTCGCGCTGGGCGTGGCAACCGGTTTGACCATGGAGTTCCAGTTCGGGACTAACTGGTCTTACTATTCCCACTATGTAGGGGATATCTTCGGTGCGCCGCTGGCCATTGAAGGCCTGATGGCCTTCTTCCTCGAATCCACCTTTGTAGGTCTGTTCTTCTTCGGTTGGGACCGTCTGGGTAAAGTCCAGCACATGGCCGTAACCTGGCTGGTGGCATTAGGTTCGAACCTGTCCGCGCTGTGGATCCTGGTGGCGAACGGCTGGATGCAGAACCCGATCGCGTCTGACTTCAACTTCGAAACCATGCGTATGGAGATGGTCAGCTTTGCCGAGCTGGTCCTGAACCCGGTTGCTCAGGTTAAATTTGTTCACACCGTGGCATCTGGCTACGTGTGCGGCGCGATGTTCGTGTTGGGTATCAGCTCCTACTATATGCTGCGCGGTCGTGACTTCGCGTTTGCCAAGCGCTCCTTTGCTATCGCTGCAAGCTTCGGTATGGCTGCAATCCTCTCCGTTATCGTTCTGGGTGATGAATCCGGTTACGAAATGGGTGACGTGCAGAAAACCAAACTGGCCGCTATCGAAGCCGAATGGGAAACCCAACCGGCGCCTGCTGCCTTTACGCTGTTCGGTATTCCCGATCAGGACGCGCAGGAAAACCGCTTCGCCATCCAAATTCCTTACGCGCTGGGTATCATCGCAACCCGTTCTGTCGATAAGCAGGTAACGGGTCTGAAGGAGCTGATGGTTCAGCACGAAGAGCGTATCCGTAACGGTATGAAGGCTTACTCGCTGCTGGAACAGCTGCGTGCCGGCTCTACCGATCAGGCCGTTCGCGATCAATTTAACGACGTGAAGAAAGACCTGGGCTACGGTTTGTTGCTGAAACGTTATACCCCGAACGTTTCTGATGCGACGGAAGCACAGATTCAGATGGCGACCAAAGACTCGATTCCACGCGTTGCGCCACTGTACTTCGCATTCCGCATCATGGTGGGCTGCGGCATCATCATGCTGCTGATCATTGCGGCGTCCTTCTGGTCCGTGATTCGTAACCGCATCGGCGAGAAAAAATGGCTGCTGCGCACCGCGCTGTACGGTATTCCACTGCCGTGGATCGCGATTGAATCCGGCTGGTTTGTAGCGGAGTATGGCCGTCAGCCATGGGCGATTGGTGAGGTGCTGCCAACGGCGGTCGCGAACTCTTCCCTGACGGCAGGCGACCTGATCTTCTCCATGCTGCTGATCTGTGGTCTGTACACCCTGTTCCTGGTGGCTGAACTGTTCCTGATGTTCAAGTTCGCGCGCCTTGGCCCAAGCAGCCTGAAAACCGGTCGCTATCACTACGAGCAGTCCACTGTGACTACTCAGCCGGCACGCTAAGACAGGAGTCATCAAATGATCGATTATGAAGTATTGCGTTTTATCTGGTGGCTGCTGGTTGGCGTTCTGCTGATCGGTTTCGCCGTCACGGATGGTTTCGACATGGGGGTGGGGATGCTCACCCGTTTCCTCGGTCGTAATGACACCGAGCGTCGAATCATGATTAACTCCATCGCCCCTCACTGGGACGGTAACCAGGTGTGGCTGATCACCGCAGGCGGCGCGCTGTTCGCTGCCTGGCCGATGGTCTACGCGGCTGCGTTCTCCGGCTTCTATGTGGCGATGATTCTGGTGCTGGCCTCTTTATTCT
This sequence comes from Enterobacter cloacae complex sp. P6RS, assembly GCF_014982245.1. Lineage (NCBI taxonomy): Bacteria > Pseudomonadati > Pseudomonadota > Gammaproteobacteria > Enterobacterales > Enterobacteriaceae > Enterobacter > Enterobacter cloacae complex sp. P6RS. The sequence goes on from NZ_JADCLB010000021.1 coordinate 55,864, forward strand.
TCCGTCCGGTCGGTTTCGACTACCGTTCCAAGATTGAAGATACCCGCTGGCGCAACATGTGGGACTGGGGCATCTTCATTGGTAGCTTCGTTCCACCGCTGGTGATTGGCGTGGCATTCGGTAACCTGCTGCAGGGCGTACCGTTCCACCTCGATGAATACATGCGTCTTTACTACACCGGTAACTTCTTCCAGCTGCTGAATCCGTTTGGCCTACTGGCCGGTGTGGTGAGCGTGGCGATGATCATCACTCAGGGCGCAACTTACCTGCAGATGCGTACTGTGGGTGAACTGCACCTGCGTTCCCGTGCTACTGCTCAGGTGGCGGCACTGGTGACCCTGGTTTGCTTCGCTCTGGCAGGCGTGTGGGTGGTGTACGGTATTGATGGCTACGTGGTGACGTCTGCGATTAACCACTCGGCACCGTCTAACCCGCTGACCAAAGAAGTGGCGCGTCAGGCTGGTGCATGGCTGGTGAACTTCAACAATACCCCTGCGCTGTGGGCGATCCCGGCTCTGGGCGTGCTGCTGCCGCTGCTGACCGTGCTGACGTCTCGTCTGGAGAAAGGTGCTCTGGCGTTCGTGTTCTCTTCACTGACGCTGGCGTGCATCATCCTGACGGCGGGTATTGCCATGTTCCCATTCGTCATGCCATCCAGCACCATGCTGAATGCTAGCCTGACCATGTGGGATGCAACCTCCAGCCATATGACGCTGAACTTAATGACTTACGTTGCTTGCGTGTTCGTTCCGATTGTTCTGGCATACACCATCTGGTGTTACTGGAAAATGTTCGGTCGTATCACCAAAGAACATATCGAAAGCAACAGCCACTCTATGTACTAAGTAAGGAGCTGAATATGTGGTATTTCGCATGGATTTTAGGGACGCTTCTTGCCTGTGCTTTTGGTGTCATCACTGCCCTGGCGCTTGAGCACGTCGAAGCGACCAAAGCGGGTGAAGAAAAACACTGATGAATATTATCGCGAAGCTTTACGCGGTAATGGATAAGCGCCCGTTACGGGCGCTTTCTTTAGTGATGGCATTACTGCTGGCAGGCTGTATCTTCTGGGACCCGTCGCGCTTTGCGGCAAAGACCAGCGAGCTTGAGATCTGGCACGGCTTCCTCATCATGTGGGCAGTGTGTGCCGGGGTGATCCACGGCGTGGGCTTTCGTCCGAAAGCCGTTCACTGGCAGGGAATTTTTTGCCCGCTGATTGCCGATCTGGTGCTTCTCGCCGGTTTGATTTTCTTCTTCTTCTGAATAAGAAATGTCCGTTAACGTTATGGGCTTACCCGAGCCCATAAAAATTTACTCTCCGTTTACTTTCCCCCATTCCAAACCATCTTTCCCGCGCGTATAGTAGCGAAGTTTAAAAGCTCTAACTTTTGTTGCATTACTGGGATGTAAAGTGAATACAACGCTGTTTCGATGGCCGGTTCGTGTCTATTACGAAGATACCGATGCCGGTGGTGTGGTTTACCACGCCAGCTACGTTGCTTTTTATGAACGGGCACGCACAGAGATGCTGCGCCATCATCACTTTAGTCAACAGGTGCTGTTGGCTGAGCGAGTTGCCTTCGTGGTACGCAAGATGACGCTTGAGTATTTTGCGCCTGCCAGACTCGACGATATGCTCGAAGTCCAAACAGAAATTACATCAATGCGCGGGACCTCACTGGTTTTCACGCAGCGGATAGTCAACTCAGAGAACACCGTACTGAACTCAGCTGAAGTACTGATTGTTTGTGTTGATCCAACCATAATGAAGCCTCGTGCGCTTCCTAAGTCTATTGTCGCGGAGTTTAAGCAGTGACTGACATGAATATCCTTGATTTGTTCCTGAAGGCAAGCCTTCTGGTTAAACTTATCATGTTGATTTTGATTGGTTTTTCAATCGCATCCTGGGCCATCATTATCCAGAGAACGCGTATCCTCAATGCTGCTGGCCGTGAAGCGGAAGCATTTGAAGATAAGTTCTGGTCGGGTATTGAACTTTCTCGCCTGTATCAGGAGAGCCAGGGACGCCGTGAAAATCTGACCGGCTCCGAACAAATTTTCTATAGCGGATTCAAAGAGTTCGCTCGTCTGCATCGGGCAAACAATCATGCGCCGGAAGCCGTCGTGGAAGGGGCATCGCGTGCGATGCGTATCTCCATGAACCGCGAGCTGGAAAATCTTGAAACGCACATTCCTTTCCTCGGTACCGTGGGTTCTATCAGCCCGTATATCGGTCTGTTTGGTACCGTGTGGGGGATCATGCACGCCTTTATCGCGCTGGGCGCGGTGAAGCAGGCGACGTTGCAGATGGTTGCACCGGGTATCGCTGAAGCACTGATTGCGACCGCTATCGGTCTGTTTGCGGCAATTCCGGCGGTAATGGCTTACAACCGTCTGAACCAGCGCGTGAACAAACTGGAACTGAACTACGACAACTTTATGGAAGAGTTCACCGCGATTCTGCACCGTCAGGCGTTTACCAGCACCGAGAGCAACAAGGGGTAAACCATGGCCAGATCGCGTGGACGAGGTCGTCGCGAGCTCAAGTCCGAAATCAATATCGTGCCACTGCTGGACGTTCTGCTGGTACTGCTGCTGATCTTCATGGCAACAGCGCCCATCATTACCCAGAGTGTGGAAGTCGATCTGCCGGATGCGACAGAATCACAGGCGGTGAGCACCAATGACGATCCTCCGGTCATCATTGAAGTTTCCGGCGTAGGGCAGTACAGCGTGGTGGTAGAGAAAGATCGTATGGATCAGCTGCCACCTGAGCAGGTTATTGCCGAAGCGCAGCGTCGCCTGGAGTCAAATCCGAAAACGGTCTTCTTAATCGGTGGCGCGAAAGACGTACCCTACGATGAAATTATTAAAGCGCTGAACTTGCTACATAGTGCGGGTGTTAAGTCTGTTGGCTTAATGACTCAACCTATTTGATCATCCGCGTAGTTTTTGGGAACCGATAGTGTCAAAGGCAACCGAACAGAACGACAAGCTTAAGCGAGCGATAATCGTCTCCGCAGTGCTGCACGTTATTCTTTTTGCAGCGCTGATCTGGAGTTCGTTCGACGAGCATATTGATGCATCAGCAGGCGGCGGTGGAGGGTCTTCCATTGACGCCGTAATGGTGGATCCCGGTGCGGTAGTGCAAAACTATAATCGCGAACAACAGCAGAAGGCGAGTGCCAAACGGGCTGAAGAGCAGCGTGAAAAACAGGCGCAACAGCAGGCGGAAGAGCTGCGTGAAAAGCAGGCTGCCGAGCAGGAGCGTTTGAAGCAGCTTGAGAAAGAACGTTTGCAGGCGCAGGAAGCCGCGAAAGCGCAGGCGGAACAGCAGAAGCAAGCCGAAGAGGCCGCGAAGAAAGCGCAGGAACAGCAAAAGCAGGCGGAAGAGGCGGCAGCAAAAGCCGCAGCGGATGCCAAAGCGCAGGCTGATGCCCAGGCAAAATTAGCGGCAGAAGCGGCGAAGAAAGCGGCTGCCGATGCCCAGAAGAAAGCTGAGGCCGAAGCCGCGAAGAAAGCCGCTGCGAATGCCCAGAAGAAAGCTGAGGCGGAAGCCGCGAAGAAAGCCGCTGCTGACGCACAGAAGAAAGCTGAAGCCGAAGCCGCGAAGAAAGCCGCTCAGGACGCAGAGAAGAAAGCGGCTGCCGAGGCTGCGAAGAAAGCCGCTGCGGCTGAGAAGGCTGCTGCCGAAAAAGCTGCCGCCGCTGAAAAAGCCGCTGCTGATAAAAAAGCTGCAGCTGAGAAGGCCGCTGCCGATAAGAAAGCAGCTGCTGAAAAAGCGGCTGCTAAAAAGGCTGCTGCCGCTGAGAAAGCCGCGGCCGCTGCAGGGGTTGACGATCTGCTGGGGGATTTAAGCTCCGGTAAGAATGCACCGAAAACGGGCGGTGGCGCGAAAGGAAACAACGCAGCGCCGACCGGAAGTGGTAACACTAAGAGTAACGGTGCGACAGGGGCTGAAATCAACGGCTATGCCGCGCAGATTAAATCGGCGATTGAAAGCCGGTTCTACGATGCGTCTTCCTATGCCGGTAAAACGTGTACGCTGCGTATAAAACTGGCTCCGGACGGCATGCTGCTTGATATTAAGTCTGAAGGTGGCGACCCGGCTTTATGTACTGCGGCTCTGGCTGCAGCGCGTCAGGCGAAGATGCCTAAACCGCCTTCTCAGGCAGTCTACGAAGTCTTCAAAAATGCGCCGCTGGACTTCAAACCTTAAGTTACATTTTCCCCGTGCAAACGGGGAAAAATAGACCAGGTTTAGTCACAGGGTTCGGGTAGTTTTGTCTATTTGAGTTTGTTAACATTCTGCTAAATTATCGTGGGTAAGGTTACCTGGATAAGGGAGATATGATGAAGCAGGCATTACGTGTAGCATTTAGTTTTTTAATGCTGTGGGCAGCAGTCCTGCACGCAGAAGTACGTATCGAGATCACCCAGGGGGTGGACTCGGCACGCCCAATCGGTGTTGTTCCGTTCCAGTGGGCCGGTCCTGGCGCTGCACCTGAAGATGCCGGTGGCATCGTGGCGGCTGACCTGCGTAACAGCGGTAAATTCAACCCGTTAGATCGTTCTCGTCTGCCGCAGCAGCCGGGCAGTGCGCAGGAAGTCCAGCCTGCTGCATGGTCTGCGCTGGGTATCGATGCCGTGGTGGTGGGGCAGGTTACGCCTAACCCGGACGGTTCTTACAACGTGGCCTGGCAGCTGGTGGATACCGGCGGTGCACCGGGTACCGTTCTGGCACAGAACTCTTACAAGGTCACTAAACAGTACCTGCGCTACGCGGCACACGCGGCCAGCGACGCGGTATTCGAAAAGCTGACCGGTATTAAAGGTGCGTTCCGTACCCGTATCGCATATGTGGTACAGACCAACGGCGGTCAGTTCCCGTACGAGCTGCGCGTCTCTGACTACGACGGTTACAACCAGTTCCTGGTGAAACGCTCTTCACAGCCGCTAATGTCTCCAGCCTGGTCTCCGGACGGTTCTAAGCTGGCCTACGTGACCTTCGAAAGTGGTCGTTCTGCGCTGGTTATCCAGACGCTGGCTAACGGTGCGGTGCGTCAGGTAGCGTCGTTCCCACGTCACAACGGTGCGCCTTCCTTCTCTCCAGATGGGTCTAAACTGGCGTTTGCGCTGTCTAAAACCGGTAGCCTGAACCTGTACGTGATGGACATTGGCTCTGGCCAGATCCGTCAGGTGACCGACGGTCGCAGCAACAATACTGAACCATCATGGTTCCCGGACAGCCAAAACCTGGCGTTTACTTCTGACCAGGCAGGCCGTCCACAAATCTATAAAGTGAACATTAACGGCGGTGCTCCGCAGCGTATCACCTGGGAAGGCTCTCAGAACCAGAACGCAGACGTGAGCAGCGACGGTAAATTCATGGTAATGGTCAGCTCCAACGGTGGGCAGCAGCACATTGCCAAACAAGATCTGGTAGCGGGTGGCGTTCAAGTTCTGTCGTCAACGTTCCTGGATGAAACGCCAAGTCTGGCACCTAACGGCACTATGGTAATCTACAGCTCTTCTCAGGGGATGGGATCTGTGCTGAATCTGGTTTCTACAGATGGGCGTTTCAAAGCGCGTATTCCGGCCACTGATGGACAGGTAAAATCACCTGCCTGGTCGCCGTATCTGTAAATAATAATTAATTGATTACTAAAGGAATCATAGAAATGCAACTGAACAAAGTGCTGAAGGGGCTGATGATCGCTCTGCCTGTAATGGCAATCGCAGCGTGTTCTTCTAACAAGAACGCCAGCAATGACCAGAGCGGCGAAGGCATGATGGGTGCCGGTACCGGTATGGACGCGAACGGCAATGGCAACATGTCTTCTGAAGAGCAAGCGCGTCTTCAGATGCAGCAGCTGCAGCAGAACAACATCGTTTACTTCGATCTGGATAAATACGACATCCGTTCTGACTTCGCTGCGATGCTGGATGCTCACGCTAACTTCCTGCGTAGCAACCCATCTTACAAAGTCACCGTAGAAGGTCACGCGGACGAACGTGGTACTCCAGAGTACAACATCTCCCTGGGTGAACGTCGTGCTAACGCCGTTAAGATGTACCTGCAGGGTAAAGGCGTTTCTGCTGACCAGATCTCCATCGTTTCTTACGGTAAAGAAAAACCTGCAGTACTGGGTCACGACGAAGCGGCTTACTCCAAAAACCGTCGTGCCGTACTGGTTTACTAAGAGAATTGCATGAGCAGTAACTTCAGACATCATCTGTTGAGTCTGTCGTTACTGGTTGGAATAGCGGCCCCCTGGGCCGCTTTTGCTCAGGCACCAATCAGTAGTGTCGGCTCAGGCTCGGTAGAAGACCGGGTCACTCAGCTCGAGCGTATTTCTAACGCTCACAGTCAGCTTTTAACCCAACTCCAGCAGCAACTTTCCGATAACCAAAACGATATTGACTCTCTCCGTGGTCAGATTCAGGAAAGTCAGTATCAGCTTAACCAGGTTGTGGAACGTCAGAAGCAAATTTTATTGCAGATAGATAGCCTCAGCAGCGGCGGTGCAGCAGCACAACCCGCAGCGGGCGATCAAAGCGGCGCGGCAACCTCAGCGCCTGCGCCGTCTGCTGATGCTTCAGCCTCAACAGGAGCGCCTGTACAGAGCGGTGACGCGAATACGGATTACAATGCGGCCATTGCCCTGGTGCAGGATAAATCTCGTCAGGATGACGCGCTCGCTGCGTTTCAGAACTTTATCAAGAAATACCCTGACTCAACCTATCAGCCAAATGCGAATTACTGGCTCGGTCAGTTGAATTACAACAAGGGTAAAAAGGACGATGCGGCGTTTTATTTTGCCTCCGTGGTAAAAAATTACCCGAAATCGCCGAAAGCGCCAGATGCGATGTTTAAGGTTGGCGTGATCATGCAGGACAAAGGCGACACGGCGAAAGCCAAAGCGGTGTATCAGCAGGTGGTCGCAAAATTCCCCGGCACCGAAGGTGCTAAGCAGGCGCAAAAACGCCTGAATTCGATGGGATGATTATCGCATGACCAGAAATCGCGTTATTTCTGGTCGTGCAGCATGATTACTAAGCAGTTAAGTGATCTTCATCGAAATTTTTGTTGCGCAGAATTCTTAAATCAGTAATATATGCCGCCGTTGCCACGGGATATCAAACAACGTGAAAGCAGCATAAAAGTGGGTCGTTAGCTCAGTTGG